>JBDREF010000170.1:0-57982 GCA_043820045.1 Planctomycetota bacterium | reverse complement strand
GCTGACATTGCTCTTGCTGCCGCAGTCAATTTCAATGCAGCTTGCCCCGGCGGAGCCCCGCGTCCTGCTTATTGCCCTGACCTGGGCGATCGAGGCGATACTCGCCAGCGCCTCGCCTCTGAACCCGAGCGTGGAGATACTTTGCAAATCCGCGCTGGTTTTGATCTTGCTGGTGGTATGCGGCTCGAATGCCCTGGCTAAGTCTTCGGCGTCCATGCCCTGGCCGTTATCGGTAACTGAAATCAGTTTCCTGCCCCCGTCTTCAACGGACACAGTTATCCTTGTCGCCCCGGCGTCGATGCTGTTTTCCATCAGCTCCTTGACCACGCTTGCAGGCCGTTCAATCACCTCGCCGGCCGCAATCATATTGATCATATTCTGGTCAAGAATTCGTATCTGTCCCATAGCCGATTCATTGTATCGATTTTTTGTGATAATTCAAGATACAGACTTATATACATAGACTTACACTAATTCTATACACTGACTTGCACGGACTTCTTCAGATGTGCATTTACACAGGATTTATATAGATTCTATATTTACAAAACTTAATTTTTTACGGTCCAATGGCTGAAGCAAGAATTTGCTGTTGAAATAGGATTGAATTTGGATATATTTTCATTTAATACTACCGAATATGTAAAAAGTTAGATTAATTTTAGAATGCTAAAGTGCCTCAGAAAAAAACAATTAAATTGAAATATGTAATAACCATTCCTTCTGTAGATTTCCTAAATTATGCAGCTATTAATGATTTAATACTATTGGGAAGTAAAGACAGACGATATCAAGATTTGAAAGAACATAATCCAGTATTGAAACAATATCTCGATTCTTTTCGTACACCTTTAGGTAAAAAGGTGAATCCTTCAATCATTGTGCGTGATGAAAGTTTAGAAAAAGTAGAACCTTCTCACCTATGCGCTTTTAGAAATGCAATAGCAATTTCATCAGTAATAGGTTCAAGAATCTTATCATACAACCAAACAAATACAGGTTTCTATTGTACAGATCTATTTGATTTCTATCCTGTAAGTGTGTCAAGTGATGAAACAGACCTTATAGCAATAACAGCATTTGAGAAAAGTATTTGTTGTGATATTAATAATTTTTCAGGACATACAACATCTTCTGTAATTCATCCGGAAAATATTGAACCAGCAATAGATGATAAACTAATGCTTGCTTTACTTGATGTAATAGAGAAGAAAGCTCGAACACTCGAAGAAAAACGTTTTAAAAATCGAGTGACCCAAACTATGGAAATGGTTTTCTATGCATTGAGAAGTCCGTTTGTTTTATTTGGAGAACCAACTGATTTTGGTGTTCAAATGAGTCTGTGGGTTTCTGCGTTTGAGATTTTAGCTAATCCTCACAGTACAGATGTTAAATTCTTTGATGTTAGTGCTATTATTAAAGCTGTTCCTTGGAGAGATAAAAAACTACGCATCAGAAACCATGCTTCTCCGACACGGACACGACAAGGAGAGAAAATAAGCCTTCCAGTGCAGATATATGGTCGATTATATCGAACAAGAAATGCTTATATACATGGTAATGTTATGCGAAAAGGAGAGTATGAATTTCACAAAAGAAAGGGGTGGGGGAATTTGTTCTTTCAAGTACCAGCTTTATATCGCTGTGTTTTAATGCACATATTAAATCTTCAAGGTATTGGATCACTGATTCAGAACACTCAAGAGCATGATCTTTACGAGAAGGTATTATTATCCAAAGAACAATAGTTTGGATTAGGATATTCTAAATTTATGCAAAATATAAAACTAAAAAGGTTTATGAATCTTCAATACTCAATTCGCAAAAATTGATTTTACTATCAATTTTGTAGGTTTTTAATGCGGTGAGACAAGGTCATTTAGCCTTGGTCATTTTGAGGGCCTCTTTGGCCGGGACGCGACAGGCCTTGCCGTTACGGTTGATGATAACATACTGGCCGAGCAATGCCTTTCGCTTCAATTCTTCCTGTACGGCCTTTCGGAGACATCTGCCGGCCTCTATCGCCATTTTATCGGTTTGTTTTGTAGTCATCTGAATGCCTGAAAATTTTTGCGTATATATCCTGATTCAAAATACGTCTGCCTTTGCTGTCCTGTCGAAAAACAGGAACGGGATCGGGCCTGGAATTATCATAACAAACTACCTTATCGCACAAAGGAATATAAATCTTTATGAAGTTATGCATTATGCGAGGGAATCGGCGATAAATTGTTTCATCGGGTATGTCATGTCCGCCATGCTCAACTCGCTCGCGAACTCGGCTTTTTGAAAAAGCTGCATCTGGTATCCAAAGAAAAAACAAGACCACCTGCCAGCCGTCGCGTCTGAGCTTCTTGATCAGGTTAATATGACTTCGCCCTGCCAATGTCGTCTCAAAGGCGAAATCCACACGCTTGCCGATATTTGTATGGATTTCACGGAGAAAAAGACGGCCCGCTTCATATTGAGCCGACAATGAGTCAAGAGGAGAAAGGCCATAAGCAATGAGGTCGGCGTTGACAAAGTTGTGGCAGCCCGCTATCTGCGGCAGGTAGCGTAATGCGAATGTAGTCTTTCCTGCGCCGTTTGGGCCTGTAATGATATAACAAGTTGGTTTTTGTACTTTTCCCATCAGGCGTTAGCTTCTATGAAGTAACGGGCGGCCTTTTTGTTTTGTAGCGGTCTTTTTGATTGAAGAACGAGATATCAGCATATCCTGCATATAGTCTGGCCGAGTGTTTTGCACCTTTCGGTATGAAGACGCGATCGCCTTTCGTATAGGTCCTCTTGGTACCTTCGATCACCAAATCAATTCTGCCTTCCAAGACTACGCCCCATTGACTTTCATGGGAATGCTCCGGAATTTCAACGTCTTTATCAAACTGCATGAAGAGGATTTGGTGGTCATCTGATTGTGAAAGGTAGGCCCTTAATCCGCTCAGCGGGATATCGGCTTCAGGTAGACTTCTTATCGATTTGGGGAATATTTCCCCCATAAGACACTCCCTTCGTTGGCTCCTTGCCCGATACTTTTACGCATTCAGATCTCAAGCAGGCTCTTTCCTGTCATTTCTTTCGGTTGTGGCAGGTCCATCATTTGCAGCAGGGTCGGGCCGATGTCGGCCAATTTGCCGCCTTGGCGCAGGGCGGCGTTTTTGAAGCGTTCGTCGAATACAATCAGCGGGACGTCGCCGATAGTGTGGGCCGTGTGCGGCTTGTCCGGGCTGCCGTCTATCATCTTCTCGAAATTGCCGTGGTCGGCGCTGATTATCGCAGCGCCGCCGAGGCTCCGGACTTTGTCCAATATCCTGCCTACGCACTGGTCCACGGTTTCGGCCGCCTTAATCGCCGCGGACAAAATGCCCGTGTGGCCGACCATGTCGGGATTGGCAAAATTGACCACCATCACGTCGTATTTGTTTGAATCAAGTCTCTCCAGCACGACGTCTGTGACTTCGTAAGCGCTCATTTCCGGCTTCAGGTCATACGTGCGAACGCGGGGCGAAGGCACGATTTGCCTGTCTTCGCCGGGAAACGGTTTTTCGGTATAGTCGTTGAAGAAGAACGTGACATGTGCATATTTTTCCGTCTCGGAGCAGCGAAACTGTTTCAACCCGAGAGAGCCCCAATATGCACCTAAGATATTCTTCATTTTCGGCAACTTTGCAAATGCAACCGGCGCCGGTATCGTTGCATCATATTCCGTCATACATACGAAATGTATGTTCGGTTTGGCTGTTCTGGGGAATTCCTTGAAGTCCGGATCGACGAACGTCCGTGTGATTTCGCGCGGCCTGTCGCCCCGGAAGTTGAAGAATACTACGCCGTCGCCGTCGTCCACGGTTGCTATTGGCTCGCCGTCTTCATTGACAATGCACGTCGGCTCGATGAACTCATCGGTTACTTCTCTTTCGTAGCTCTTGGCAACCGCCTCCGCGGCGCTGGCGGCCTTGATACTCTTGCCCACTCTCATACATTCGTAGGCCCTTTGCACACGGTCCCATCGGCTGTCGCGGTCCATCGCATAGAACCTGCCCATGACCGATGCTATTTTGCCGACGCCAATTTCGCCGGCCTTTTTCTCGATATCGGCAATGTACCCCGCGCCGCTGTTCGGCGGTGAGTCCCGGCCGTCGGTGAATGCATGTATAAAGACGTCCTTCACGCCGTTCCTCTTTGCCAATTCGAGCAGCCCGTACAGATGGCACAGCAGCGAGTGTACCCCGATGTCGCTGCACAGGCCCATCAGGTGCATTTTCCCCTTATTATTCTTCAGGAACTCGACCAGCTCAAGAAACTGGGCATTCTCAAAGAAGGATCCGTCTCGAATGGTCTTGGTTATTCTCACGGATTCCTGCGGAACAATCCTTCCCGCTCCGATATTCTGATGCCCCACCTCGCTGTTGCCCATTGTTCCTTCGGGCAGGCCCACGTCTTCTCCACTGGTATGGATGAGGCAGTTCGGGAATTCCGCCATCAGCATATCATCCACCGGGGTATTTGCGCACTTGACGGAGTTATATTTGTCTTCGGATCTGTCGGGGTTGTAACCCCATCCGTCGCGGATAATCAGTACAAAAGGGCGATTTTTCAAAGTCGTTTTTATTTTCGCCATAAAAACAAAACCTTTCAAGCCAAAGTAACGAAGACGAGGTAATACCCCGTCTAAACATAATAGTCCGGTTGAATCGCAATATGATATAGGCTCGTGCCGGGTATGTCAAATGTTTAGGGTTCGGCCGAAGAAACAAATTCGCGGCCTTCCCAAAAGTCTTTGACAGTCACGCTCACGGTGATATAATTTTCTGCCGATTGAGAACAAATAGTGCAGGATTATTTCAGGCTGCCCTCGCGGTGGGCATCAATTATGACCGAAACCAAGAGAGAAAACAGTACTGCCGGGTTGAGTCCGGGTCGTGCTCTTCTTCAGCACCTGACCTTCGTGATGCCGGATTCAAGAACCCATCTGACGTTTTGGTCCCTGATGGCAGGGGGGCTGGCGCTGGATCTGTGGACCAAGAAGCTGGCGTTCGAGCGTCTTGAGCCCCATGAGGTATTGCCCGTCGTGGATGGTTTTGTGCAGTTGGTCAGGGCACTTAACAACGGAGCGGCTTTCGGCTGGTTCTCCGGCAAATCTTATTTCCTGGCGGCAGTTTCACTCGTGGCGCTCGGGGCAATCCTGGTTGTCTTTCTCTTCGGCGGAAGCCGTCAGAGACTGGTCCACGTGGCCCTGGGTTTCTTCGCCGCCGGAGTCTGCGGCAACATGTACGACAGGGTCTTCAACGACGGTTTCGTGCGGGACTTTATCGACGTCTATTACCGCGGCTATCACTGGCATACTTTTAACGTCGCAGACGCCTTACTTTGCGTCGGGGTCGGTTTGCTGATTATTTCGACTCTGGTTACTGAGAGGCCTGTTCGAAAACATGATCAGCAACATAAATAGGTGCGTCCGACGCGGCGCATAAAGCAATCGCATCGGAAGGCCGGGAGTCTATTTCGATTTTTCGCCCGTTCAGGCTCAGGTGTATCCTTGCGTAGAAGACGTGGTGCCGCAGGTCGTTTATCACTATCTTTTCTATTTTTGCGCCGAGATCCTCTATTACATTGGCCAGCAAATCGTGCGTCATCGGACGGGCGGGCTTGATACCCTTCAGACGGCGGTCGATTGCAAAAATCTCGACTATGCCGATGACGATGGGAAAACTCCGGTCGCCGTGACGCTCTTTCAGGACAATCACCTGCTGGTCGGACATCTCGTTTATTATTATTCGTGATAACTCAGCTTCCGTTTCCATTTCAGCGTCACCCCTGTTTTGCAGATGAGAATATAAACTCGTGAGCCCGCATCGGGCTCATCCACTGCTCTCTAACTCCGACAGGTGTTCCTCAACGGTCCTCAATTGTTCTGTGAGCTGGGCCAGCTTTTCGTTGGCCTGAGCTACGACCTCGGGCTTGGCTTTAGTGATGAAATTCTCGTTGGCCAGCTTGGCTTCCACCGCCTCTTTAGCTTTTTCTATCTGTTGCTTCTGCTTCTCGAATCGACGCCGTTCCGCTTCCAGGTCGATAGCGTCGTGGACATAGACCTCCGTTACGTCCGCGATTGCTACGGCGGCGTTCGCAGGTTTTGAAATATTTGTCCCGGCCTGAAATTGTTTCACGCCGGCCAGTTGGCTTATAAGCTCCACGTTTGCATTCAGTGTGTCAACGGTCTGCGGTTGCGATTTCACCGAGACGACCAACAGGTCTTTGGGCGGTATGTTTCGGTCGTTCCTGATGTCCCGTATCGTCCGGATGACTGCCTGCACAGTCTCAACCTGTTTTTCTGCGTCCGGCCCGTCCGGAAGGTCGATCCCTCGGGGCCATTCGGCAACTGCGAGCGAGTCGGCGTTTTTCGCCTCGACCAGCCCTCTGAGCCGTCTTATCGGCGCGACCTCGTTTAGTTTCTGGAATATCCCTTCGGTGATGAACGGCACAAACGGATGCAGAAGCCTTAAAGTCTGGTCCAGCACGAAGGCCAGAACATTTTGAGCAATCGGTCTTTTCTGCTCGTCCTGCATTCGGGGCTTAGCCCATTCGAGATACCAGTCACAGAAATCGTTCCAGAAGAATTTATAAATTGCAGAAAGTGGCTCACTGAACTTGAATTTATCCAGCGATTCCGTCACTTCGGAAATGGTGTTGGCCAATCTGGAAAGGATCCATTTGTCGGTAATGTCCATTTTGTCAGGGTCGAATCCCGCCGGGTCGGTCCCCTCAAGATTCATCATGGCGAAACGCGATGCGTTCCAGAGCTTATTGCAGAAGTTGCGCCCGACGTCGAACTTCGGCGATGTATTAGCTTCTCGCCCGTCGGGCAGCATCATTGCCGCCACCGGCATCCTGATGTCCTGCGTATCGGTGGTCATGCTGGCCAACGTAAAACGCATTGCGTCTGCACCGTGACTGTCGATAGCCACCAGCGGGTCAATGCCGTTGCCCAGGCTCTTGGACATCTTACGGCCTTCGCCGTCCTGTATCATCGCGTGAATATATACATCGCGGAACGGGATGTCTCCGGCACAGTACTGCCCCATCATCACCATGCGCGAGACCCACAGCGTGATAATCTCGCGCGCCGTACAAAGCACGTTACCGGGATAAAATGTTCGCAGTTCAGGCGTATCATCCGGCCAGCCCAAAGTGCTGAAAGGCCAAAGCGCCGAAGAGAACCATGTGTCAAGCACATCTTCATCCTGGAGCCATCCATCAGCCTCGAGCTGCTTCTCAATGTCCTCGTTCCCGGGCGCGACGCAAATATAGGTTATGGGCCCTTCATCAGAATCGGTCAACTCGGAGCATACCTTACCCGGAAACTTTGAAAGCTCAAATTCTAATCGTCCACCTCCATCAAGCTTTGACCAGATCGGTATGCGATGTCCCCACCAGAGCTGGCGGCTGATGGGCCAATCGCGGAGGTTTTCTAACCAGTTTTGGTATGTTTTGGCATACCGCTCCGGGATAAAACGCAGGCGGCCGTCAAGCAACGGCTTCAACGCCAGACCGGCCAGAGAATTAACCGGCACATCTGTTCTCTCGATGGGACCTTCGCCGAATTTTTCCTTTAGATGCTCGATTGGCTCTTTGACCTTGATATACCACTGGTCGGATAGATATGGCTCGATGGGAACATGGCTGCGGTAGCTGTGTCCCACTTCGTGTGAGTACTCGCGGACGTTTTCGAGCAGACTTTCCTGGCGGAACCACTCAACGATAGCTTCGCGCGCCTCGAAACGGTCCATGCCGATCAGATTTTCCACTTCATCATTCTTGAGATAGTCCCAATCTGCCCATCCATACTTATGGCTAATGGAACCGTCAGGTGCCATCACGTTAAGAAAAACGTATTGCCATGGATCTCCCCCGAAGTCCACGGGTACGACTATATCAGCAATTTCGATATAGTGGCGTTCACCAATAGCATAGTCGTCCGGGTCGTGGGCCGGGGTGACTTTCAGAAAGCCCGTGGAAAATCGCGCCTTTTCATCTTCACTGTTCGGATCGGGCAGAACAACGTGCTCATCGGCGATGATCGGGATTCTGCGTCCTACGATGGGAAGCCGGACTTTTCTGCCAACGAGGTATTTTGCACGTGGGTCATTTGGGTTCATCGCCACGGCCGTATCGCCGAGCATTGTCTCCGGCCGGGTTGTTGCCACGGTAACGTGTGTGATAGTCACCGTGTCGCGGGCGTCCCGCCCGCGCGTTTCGAGGGCATCTTGCCCTCGCTGCTCATCCGGAGCTGATCCGTGCATCCCGCACCAAGGCCAGTTTTGCAGGCCCGCCTTTTCAGGGTTCGCAAGCACATATTCAACTTGGTTCCGGAAGTCCTGCTCATCGCGGATAAGATGGTCATAGTATTCATCCATCCACAAGGAGCCCTGGCGGTCGAGCCGCTGGTTGATCTCCTTGGACGTGAATGATTTCCAGGAATGGACGATCTTAGGCAGTTCGTGGCCGGCGAAGGGCCTGAGTATTGCATGAACGTGATTCGGCATGACGGCCCAGGCGACGAGCTCGTACCGCTCGCCGTCGAAGTGCCTGAGTGCATTATGCAAAATCTCCCCGAGGCGCGGGTCTCTCAAAAGGCACTCGCCGTGTCCGGCGTCGAGGAATGATTCAATCTTCTCTGAGTGAAGGCGGTGCAGCTCGATTTGCTCGACGTGGGTCAGCGGACGCCTTTGCTGCTGAGCACGCTCGACGACCTCCTGACGCGCAAGACGCCATGACTCGGAGACTTCGCCTGGGACGGCATCAGCAAGCCGGAAGGTCACAGCATACATGGCACCTTCCCTGGACCAATGAGGAAGGTAGCGGCCTTGTCGCTTGTTGATGGCCGGTTCGCTGTCTTGTTGCGAAGGCAAGATGCCTTCGACACGCGCGGGCGGGACGCCCGCGACACTAAATTCACGCAAGGGCGGGACGCCCTCGCCACGAGGAGCACTCGCGTGCGAGGCGCCCATGTCATGGGGAATTTCGACGGGCTCGACGAGCGGGTACTTCAAATACCAGAAATGGCCCTGTACCGTCTCGTGTTCCACCTCGTCGTCGGCGAGTACGGTCCCGGTAGCCGGGTCCCAGTTGACCAGCCTTTTACCACGATAGATCAACCCGTCTTTGAACAGCTCGAAGAACGCGCTTCGCACGGCATTGGCGCATACCTCGTCCATTGTGAATCGCGTTCGCTGCCAGTCGCACGAGCAACCCATCGCCTTGAGCTGGCTGATAATCGTGGCCTCGTATTCGTCTTTCCATGCCTGAACTCGGGCGACGAATTCTTCACGTTTAAAGTCGGTCCGGCGTTTTCCTTCCTCTGAGAGTATTCGTTTCTCGACGACCGTCTGAGTGGCTATGCCCGCGTGGTCGGTGCCGGGCATCCACAGGGTCCTGTAATTCTGCATCCGGCGCCATCGAATCAGGACATCCTGCAGCGTGTTGTTAAGCGCATGGCCGAGGTGCAGCGGGGCCGTGACGTTCGGAGGAGGGATTACGATTGTAAAAGGCTTGCCGTCCTGGCCGCCGGTCTGCGGCTCGGCGTGAAAGTACGGGTGCGAAGACCACGTCTCGTTAGCCTGCCGCTCTGTCGTCGCGGGTTCATAAGTTTTCGAGAGTTGCTCGTTCATAAACTGTTTGATTCTTGTAGTTGCCTAAAAAAATTCCGGCGTCATACAACAGCCGGAATATTATCCTAACAAAAACGAATGACAATGTAAAGCGCACAGTCAGGCACGGGCCGGGCGCTGCGGTAAAGTCTGGCGGTCCCGCCGGGCCTAATCGAGGTTCATTGTCATCAGGAACTCTGCGTTGGTGCGGCTCTTGGTAAGCCTGCTCTTGAGCAGCTCGATTGCCTCCACCGGGTTCAATTCGCTCAGGACCCTGCGGAGCCTGTACACAAGCTGCAACTCCCTCGGATCGAGCAGCAGCTCTTCCCGTCTGGTCCCGCTGCGGCTGATATCTATCGCCGGCCAGGTCCTTCTGTCAACAAGACGCCTGTCGAGGTGCAATTCCATATTTCCGGTCGCCTTGAACTCTTCGAAGATAACCTCGTCCATCTTCGAGCCCGTGTCGATCAGTGCAGTTGCGAAGATAGTCAACGAACCGCCTTCCTCGACGTTTCTTGCCGCCCCGAAGAACTTCTTGGGCATCTGCATCGCGCCGGCGTCAACACCGCCGGTCAGGATTCTTCCCGAGTGCGGCATCTCGGTGTTGTACGCGCGGGCGAGGCGCGTTATCGAGTCAAGAAGGATTACCACGTCGACGCCGTACTCGACGAGCCGCTTTGCTTTTTCGATAACGACCTCGGCGACCTGGCAGTGGCGAGCGGCCGGCTCGTCGAAAGTCGAGCTTATGACCTCAACGTCGTCGGCGGTTTTGCGTTCCATTTCCGTCACTTCCTCGGGCCGTTCGTCAATCAGCAGAACGATAAGCTTTACCTCGGGATGATTTGTGCTCAAGGCGTTGGCCATTTTCTGGAGCAGAATCGTTTTGCCGGTCCGCGGCGGAGCGACGATCAGGCCTCGCTGGCCTTTGCCCACCGGTGTCACAATGTCGATGATTCGCATATTCAGCTCTTCGGCCGAAGTCTCGAGTATGAAGCGGTTCTCGGGATGCAACGGCGTCAAATCACTGAACACGATTTTTTCGGCAAGCTTGTCGGGGTCCTCGAAGTTGATGGCTTCGACGCGAAGCAGGGCGAAATATTTCTCCGAGTCTTTCGGCGGCCTGATTTGACCTGATACAACATTACCCGTTCGCAGTCCGAAGCGCCGGATTTGAGACGGGGAGACATAAATATCATCGGAAGACGACAGGTAGTTGTAGTCTGGATTTCGCAGAAAGCCGTAACCGTCCGGCAGCACTTCCAGCACCCCTTCGCCGTACATAAGGCCGTTCTGACGAATACGCTCTTTGAGAATTCTGAAAATCAAATCCTGTTTTTTCAGCGCGCTGTATTCTGTTATGTTTTCGTTCTTGGCAAGATCATGCAACTCTGCGACGGTCAGTCTCTGAAGATCGGTCAGGTACAGGTTGCCCTTCTTAATTCTCTCGTACTTGGCATGAGTTGATTCTTCTTCGGCTCTTCTGGCCTCTTCGTCATCAGCACCGAGGACTTCTTCCTCAGTTTCAACTGCTGCGGCGCCCTCAGCCGTTGCCACTGCAACGCCGTCTTCCTGCTGTATCTGCTCGTCCTGTTCGCCGACAGCCTGTTGTTCCTTGATCCCTTTCTTCTTTGCGCTCTTGCGTTTCTTGCCTGTGCCCTTTGCAGATTTAGCCATCATGACTCCTTCTTGCGTTTACAAAACACTGTTGTTACCCATGCGAAACCTGTGCCGAACAAAATCAGGTATTGGAGGCACGGTTCTACAGAATAACTTTCCCGTAGGAATTCAATAAGATTTGACTGTGAATAGTAGAACCTAAATGTCAAAACGGGCGATACTAAATGCGAACGATCTGTGATAAACCCCGCTTACCGATTACCCATAATATCTGAGAAAATATCAGCGACCTGTCTGACTAAAGCCGAGAAGTCAGAATTGTTTTCTACCATATTATCGGCGAGGCTAACTTTCTTGTCCAGAGAAATCTGAAAATTTTCTCTAATTTTCAGGTGATTTTCGTCAAAACCCATTTTTTTTACCCTGTTTTCCCTCAGTTTCTGCTCGGAATTGACAAAAATGAGCTTGTCACACCGCTCGGCCCAGCCGACTTCCAGCAATAACGGCATGTCCAAAACGATTGCCTTGACGTGCCTTTGGCGGTTGTATAGGCGTATCAGCTTCTTGACGCGTTCCAGGACAAGGGGATGGATTATCCGGTTGAGAAAGGAGAGTTTTTCCGCGTTGGAGAAAACGACCCCGGCTAACTTCCTGCGGTCTATGCCCCCCGTACCGTCCAGGACCATCCGGCCGAAACGGGCTACTATTTTTTCTTTCACGGCGTCCTGATCGAGCAGCTCGTGGGCGATTTTGTCGGCGTCGATGGCCCCGCAGCCCAACTTCGCAAACTCGGCGGCGACGGTGCTCTTGCCCGATCCGATACCGCCCAGGATACCTATTACTGGTTTTTCCACGGTATTGCCCACGGTCGATAGTCTAATCATCCTGTTGCGGACAGTCAAGCACGTGTGCAAATCCCGGCGGCTCCGGCTTTGAAAGCGTCTCGGCAGTTCTCGGGTGAACTATTCCCAGCGCTGTTCATGAGAGACGGAGTTTAGTTTGTCGGGTATCTTCTGCAGGCTGGGTAGCAGATAATTCCTTACGACCACGTCCCAGCTCATATTCTTTGCAAGCTCATATCCGGTCTGAACCATGCCTTCGACTTCGGATTCGTTCTTCGGCAGGCGCAGGCATATCTGCATTGCGACCTTTTCGCTCTGGCTCGCCTCTATCCGGTCTCGCATCGATCGGTCGATTTGCAGCAAATCCTCGATGTCGGCGTAGCCGCGGGCTTCCAGGTTCGTATAGTCAGCGACAATGGCATTCTTGACGTTTTCCGCGTTGGTGACATCCCTTAGAAAGCCCAGACAGCCGCAAACACTGCTGAATACGCATATACCGCCGAAAGTCAGTGGTTCCAGTTGGGCGATTCCGAACGGCTCGTAGATGCTCTGGCCGAATTCGACGTCGCTTCCCTTGCGTATGTCCATGAATTCCATGTCGTGAGGCATCCTGTAGCCGCATCTTCTGGGGTCAAATCCGAATTGGTTTATGAAGATGATCTTTATGTTCCTGCTTCTGGCATTGAATTCCTGCACGGCGGCATAGTAGTCTGCCTCTCCTCCGGAAAGGTCGGGCCAGCCTTCGCGGTGAGCGACAGGCCAGTGGTATTCGGACTCCATGCGGTGAGCATCCTCGCAGCACCGCTGCGAGACCTCGGTCGAGAGTACAAGAAGCACTCCTGTTTTGCCTTCTGTTCTGAATTCCTTTTCTATGTGTTCGAGGACCCGCAAATCCCGCCACATTCCCTTGCTTTGTACGAGTCTCGTTACGTGTGTAAAAATGAAGTCCGGCCTGTAACCCAGCAGGTTCTCGCAATAGTGCTGGAGTTTTTCTTTGGATGCAAGTTTATCGGCGACGGTTATCTGGTAGGCCGGAATGCCGTTATAGACAACATCTATCTCGGCGGTTTCGAATTCAGGTGCGAGGAAGCGCAATTCATCTACAACATAGTCGCCTACTGCGGCTATTCGGTCGCAGTACTTCGAGGCCTCAACGAGGGAGTGCTTGAAGTAGGAACTCTGGTCCCCGAACACTTCATTGACATAGAATCTTTCGTTGTGGGCCTGCTTCATGACGTTATAAAACATGGTGTCGTGCCCCGGATGTTTTTCCACAATCCGGCGCATTGTCGCCACTTCATGAGCGTAGAAAATAGTCCTGAAATTACACCCCGGTTCGATAATGGCCGCCAATGCGGTGGGCATTCCCATGAATTCATGTGACACGACTACGGGCGAATCGTCCGTGGCTCCGATTGCCTTGAGCATGGCAATTACCACCGGTGCCAGTCTGACATACTGCTCGTACTCCCACAGGTGTTCGTATAGGTCGCTGCGGACACCGAATTCCTCGAACAATCGCCGTTTGAATTCGTTGATCGGTCCCTTGTCCATATGCCTTACATCGACCAGTATGGCCTCGGGGGAACTTCTTACGCCTGTCTGCTGGTCCACGAATGTGCGCCTGCCGTAAACGATTCCTGCGCCGTAGTAATCTTCGATCTTTCGAAAGGCCGGGGCGTATCCCGAGTTCACATATCCGTCTATCGACGAATAGAGTACTTCGCCGTCTTCGCCGAGTCGCTCAGACAGAGAACCTTCGGTCGTGAACAGCGGGCCGACAAGTATCGAGCGTTCGACAGCATCAAGATAGGATTTGGATGTAAAGAATCCCTGCAGCACGGCGCCTATGCCGCCGACTTTACTCACTGTCTCGTGAGTGACGTGCACTACGGTTGTCTCACTGGTCATAATAAGTTTCCCCCAAGTTACTACCAAGTTACTACCTGAAGTCATATCGGGTTGTTTGCTTCCGTTTCTGCCTAAAATATAGGAAACAATTCAATTGCAGCCAAATTTGAGGGTTTTTGCGGGGGGGGCATTTCGTAAGGACCGAAAATATCGCGTGATGTCCTTCAACGGAGCGCGTTTCTTGGGACGGCTTTTCGCCGAATATACTGCTATTTCCTTGTCACCCTATCCTGGCCCGAAGCGCACGGATCGAGCCTGAAAGCATCTGCTGGGAAATATCAGCCAATTCCGGTTCGGGTATTTCGCTTAGTGCTATCCTGTCGATAATTGCCGTCGCGTGCACGGCAAAAGGAGCTATCAGTGCAGCAGTCCTTTCGGCTTCGTCCAGATCGCCGTACGCCATCTGCCGCAGATACAGGATTATGTTATTCCTTAGTTCCCTGTCGCTCATCTCGTAAATTGCCCCGGCGGGCTCGGGCGGTCCGTCCGGAACCTCTCTTTCCTGCAGTATATCCTGGGTAAGCCTGTATGTTTCGGCCATCAGCCGCCTTTCCCTTTCGAGGTCGGTTTCATCCAACGGAGCGAGTTTCAGTTCCTCTCCTGAATCCGGGCAGGGGACATATAGTTTGTTGTGACATGACGGGCACTTTCCCCATTTGCCGCCGGCACTGTCGGCAGCTTCTATCTTCTTGCCGCAATACTCGCAGTGAAACGTTATTGCCATTTTCGCACCTCTGATAAGACCTTCTTCTACTTCTCTGATTTGTGTTCCGCGACCACCTCGGTGGTTATCCCGCCGCGAGGCGTAAACCGCGAAGTGACCTTCATCCAGCGCGGCTTGCACACCCCGGCCAAATCATCCAGTATATCATTAGTCAGAGTCTCGTAAAAAATCCCTTTGTTGCGGTAGCTTTGCATGTAGAACTTCAGGCTCTTTAGCTCGATGCATAATTTGTCGGGACGGTATTCGATGACGATCTCGCCGAAATCCGGCTGGTCCGTTCGAGGACAAACGCTCGTAAACTCCGGGCACCTTATTGTTATGCAATAATCCCGCTCGGGGCGCGGATTATCGAATAGCTCTATCTCTACCGGTTCACTCATCTTCGGTTTCCTGTAAATAATACTACATATTTAATATAATCTAAATGCCTGTCCGGGACAAGCGGTAATAGGAGGCGTGAGCAAAAAAAGCGTTCCGTGGAGCACCGCAGGGAATTGCCATCCATGCACTTTGACAGTCTGCCGCACCGCCGGTAGAATGTGACGTGCAATCTTTACCCGGCGGTTCTGTCGTTATGCCGGCGGGTACTGGTGGACGGTGTGAAACGACGTCTTGACGGAGAATAGCTAATGGTCGAAAAAAGAGCGATAGTCCTGCTGAGCGGTGGCCTTGATTCGGCCACGACTTTGGCCGTGGCCCGCGAGGAAGGTTTTGAGCTGTTTGCGTTGACTTTCGCCTACGGCCAGCGGCACAAGCGGGAAATCGAGGCCGCGAGAAAGGTGGCCGCATCCGTCGGCGTGGCGGAACACCGCATAATCGATATTGACCTGGCCGCATTTGGCGGCTCGGCCCTTACCGATCCGGCCATAGAGGTGCCGAAAGGGCGGGCCGATTCGGGCGGCTCGACCGGGATTCCGTCGACCTATGTCCCTGCCCGCAATACGATATTCCTCAGCTACGCGCTTGCCTGGGGCGAAGTGCTGGGCGCCTTCGACATCTTCATCGGCGTCAACTCGACCGATTACAGCGGCTATCCCGACTGCCGGGCTGAGTTCATAACCGCTTTCGAAAAGACCGCAAACCTCGCCACCGCCACCGCCGTCGAAGGCAAGGGCCGATACCTCATTCACACGCCGATCATCAATAAGACGAAGGCCGAGATTATTCTCACCGGCAGGGAGCTGAACGTCGATTATTCCCTGACGCACAGTTGCTACGACCCGGACGAGCAGGGCAGAAGCTGCGGCCGATGCGATTCGTGCAGACTGCGCTTGAAAGGCTTCGCCGAAGCGGGCCTCGAAGACCCCATTGAATATCGAATAGAGAATATAGAATAACGACAGTAAACGAAATATTCCACTCTTTGCAGGGCGAGGGATTCCTGGCCGGCGTGCCGAGCGTGTTTGTGCGGCTGGCCGGTTGCCCATTACGCTGCCGATGGTGCGATACCAAGTATGCCTGGGCCGCAGAGGCGGGGCGGCAGTACGGCGTCGCCGAAATCGTCCAGGCGGTCCGGCAGTGGCCCAGCAGATTCGTGGTAATAACCGGCGGCGAGCCGATGATAAACCCGGAACTGCGGCAGTTATCGCAGGAACTGCGGGCCGCCGGCAAACACGTGACAATCGAGACGGCCGGGATTGCATACGTGCCCGACCTGGCTTGTGATCTGATGAGTATCAGTCCTAAACTGGGCAACTCTGTTCCGGACGAGGCGAAGCTGGCCGTGCTTCACAGGGATTCGAGCCTCGACGTCGCCGTCCTCGGAGAATTGATCGCCAATTATGATTATCAACTGAAGTTCGTAGTCGATTCCGAGGCCGACCTGCCTGAGATAGCCGAGACGATAGACAAGCTGCGGACCGTTGATCCGGAAAAAGTGATGCTGATGCCGCAGGCCGCAACGAGGGACGAGCTTCTGGCCAAATCCCCCAGGGTTGCCGATCTCTGTAAGAGAACCGGCTACGCATTTTGCCAGCGTCTGCACGTCCTGCTCTGGAATAACCGCAAGGGCACGTAGCCCAAGCCCAATTTTTCGAATCCCCAAATTGACGATTGACAATCAATCATCAATAATCAATAATCATTCCCAAAGCCCGGGTGGCGGAATAGGCAGACGCGCTAGCTTGAGGGGCTAGTGAGAGCAATCTCGTGCTGGTTCGACTCCAGTCCCGGGCAGTTTCAATTGATTATTGACTATTTACGATTGACTATTGCTCAATACCCCCATCACAGCAGGTGCCGCGTGCCGGTTCAGACGACCTACGTCATTCCCGCGCAAGGGCCTGTTGAAAAGCGTGAGATTGCTTCGTCGCCGCGCCCCCAAGGGGCAAGCTCCTCGCAACGACGAAAGAACGCACGTGGGTGTCATTGCGAGCGATTCACAGAATCGCGCGGCAATCTCAAGGTCTCATCGTGAGCCTTTTTCAACAGAATGAAAAGAGGCACTACAGATGAATGTTGCTGATGTACCCGCTGATAAGCAGGCCCAGGAGGTTGGCCACAAGAACCATCAGGACGGCGTGAGGCCACAAATTGGCATCCGTCCATTTGCATATAAGAACAAACATGACAATTAGACTTGCTAACCATCCGACAACGGGGATTAGAGCTGCCAGTGATGATACGGCGGCAATAATGACCATCGCCAAAAACGTGCCCTTGATTCTGCACAGCCTCATCCCCGCCCAAAGGCAACCCGCCGAAAAAGCGGTGCCGACAATAAGCCCTGCGATTATTCCTATCATTTCTCGCTTACCCATTAACAAGGTATACATGGTTTCCGCATAAGCTCTGGCTATCAGTATAACACCCCTTTGCCCGAAGTGTACAACTAATCCTGTGAAATCCAGCCCTTCAGAATGGACAACTCGATAGCCCGTGCGGAATGAAAAGAACATTGTGATCGGGAAAAAGGGAACCTCATAATGGACGTCCCTAATATTTCCTAATATTTTATGTCCCAGGAAATATCACAAGAATAACAAAATCGTAACAAACCCGTAACGTATGGGTGGTAGATTTTGTCCATGAAGAATGTGATCGGCGCGAAGTATCGAACCGTACGAGGCCCGCCCATTGGCCGTGAAACTTCCCCGCCAAAAAGACGCAAGTGAGTTTCAATGCACGCAGATGAACTGAATGTTTGATTTCGTGGCTAATCTTAGATCCTTTTAAGGAGGTTTTTGTCATGCGAAGAGTAATGCAAAGTGCAGTCGCAGTTTTTCTCTGTTTCTTCATGACGATATCGACAGATACGGCGGCGGCCGCCCACTTGAATAGTCCCATCGCGGGCAACTGGATGAGCAAAGCAGGTCCGTTCAAAATCGTATTCAGAGTCTCTCAAGACAAGGATGGATCATTTGATGCTCTTACGGACATACCCGATCAGGAGGCATGGGACATGCCCGCAGATTTGAGTGTATCCGACAGCGAGGCCGTCAAATTCGACATATACAACATCAGATGTACCTATGAAGGGGCAATATCCAACAACGGAAACACAATCGACGGCAAATTCAAAGGACCTGACGGCGGCGGCATGCCGCTGGTGCTCGAACGAGTGGATAATCCTCCTTCCCGGACTTCGAAGCGTCCGCAGGAGCCCAAGAAGCCGTATCCCTACAAGACTGAAGAAGTGTTTTTCGAGAACACAATAGACAAGGTTAAACTTGCCGGCACATTGACCTTGCCGCAGTCGGATGGTCCATATCCGGCCGTACTGCTCGTAACAGGGTCCGGTGGCAACGACCGCGACCAACTGATTTGGGGACACAGAACATTCCTGGTACTTGCCGACTACCTGACACGGCAGGGGATAGCCGTTCTTCGATTTGACGACCGTGGAGTCGGCCGATCCACCGGCGATTATGACAAAGCAGTATTTGACGATTTCAAGAGAGATGCCCTGGCCGGTCTGGAATATCTCAGGATGCGGCCGGAGATCGATGCCGAGAAGATTGGGCTGATCGGCCACAGCGAAGGAGGCGCGATCGCCACTCTGGCGGCGTCTTCATCGGCCGATGTAGCCTATCTTGTCCTGATGGCCGCGCCGGGAGGTGGCGATTTCGATGGATTGCTGAAACAGTTTGCAGACGGCTATCGGGCCAGCGGAGCAAGTGAACAGGCCATCTCCGTCAAGTGCTCCATCTTGAACAAGATGTTTTATACCATCAGGCAAGAGTCTGACTCGAACACAGCAGAATCGAAGATCCGGGAGGTTCTCCAACAGGCCAAGCCGGAACTGACTGCTCTAAGCGAGGACCAGAGGCGGAAGATAGAACTTGAATCCGCGGACACTTACGAATTCGCCTGGATGCTTTCCCCGGGCTTCAGTTCCATCTTGCGGTACGACCCGAGAGAAGCGCTGATGAAGATAAAGTGCCCGGTTCTGGCTATCAACGGAGAGAAAGACGCCCAGATGCCCATCGAGAACCTCAAGGCAATTGAGGCAGCGCTTACGGCCGGAGGCAATCGTCGATACACCATAAAAGAAATGCCGGGCCTGAATCACCTGTTCCAGACGTCGCAAACCGGATCACCCGCTGACTATGCGAGGATTGAAGAGACCTTATCTCCCGCTGCGCTGAATATCATATCCGATTGGATATTAAGCCCGTATTTCCCAGGCAAACAGTGATAAATGATTTGAATCTTGATAGTACAGAGCTTATGGATGCCGTTCAAGCCGGTTTTGCTGGTCTGACTTGCGTTTTTTAATGAATGTGGACAGTCAACCGGCTTTGGCAACCCTTAATATGACTATCAATAGCTTGACCGTAACGGACCAAACATTAAACGTTTGGTCTGGAACAACAATGAGTGCCATATTTTTTGGAGTTGTATATGAAACGCATTTCTTTAATCACGCTAATTGCAGTCATTCTTGTTCCTGGTTGCCAAAATACGCCTTGTTCAATCAATGATGCTCGGGATACAAAAAACTCAGCTTCGATTGTTTCAAGGGCTCACTGGATTACAGTACATATCCGGAATGATGAAACATTTACAGCGTTACATGAATTCCTTACAGATGAACTTCAGTTGCCGGTCTTTTTTGGCCCTGAGAAATGGGGCGGTGCCAGATATACAGCTATTCTGGCTGGTGACGTTATTTTGGAAATATGCGGCCCATTTCCAAATACGCCAATTCCAGGAACCGAGCTTATGGCGCGATATAATACTCTTATTTTCAGACCATATGAATCGGCGCAGGCAAGTGCTGATGAACTGGCAAAACGCCCGATCAAGTATGATGGCCCATCAAAATCTGATCTACAGAGTATAAACGTGTTTGATTTGGGCATGCCGGTAAACATCAGCGCTACAAAAGAACCAGGCAAAGACTCCAAAGTCGATTCACTGCGCAACGATTTGAAATCAAGGAATGGAGGACCACTGGGGCTGAAGAACGTAAAAGAATTGTATATCGGCTACAACAGCAAAGAGCGTTTAGATAGATGGATCAATTTTGTCCAACCGGCAAAACACAAAAAGAATCTGTGGTATCTTCCTGAAGAACCAAACTTGCGTTTTGTTGAAGATGAATCTGAACGTATACAGGCGCTTGTAATTAGAGTTGAATCTCTTAAAAATGCGATTGCTTACTTGAAACGTAATGATATGTTGGGAGATCACGGTAAGAAATCTGCTGAAATTTCAGAGACGAAAACAGGAGGTTTAAGGATTATTTTAGAAGAGTAATAACATAGAAAATCTCCTGTCAGTTTGACAGTAGCGGCAGGATCTCCAAACGGGAGTTCGACAGCCCCGCCCATTGTTTCCGTCAACTGGATTGAAACACGGATGCCTATTTCGGATGAATTTGTGGATTATGTTATCGACCAGCTTGCGGGCTGGGGTGCGGTTACGGCCCGTAAGATGTTCGGCGGCGCCGGGCTCTATCGCGATGGGGTGATGTTCGGGCTTATTGCCGACGATGTTGCATATCTGAAAGTGGACGACTCGAACCGGGCCGATTTCGTTGAGGCTGGGTCATCGGCCTTCAATCCGTTTCCCGAGAAGGAAAAAACAGCCGTAATGCCATATTATGAAATCCCCGCTGATGTTCTGGAGGACCGGGAAGCCCTTGGCAAATGGGCCGACCGTGCCTTGACCGTAGCGCGAAGGAAAAAGAAGAAGTAGGACTGCCGGTCCCTCTCATCTGCCCGCGTTCCGAAGCTACGGCTTGGCGCTTCGCCAGGAGGAGTTGTCGTCACCCCGAGCACAGTCGAGGAGGTCTATTTAAACAGATTCCTCAACTCCGTCTGCCGAAGGAGTAGAGCCTGGAGGTTGGATTTCAATAGATTTCTCCCCTCCGGCCAGCCTTTGGCCGTCCTCCGGTCGAAATGACCCCTGGTTCATCCGGCTGCATGCATTCGTGGGAATGATAAGTATCGGGAATCAGTGTCAATCAGCGTTAATCCGTGTCCAATCCGAGATTTCACTTGACGGCGAACCTTTCATGAGGTATAATACGCATCCAACTAATGGAGTGAGATATCAATATAGAATATCCAATAACCAACATCTAATGTCGAATTTCGAAGAACCGTGTTTTTCAGCCCCGAGAACGCCGAGTCTGCGGAGCAAGAGGGTGTTTGGGCAGGTGACCGGTCAACAAAGAAATACTGCTTCTGTTCTCTCAGCGGTCTCCGCGCTCTCTGCGGTTAATGCCGAATGTGCAAAACAAACCCAATCGCCGGCCCTTGGCCGGAAGCTCGAAGCACTAAGCTCTAAATCCTAAACAAGGAGGCTGCCTTGGCGGAGCATGGTTTGGAAAAACAAAGCCAATTTCGTAAGGGCCAATACGCCAGTAACGCCTTTCTAAACAAAGGTTTATGGGGAATACTACGCCTTCGGCGGCCGGAAAAACAAACCCAATCAAAGCCAATCTGGAGACAGTCCCAAGGGTTGGCTGGTTACAATCGGGTGCTCGGCGATTGGGGTGATAGACCGGATATTCTTCGGCACGGCGTCGCTATTTTTCTTGCGCCGGCCGGTGATGGATGCTAAAATGCACGGCAATTGGCGCGGATGGCATATGCGTGCTTGAACAAGGATGAATAGGGATCGATTATGGACGAAGAGCAGAAAACAGCAGTGGACAGCGAACAAAAAATCGAACGTGCTGAGCCGAAGCCCAAAAGCGGCGGGCGTCTTATGTCGGTCGATGCGCTGCGGGGTTTCGACATGTTCTGGATCATCGGGGGCGGGGCGATCTTCGCCAGCCTGCATGATGCGGCCGATCATCCCGCCACCGCGTGGATAAAGAACCAACTGACCCACGTACGGTGGGAGGGATTCCGGTTCGAGGACTTGATCATGCCGTTGTTCATGTTCATTGTTGGCGTGGTCATGCCTTTCTCATTCAACAAACGCCTCGACGCCGGCGACGGCAAGGCAAAGCTCTATCTGCACGTCGTCAAGCGAACCATCATTCTGTTTGTGTTGGGCATGGTCGCACAGGGGCGTCTGCTGGAGTACGACCCGTCGAAACTGCACCTTTACTCCAATACCCTGCAGGCGATTGCGGCGGGGTACTTCATCTCGGCGGTTATAATGCTCAACCTGCGTCCGGTCTGGCAGATAGCAACGACTGCGGCTCTGCTGCTTCTGTTCTGGGCCCTGATGGCGCTGGTCCCGGTGCCCAACTTCGGCGCCGGTGTCCTGACGCCCGATGAGAACCTCGCCATCTACGTGGACAGAATCATCCTTGGCGGCTTCATCGACGGTACCGACCCGCCTTACACGTGGATCCTCAGCGGCATGACATTTGCCTGCACGGTGATGCTCGGGGTGATGGCCGGGTACCTGCTTCGTTCGGACAAGAGCGGCGGGGCGAAGGTCCTGCTGCTTGCGGCCGCAGGGGTGGCTTGCCTGGCGCTGGGTGCGATATGGGATATCAGGTTTCCCATCATCAAGCACATCTGGACGAGTTCCTTTGTGCTCTATTCCGGCGGCTTTTGCTACCTGCTGCTGGCGTTGTTTTACCTGGTGATCGACGTCTGGGGCCTGAAAAAGTGGTCCTTTGGCTTCGTGGTCATCGGCACGAACGCAATCGCGGTATACATGGCGACCCACTTGGTCAATTTCCGGAACATCGGCGGGGTGTTTGTGGACGGGCTGGAGAAGTACACCGGAGACTGGTTTACGTTCATCCGTGCCGTGGCGGGATTTGCGGTCGTCTGGCTGCTGCTGTGGTGGATGTACCGCAAGAAGTCATTCGTCAAGATATGAAGCGCGATGTGATTCCCGCCGACGACATATCGTCACTGCCACCCAGCGGGGCACAGCCCTGGATGGGTTCAGATCGGCCGCGACCGGCGATGGCGGGAGGGGTTCTCAGGGTTGGGAAACTTTTTTAGGTATTTACGTAATTTTCCGTTGACTTTGGCGAATAAACGGCTTATAATACATTCAGCTTTTTCATTTTTTGCCCCTGCTTTTCTCTTCCTTCTCCCCTCCCTCCGCAAAAAAGCAGGGGTTTTAAACAGACCCCGTTGAAAAGCTTCTGGTAGAATCAATTATCAGATCAGACCCAATCGCTCGGCTTCGGCGTAGAGGCCGTAATGCTTCATTTTCTTGAACAGGGTGGTGCGGTTTATCTGGAGCGCCTTGGCGGTTTCCTGTCTGTTCCAGTGGTTGGCCTGAAGCGCCTGCCGGATAATCTCCTTCTCAGGGCTGGCGAGGGCTTCTTTGAGGCTTGTCGGGGTGTACTTCCCGGACTCCCGGCTTGGTTCCTGCCTGATTGAGTTCGGCAGGTCTTCCGGGGTGATAAATTTGCCTTTGCTCAGCAGGGTCGCCCGCTCCATTACATTCTCAAGCTCACGAATGTTGCCGGGCCAGGAATACCGTTCCAGGTACGCCATGGCCTCATCGGTGATACCCAGCTTGTCCTTGTTGTGCTGCGCCGAGTACATCCTGAGGAAATGTTCCGCGAGCAGCCGGACATCGCCTACTCGTTCGCACAACGGCGGCAGTTCTATCGTTACGACGTTTATCCGGTAGTACAAATCCTCCCGGAACCTGCCTTGTCGCACCTCCTCGTCGAGCTTGCGGTTCGAAGCGAGTATTATTCGAGTATCGACGATTTTGGTCTTGTTGCTGCCGACCGGCTCGAACTGCCTGTCCTCCAGTACCCGCAGGAGCTTGGCCTGAAAACCGGGCGAGGCGTTGCCTATTTCGTCGAGGAAAATTGTCCCGCCGTCTGCAGCTAAGAACTTGCCTTCCTTGTCGCTCACAGCGCCGGTAAACGATCCCTTTGTATGACCGAACAGCTCGCTTTCGAGCAGCGTTTCCGGAAGCGCCCCGCAGCTTACCTCGACGAATGGCTTATTGTTCCGGCTCGAACGATGATGTATGGCCCGTGCCAACATGCTTTTTCCCGTGCCCGAGGGCCCGGCCATCAATACTGTGATCTTGCTGTCGGCGACGGCCTCGACGAGATCGAAAATCTTGGCCATTTTGTAGTTGTGGCTGACAATGTTCTCCAGGCGGTGTTTTCGCTCGAGTTGCAGCCGGAGGTTTTCGTTTTCGCTCATGAGCGACTGCTGCCTGATGGCCCGCTCCACCGCCAGTCGCAATTCATCGTCGATTACCGGCTTGGTCAGGTAGTCGAAGGCACCCTTCTTGATGGCCTTGACCGCGCTTTCGATGGTGCCGTAACCGGTTATGACTATCGCTACTGTTCGAGGGTAATCTTTGCGGATAATGTCCACCAGTTCGAGGCCGTCTCCGTCCGGAAGGTTGACGTCGGTCAGCACCAGGCAATAGTCTTGCTTTTCCAGTTCAGCCAAAGCGCCCTTCAACGTCTCGGTGCCTTTGGCCAGGAATCCTTCGAGCGATAGAAACTCGCACAGCGAATCCAATATGATCTTGTCGTCGTCTATAACGAGAATATTCTTCTCTCTCATGGTGTTTCCCAATCGACTTTAATCAATCTTTTAATAACTTATCCGGCGACCGGCAGATACACAGTGAAGATACTGCCCCCGTCGGGAGCGTTTTCGGCGGTTATTCGGCCGTGGCAGCTCTCGACGATGTCCCTGCATATTGCCAGTCCAAGGCCGGTTCCTTTGCCCTTGTCTTTAGTTGTGAAGAACGGCTCGAATATCGCTTCGGCGTTCTTCGCCGGCAGGCCCGCGCCGGTATCACGAAATTCAATTACGATTGCGCCATCCGCCGCCGGTCGCGTTGAGATCTTCAGCTCCCCGCCTTCATGCATCGCATCCAGCGCGTTCTTGGTGAGATTACAGAACACCTGAAACAGGTTGCCGCTCCTTATCTGCGGCATGCCGCGAGTGTAGTCTCGCAGTATGCGGATATCCAGAGCCTTTGCTTTCGATTCCATGGTTCTCAGGGCGTCTTCGACGATCTGTTCTATCTTGGCGTGCTCCATCGGCGTGTAGGTGCTGCGTGAGAATTCCAGCAGCTCGCCGACAATCCGAACCATTCTCATGAGCCCCTGACGGCACTGGTCGAGGTATTCTTTGGGCTTCTGGAGGTTCTCCTGTTCGATGGTTCTCATTGCGAGGTTAACGTATCGCAGTATCCCGTCCAGAGGGTTGTTCAATTCATGGGCGACCTTGGAGGCGTGCCTGCCTACGGCGGCCAGCTTCTCGGCGTGAGCCAGCTTTCTCTGCGTATCGACTTTTTCGGATACATCTTCGATTATGACCATGCCGCCGGGAGTTCCTGTTGTCCCCGCCTCCTTGAGGGCGGTGCAGATAATTCTCAGCAGTCTCGTTTTTCCGCCGGATGTGTAGCCGACATCATCGAATGTGCATGGCTTTCCTGTTGAAATTGCAGATTTCAAGTGGTCTGTCCAACCCTGCCATATTTGCTCGTCGGTACCTTCGGCCAGGGACTTGTCGATGTAGTCACCCAGGTCAATAAGCTCATTGGCCCGCGGGTTTGCCTGAAGCACTCTCAAATCCGTGTCAAAGGCAACGATTCCCATCGGGACCGATTGGATGATTGATTTGTCCAGAAATCCGGATCGTGAATGGTCCTTTGCGGTTTGCTCCAGCGGAAGCTTGCCGCTCTTGTCCGATCCTCCAGCTTGTTGTTTTACGTGTTCCGGCATGGTTATGATAGTAAAGTCTGCGTATTACCCTGTCAAGTTTGTGTGTTGCAAAAAAACAACACGCCTGTTCCTTTTTCGGACGGAGATGGGTGCCTGTTTAGCGAGAAACATAACTTTCGACAAAATAAGCAACTAAAGAAGTTCCTTCTTTGCAACAATAGTGCTGCCGGCCAATGATAGCCACTTGGAGTGTTGACATTTCTCAACGCCGTCAGAGACCTTGCTTCTGAAACCGCCAAGACAGACTGGATAGTCCCGCGTAACCTCATGGTGTACAAATACTTACAAGAGTTAAAATGGGTTATTTGGCAGCCGAGCATATTGGAATGAATCTTGCTGTTTTCACATCTCTACGGACGTATCAGGGACAATCGAAGTGAAGATTTTGCAGGGATGCGCAGGATGGATCGACCTGAAAAACGCAGGCATAGGCGGTTGGGGGCGGCTTATAACATCTCATGCCGGAAGGTTGGCTCCGGCGGAAACGAATCATACGAAGGTTGCACAGTTAACGTGGGCCCCGGCGGTTTGTATTTTGAAACCCCGACCGACGTATTCGAGACTGGCAACCTGTTAAGAGTCGAATTGTCCATACAGCCGACTCCGGGCCTGCTCGAATTCGGCGGTAAGATTGCGGGCTTTGCCAAAGTCATCAGGGCCTGCAATGTCACTGACTCGACAACTGGAACGGGCCCGTCTTCCGGCAGGTACGGCGTGGCCCTGGAATTCTGCCGCCCCCCCAAACTCTGCATGTGAGAATCAGCGCTCCGGCCAGATGCCCTCAAACACCTCCACCGCCGGGCCGGTCATGTAGACGCAGTTGTCCCTCTCGCACCAGTTCAGTTCGAGGTCGCCGCCCGGCAGGTGGGCGGTGCATGTCCGCTCCTGGTGGCCGGCAAGTACCGCAGCCACACAGGCGGCACATGCGCCGGTGCCGCAGGCCATTGTGATTCCACTGCCTCGTTCCCACGTTCGCATGATCAATTCAGTCGGCTTGTCGATCTGGATAAAGTGGACGTTGATACGGTTCGGGAAAAGGCTGTCGTTTTCTATTGCCGGCCCGAGCTTCTTCAGGTCGATCAGGCCGACATCGTCGCAAATGAATACGGCGTGCGGATTGCCCATAGATACGCAGGTCATAAGCAGCTCCCGGCCGAGAACCACGATCGGTCGCTCGACGACCTTTTCGCCGGGAAGGTTTACAGGTATGTCCCGCGGCGTCAGGATCGGTTGGCCCATATTGACGCACACCTTGGTGACTTCATTATTGTCATCGACCACGAGTCCGACAGTCAGAACCCCATTGCCGGTTTCAATATTCAGTGAAGCGGGGAAGGTCTGCCCGCCCGGCACGGAAAACGCTCCGCTGGCTTTGGCCAGTTTGTGGTCATGCGTGTATTTTGCCACGCACCGGACACCGTTGCCGCACATTTCAGCTTCCGAGCCGTCGGCGTTGAATATGCGCATCCGTACGTCAGCCTTTTGCGACGGCGTTATGAGAATCAGCCCATCGCCGCCAATGCCGCGATGCCTGTCACTGACGATCTGAGCCAGCTCAGCAGGGTTCTCTATCTTCTCCTCAAAGCAATTGACGTAGACGTAGTCATTGCCCAAGCCGTGCATTTTAGTGAATCTCACTGAATATCTCCCTGCAACTTTGAGATTGCCGTCAGCCCAATTCCTGCAACAGCCCGATTGCCGCTTCGGCCATGATTTCGCCGCCTCCCGGAGCGACGCGCGAGTTGACCGTTTCGTAGCTGCCCTCGGCGAAAGCCTTTTTCGTGGGGATATAACCCGGGGCGTCCTGGCACAACTCGATCACCAGCGTAGTGGCAAAGGGGCTGGCTCGCTTGATGGCAAGGCCCAGGTCCACGAAGACCTCGCCCGGCAGGCCGACAACCGCTACGTCACGACTCAGCCGGAATACCTGGACTTCAAGCGGAATGGTTGAACTTTGACGCATCTCAATTGCCAGTATCTTGTATGCTTCGACCTGTTCGAGAAACGACAGCTCGCCGGTCCCGACCTTCTTGATGTTCTCGCGGGCCCAGGCGACTTTCTCCGGCCCGTACCTCTGAAGCGGCGCTTCGACAACCTTGCTTCGCACCGCAAGAGCGGGCTGCGCAACTGCCTTCAAAGATTCCATATTCGCGTTCACTGTCCGGGCGAGTGTCTGGCCGATGTAATCTGTCTTGAGGCGATCTTTTTTGCTTACGTCTATGTGGTTGATGTCGCCGCACGTCCCCGTGCCGAACAGCAGCACGAGCTTCTCGCCGTGCTTCTCACGGAGCGACTGCTCCAGGTAGAAGGGGTAGTCGGCCGCATACATCGTTCCTCCGACGGTGTCGAGATGCAGCGGGAAATTGACCATCGCCGCTTCGGCCAGGCCGTCCTGAGCCCCACGGAAAAATACGATTCCCACCTGCGGATCGATAGGACCGGCGACACGAACGATATCGGGATTGAGCACCCCGGGATTGAAACGGACCGTCCCGTCCTTCATGTGGAACCGCCTGTTGAACGAAAGGTTCTGCTGTTCGGCGGACCCTGCCTCAAGCCGGACCGGCTTCGGCGCCGCATCCGCCTGCGTTATGGTCTTGACGATTTTCGCCACGAGTTCGGAAGCGTAATCCACCTTCTCGCACGGGTCGCTGCCGTGCTCGGCCACCGCCCGGTCGTGGAAGTGTTTCCTCAGTGCCCCAAAATACAAAGGCCCGGTGTGAGAGTGAGTGGCGGCGATAAGGATATTCTCCGCAGGAATGCCGGTCTTCTCGGCGGCTTGCTTTCGCGCACGCGAAGTGATGTCCAGCGACAGGCCTATGATATCGCAGAAGACCATAGCCGCGGACTCGCCACCCTGGCGAAGGACAATCGCTTTGGCATGGAGCGGATTCGACGTGCCGGTACTGAGCCTCTCGCTAAAGTACCCGCTCATGCGATAGCCGACGGGCGGGGTGATATCGGTTACTGAAATCCCGGCTGTCAGACCGGCGGCGGCAGGGGGGACCGCCGCCAAGGCTTTCGTTTCCTGCCCGGTCAACTCTTCCAGAAACCGCCGGACCTTCTTTGCCTCGGCGAGCGTATGGCCCAGGTCTCCCGGTTCGAGACATTCGACTACGAGCGGGCCGCTCGTGAAGCCGCCTTGCTTTAGACGCGCCAGCACCGCCGGGAAGTTTACTTGCCCCGTCCCCGGCGTCACATCGACTTTCTTGGGGTGCTTGTAGTCTTTGACACACATGCCGACCACGAGCCCGTCCACGGTTGCAGCATCGGCGACCGGATCAAGTTTGCCGTCCGAGTAGTAGTAGATGTTCCCCGGATCGTACCAGATTCGGAAGTTCTTGTGGCCGACCATCTCGATGGTCTTGCGGCACTGGGGGCCGGTGGCGTTCAGCCCGCCGTGCGGTTTGACGCTGATGCCGATACCCTTCTCGGCGGCGTAATCACAGCATTCGGCGATGGCCTTGTAATATGCATCGTAGAGCTTTTCGTTGCCGATGCCGCCCATGAGCAGATTGCCAACACGACAGGCGGCGCAATTATCGATAAGTTTCTTCAGACCCTCGATGCCGGCCTGGAGCGATTTTTCCACAGGTATGCCGCCGCCATAGACCGACGGGATCGCGAGGCCTCGCTTCCTGGCCTCCTGGCCGACCTGCTCGGCCTCTTCAAGCGTCGTGGCGACCGAAAGCACGAGACCCGTCTTGGTATTTGTGGTCATAAGGCCGGCGTACTTGAACCCGGCCTCTGCGATAGCATCCAGAGCTACTTTGTAGTCATACTTGGCCCAGGGGCGCGTGTAGCAGCCGATTTGCCAGCGGTTGCCGGTTGCCGCGGCGGCGGATGATGTCGCCGCACAGGATACGGCCAGGCCCGCCGCTGAGAAGCTCAGACCTCGGCTCAGGAAGTCTCTTCGAGACAGTTGGTCAAAAGAATTCATCGGTATTCTCTCCTTATTCTTAGTGGCTCATTCGTCAAATGGTGGCGTCTTACGATTAACCCGGGCGAATTTCCCGCTTCTCCTGGTCGTAGATCATTCGCTGGCCCGTGTCGAACGACTGCATCGCCATAATGACGGCGACCGCATGCTGATAGCCCGCGTCGATTGATGCGTTCGGCGTCTTGCGGGTCCGCAGGCACTGGAGCCAGTCGAGGAAGTGGTCGGGACATTGCACCTCTTCGACTGCTTTCTTGCCGCGTATCGGTCCCTTTTTATCGCTGTTTGCCCCTTCGGCGGTCAGGATCGGTGCGTTCCAGTTGACCATATCGAGCACGCCGACGTCGCCGAAAATCTTGAAGCTGTTGCCGCTGCCGTTGCCGAAGTTCGTCGAGTAGCTGACCATAAAGCCCTCGGGATAAATCCACATGGCCTGGACGTGGTCGGGGCAGGTGAATTTGTTCTCGTCCTTCCATGTGAACGTCCCGCCCAGGCAGACGCTGCTCGTCGGGAACTTCGCCCCGGTGATATAGTGCACCAGGTCGATGAAGTGGCTGCCTAATCCGGGAACAGGGCCGTCGGAAAAGTCCCGGTAGCCGTACCAGCCCGAGTAAAGCACCGGGTCGAACGCTCGTTTCGGGCGATCCATCATGAATTCATCCCAGTCCACGTCCTCGGCCTTGACGTCCTTCACATACCCGTACCAGTAGGGGCGCTCGCTGTTGCGGCACTGCTCGATTCGCCCGACTGTGCCTAAGATGCCGGTTTTGTACAGTTCACGGCAGCCGGTGAAGGTGGGGAAGCTTCGCAACTGCGTGCCGATTTGGGCGACTATTTTGGCCTCTTTGACGGCGTCACAGGCGTCCTTGAGCCTGTCTAACCGCATGGCTAACGGCTTCTCACAGTACACATCCTTGCCGGCCTTTGCGACGGCCGCCAGATGCGTGGTGTGCGCGAAGTCGGGCGAGGCGATCATCACGGCGTCCACGTCCTTGAGAGCGACCAGGTCGCGATATGATGAGAACTTGCGTGCTTCCCGCCCGTACCATTCCTTGGCCTTGGCTGCGGCCTCTTCACGGCGGAGCCGCCACGGGTCGCATACGGCGGTAATCTCGAAGTTCTGCGTGTCCTGGTGTGCATGCACGCCGGCCATGTGCGCGCCGATACCCCGGCCGCCGCAGCCGATCTGACCGATGGATATCCGGTCGTTTGCCCCGATGATCCGGGAGTAGCTGGTGGTTGAAAGCGCCATAGCGGCGCTGCCGGCGACGGCGGTCTTCAGAAATTTTCGACGTGAATAGAAACCTTGCATTGCATAACCTCCTAATAAAAATAAATTCTAAATTCTAATGTCTAAATCCTAAACAAATCTAAGATCCGAATAACTAAAACTCAAAAACCCTTTAATGGTCTCCAGAATATTTTGTTTTGAGAATTCGTGCTTCAAACATTGGATATTGTTTAGTATTTAGAATTTAGTGCTTCGAATTTCCCGGATTAGCTGGCTTATGGCCCGCCAACGAAGCTACCGCCTTCAGGCGGTCGTACTCTACATAGCCAGATATTATAGCATACAGCTCCACCGCGATACAGCAATTTCAGCCGGATAAGGCGGTGAATTAGTTCGTAGGGAGTCCAACAAGGTCGGATCTTAATTGTTAAATATCTGTTTCTGGCTTTGAACAGTCAATACTTTAGATGCGACCCCAGACTTTTCCCGGAATTGCATTCCCTTTTGGTAGCTCTTATGTTACTCTATAGTCATGAAGCCAGCCACGCTGGAAGAACTGATGGAGGCTTGATATGCGTAAGGATCCGATCGTAGAGCAAGTGCGTTCTGTACGCAAAGAGATCGAACAGATGTATCCCGACGCCGAGTCGTTCTACAGGCATCTTGAGCAGCAGCAGGAGGCGTACCGAACGCGTCTGACACGCCGCAAGCCGAAGAAGGCGCCACGCGCCAAGGCATGCTGAGCGGGATGCTTGGGGCAGGCGCGAATGACGCTTCACGCTTCTTCGCCTGCCCTGAGTCAAATCGAAGGGAGCGACGAATTTATGTAAAGCGTCTCCGGATTTCAGCGCGAGAAATAAGTAAAGCGCCCCCTGATTCCCCCCTTTAATTCTCCCTAACTGTTGTGTTGCGGGTTAGGAGATTCTTTCGATACGTTCCTTTATGTAATTTCTCCATTCCTGTAATTCTCCTACTATTGCCGACGGTTGGGCACCCATTTCTGCCAACTCCTGATGAAGTTGCTCACCTCGGCTCAAAATGTATTCGTATTCAACGATTGCCCAAATTACGTCTTCAAGTGCTTTGTTGGGGTTCTCAAAAAGAGGTTCGTAGTGAGTGTATTCATCTGAAGGTGTAGACGGGCTCATAGGTGCATTTACTCTGGACATGATGAGAGAATTCAAGATATCATTTTCACTTGCTGTAGAGAATTTGTTCTTGAGGCGCTGGTACACAGCAATCTGGGTATCTATGACGCCTCTCGGCCCCATGGAAGGAAATGCTCGTAAGAGCAATCCCTTGAGAATCGTCAGTATCATTTTCAGCATTCCTATTCTCTCACATAACCATGCTTTGGAATACTATTGGAATACGAGTGACAGTGGGGCTGTCACTGCTTTTCCGCACACGAGGCTGATTTCAGGAGCGTTTCAATGTGGCCCAGACTTGCTTGCTTCCAGTCGCCTTGGGATTTCGCAAATTGCTCAGAATCTCCCATTTCATCCGTGACGATGCAAGCCCGTCCTGTTATCTCGACCTCCACCCCAGCATCACCAATTCTAAGTTTCCAGCTCGTACCGACACTCTCGCCGTCCCTCTCAATCGATACCCCAAAACCATACCGTTCCGCCAACTCTTTGACTTCTTCAATGAACTCATTTGTATTATGCTGCATTGTTGTCTCCTTTCTATACTAATACCAGAGTCTCTTTTTTGGGACCTATCCAGACCTTCTGCTTCGTACTACAATTTTCAGGCGTTTGGGCCCGTGAGACAACTTCAGGCGGTGCAAATCTCGGTAGGGGCGTATCTCACAACACATATATCGACGGAAAGCGGGCAGATTTTCAATACAAAACCGGAAAATCTCCTCCGGGAGTGACAACAGTATGGCACTTCGAGTGAAAATTTTTTGAATTTACGGATTTTTCGGGCCGTTTTGAGGTTCGATCAAAGTGCGTGCCATTGTTGAAGGTGGGGCGAGCGCCAGGATTATTGATCGGTGGGCCAAGGCTACCTGTTGGATTCCCGCTTTCGCGGGGTATGTGTTCAATCAAGAAAGAGCCATCCCCATCCCGATAAACGACAATCGGGATGAGGCTGCCACCCGTCGATTAAATCCGCGTGTGCAACGAGTTGCACACCCTACAGCTCGGGTGATCAGTGGGGCGAGCCCCACCTACGCCTATGCTCGCAGGATCAGAGATTGCCGCGCCCCTTGGGGGCTCGCAATTACATTTGTTAAGCACAAGATCTTCTCGGCTACGCGAGCTTGTCCTTGTTATCGTAGATCTTCTGTATGGCGTCGGCTATGTCGTCGATGTCCTGCTTCGGTCCGAGCAGCAGATTCTGAGTGAACCACACTGCTTCTTCGCAAAGCTGGTCGTTGGCCGGATAGTTCAGTTCCTGACGGTACTTGTCGAGTCTTTCTTTCGGGAAACTTCTCGTGCAGTTCTTTGAGTTCAGGAATACTTCGATCAGGCCGTCTCGGTACTGCGGGCCGTATCCGCCGGAGCATGGTATGCCTTCGGCGCTGAGGGCGGCGAGGAATTTCGACCGTGGGACGTTGTTGAAGTACTCCTTCTTATACCGGAACGGATACAGGTGGTACGCAGCCCGCGTCACGCCCTCGTACAGCTTGTGAGGAACGATGCCGGGGATGTCCTTGATTTTCGAAGTCAGGTATTTGGCGTTTTCGTTTCGCAGTTGAGTGTCGGCTTCGAGCCGCTTTATCTGCGAAAGCCCTATGGCGGCCTGGTATTCGGTCATCCTGCGGTTGGTTCCGATTATGGGATAGCCGCTGGTCCTCTTTACGCTTTGGAACGGCCGGCCGCAGTTGTGGTAAGACCAGACTCTGTCCATGAGTTCCTCGTCATTTCCGACGACCGCGCCACCTTCGCCAATGGGCAGATGCTTGGAGTTCTGGAAGCTGAAGCATCCGAGGTTGCCGATCGTGCCGACTTTCTTACCTCGCCACTCGGCCATCCACCCCTGGCAGGCGTCTTCGATAACGACGAGGTTGTGCTTTTTGGCGATAGCCATAATCCTGTCCATATTGGCGGGCAGCCCCAGGATGTGGACGGGCAGAATCGCCCTGGTTCTCTCGGTGATTCTTTCCTCGATCTTGTCCGGATTTATCTGGAATGTCTCAGGGTCGGTATCTGCAAAGACCGGCAGGGCGCAGGAACCTATGACTACGTTGTACGTTGCGATGAATGTATAGGGAGAGACAATCACCTCATCGCCGACGCCTACGTCGAGGGCGTGCAGGGCGGTGAGCAGAGCGTTTGTGCCGTTTACGGTGCAGACGCAGCGCTTGGCGCCCAGAATATCTGCGTACGCTTTCTCGAATTCCGTAACTGTATTGCCCTGGCCTCTGTACCAATTGCCGCTGCGGAGTATGGACAAGACGTGCTCCTCGGCCGATTTGTCCCAAACCGGCCAGCCGTGGAAGGCTTTGGCTCGAAGGGGCTTGCCGCCCTTTATCGCAAGTGTGCTTGCAGTCTTGGCTCTCTTGGCATAGGCAGGCATTGCCCCAGCGGCCATAGCCGCGATAGTGCCCGCTGACGCAGTAGCCAGGAACTCTCGCCTACTCAAGTTCTTTCTATTCATTGCTAACTCCTTTCATTTGGTAAGAAGTTTCTGATTTGCTTTTAGGTTCTTTTAGTCGCAAACATGATAACACATGCTCTGATACTCTCCAATCACAAAATTTGCCGCCGGGGTACGCAGGCCTCTGGGCCCCATATTACCCGAGCCGGTCTTCCAACGCCAACGAAATTTGCGGGCATCCGTTCCCGGATTCCCGGAAATTCTTGCATAATTCGCTATCGGGGCGTATTATCAATCCTGACCTGCACGGGACAGGGCAACGGCTGCTTTGGGCTTTTTATAGGAGAAGCATATGAAATCACTAAATCGTCGAGAATTCATGAAGGGTACCGTCGGTGCCGCTGCGACTTTCGCCGTCCTGTCGCAACCCAGGGCATACGCGGCAAACGACAAGATAGTAGTGGGCGTGATGGGATTGGGCGGCCGAGGGACGTACCTGGCCGAGAGTTTTGCCCAGCGGTCGGACGTGGAGATTGCGTATCTCTGCGACGCCGATACCCGGCGTTTCGCCCGGGCCCGCGAGGCGGTGGAAGAGGCCCAGAACAGAAAGCCGAAACTGGTCCAGGATTTTCGCAGGATTCTTGACGACGGCGTCGTCGATGTTCTCGTGAACGCCACACCCGATCACTGGCACGGACTGGGAACCATTCTGGCCTGCCAGGCCGGCAAGGATGTCTATGTCGAAAAACCGATGGCGCACAACATCTGGGAAGGAAGGAAGATGATCGAGGCGGCCCGCAAGTACAAGAGGGTCGTCCAGGTCGGCATGCAGTCTCGCAGCGCCGCCTACTCCAGGAAGGCCAAAGAGTACATTCAATCCGGCAAGATGGGCGACATCTACCTTGTCCGCGTGTTCAATATGATGCAGCATCCGAAACGCAGGTCGACTCCCGACCAGCCGGTTCCGGAGGGATTTGATTATGACATGTGGTGCGGCCCGGCGCCCAAACGGCCTTATAATCCGAGCCGCCGCTGGCTTGACCAGTGGGATTATAGTTGCGGTCCCATACCTGGCGATGCCGTCCATCAATTGGATTGCGCCCGCTATTTAATGAACGACATTCCATACCCGAAGACGGTTTCACACGCCGGTGGTGTAAACTCGCTGAAAGACGGTCGAGACACTCCCGATACTCAAATGGCGACGTTTGACTACGGCTCGCTCACGCTGATGCTCGAATCGGCTCTGTGGACGCCCTACATGAAGAAGACGCCCGCGAACATCCGGGATTCGGACCGGTTCCCCAACTGGCCCTTCAGCAGCACGAAGGTCGAGATTCTGGGGACCGAAGGCTTCATGCACTACGGTCGGCACGGCGGCGGCTGGCAGGCGTTCGACGCCGAGGGCGAATTAGTGCATTCCGAGTACGGCCGTCAAGCCGACAAAGAGCACAAGGACAATTTCATCGAGTGTATCCGAACGCGAAAGAAAGCCAATGCCGACGTGGAAACAGGGCATCAATCCGTGCTGCTCTGTCACATGGCTAACATATCGTACAGGGTGGGCAATAAGCAACTGGAATTCGACCCGCAAACGGAAACGTTCACGAACTGTGACCAGGCCAACGCATTTCTGAAGCGTGAGTATCGCGAGCCATGGGCAGTGCCGGATAACGTTTAGACGAGAGACGAGGGAGGAATGACGCGGGATGTATCGTCCGCTGTCCATCGTTTCTTAACGGTAGGGTGCGATGAATCGCACCAATGACGATAATCAAAGTGGTGCGAAATATCGCACCCTACATGTGAGTAAAGCCATGATGTCACGTCGAGTATTATTCATTGTGGGGGTTGCAGCAATCTGCTGCCGGTGTGCTCCTGCGAACTGGATTGACATTTCCAATGTGAAAATCAGGCAGGAGCCGACCGAACTGGCCGGCCCCAAGACAATTATCGAGTACGATATCGAGGACCAGAACATTTCACCGGCATCTCCAGCTTATGTCTTTGTGCGGTACAGCACAGATTCGGGTAAGAGCTGGCAGTTGATTTCGGTAGCTTCTCTTAGAGGTAACGGCTTTGATATTGTGGACAAATCCGGGCCCAGGCAGATCATCTGGTGGGGTACGGAGCAGACCAATTTCAACGACCTCGACAGGGTGAAGATTCGCGTGCGCGGCATTGCGATGGCACGGATTCCAGCGGGAAAATTCGTCCTGAAGAGCCTTCCCGGCGGAGGACGGGACGAATCAAGGGAAATCGAAATGAATTCCGACCTTCCCTTGTTCTATATGGCCCGGTATGAAACCACAATCTCGATGTACACGGATTACGTCAACGAACTTGGCAGCGCAGGAGCGGGTTGGAACGAGCGTATGAGCAACAGCGACCGCTGCGGCATCGTCAGGCGTGACGACGGTACGTACGCGGTTCAAGCGGGCAGGGAAGACTATCCTGTCACGTACGTGTCATGGTACGATGCGACGAACTTTCTGCAGTGGTGCGGCATGAGGCTTCCGACCGAGGGCGAATGGGAAAAGGCCCTTCGCGGAGGCATCTATCTGGACGGTGACGATGCGAAGCAGGAGCTTAATCCACTTCCCGAAAGACGTTATCCGTGGGGTGATGAATCGCCGGGTGAGGGCGGTGTCTTCCGATGCAACTACGACGGTGAAGATGACGGATTCTCTTATACCGCGCCGGTAGGAAGCTTCGACAAGTTCAACAGTCTCTACGGCGTATGCGACCTGGCCGGAAATGTGGCCGAGTGGACCCTGGACTGGTATTCGACTTCGCATCACGCCGGTCTGGATGGTTTTCGAGTGGTCCGGGGCGGTTCGTGGATGGCCGTTCCCGCGGCGTGCGATGCCATCACCGGGGCCACCCAACTGCCTCTGAAGGAAAGCAGTATCATGGGTTTTCGCGGAGTAAAGGGGCCATGCTGGTAGCGGCAAAGAATCGCCCCGGCGCGCCGGGGCAGGTCCAATGTTGAGTTCATTCACGGAGAGTAAGAAATGGTGCACAAAAAGTACTTACCCGGTATTGTTCTTGTTTGTATTGTAACCACACTCGCTTCTGCGGCCTCATCAGTTAAAGTATGGGAAGCACCGCTCACGCTCCCCACCTACAGGCTCGATGCGCCGGATATCAACCCGATGTTTTACACGCACGAATCCTACCAAGGTGCGGAAAAGAGGGTCTATCCTTATGCTTTTCAGGATAGAGTGACGAACATACGTGAAGAGAAAACCTACAAGGCCCTGTACATCGAGAACGATTACATTCGGCTTTGTATCCTGCCGGAAATCGGCGGCCGATTGTTCTCCGCTCTCGACAAAACCAACAATTACGAGATATTCTATCACCAACACGTCATCAAGCCGGCGCTGATAGGAATGTTAGGCGCATGGATTTCGGGCGGAATCGAATGGTGCGTTTTCCATCACCACAGAAACACAACGTTCATGCCGGTTGACTATACGCTGGCGGAGAATCCCGACGGCAGCAAGACCATTTGGTTCGGCGAGACGGAGCGACGCCACCGGATGAAATGGCTCATCGGCGTCACGCTTTATCCCGACAAGTCGTATATCGAGGTGACGGTCAAAATCTTCAATCGCACCGGCGTTCCGCATTCGATGCTCTATTGGGCGAATGTTGCCGTACATGCCAACGAGGATTATCAGGTGATTTTCCCGCCGAGCGTCAGGTTTGCGACCTACCACTCGAAGAATGATTTTTCGCATTGGCCCGTTTCGGACGAAGAGTATCGCGGCATAGATTACAAGGGGGTGGACCTGAGCTGGTGGAAGAATCATCCCGAGCCTGTTTCCTTTTTTGCGTGGAACCTGAAAGAAGACTTCGCCGGCGGCTACGACCATGGACAACACGCCGGGGTCGTGCACGTCGGCAATCATAACATTGTCTCCGGCGCGAAGTTGTGGGAATGGAGTCCGGGGCCGCGCGGCAGGATGTGGGACAAGATCCTCACCGATACGGACGGTCCGTATGCCGAGCTGATGGTGGGGGCCTTCTCCGACAATCAGCCGGACTATAGCTGGATAAAGCCATACGAGACGAAGGCTTTCAAGCAATACTGGTATCCTGTTCGTGACATCGGCGGATTCAAGAACGCAAATATAAACGGAGTGGTGAACCTTGAACTAAAATCGACTGACTTCGCGGCTGTCGGCTTCTGCGCCACATCGCAGCATTCCAATGCGAAAGTGCTGCTGACTGCCGGCGACAAATCGATTCTTGAGCAAAGAATCGACATCGGTCCCGATAAGCCTTTCATAAAGCAGGTGAAACTTCCTTCCGGGACCAAAGAAACCGATCTGAAGGCCTCTCTGCTCTCGTCCTCGAACGAGGTGCTGATTTCCTACCAGCCGGTCGAGATAAAATATGATCCGGAATTGCCCGCGGTCGTAAAGGCCCCGCCCGCTCCAGAGGACATCGATAAAATCGAAGAACTCTACCTCACGGGCCTGCGCCTGGAGCAGATTCACAACCCGCGGTTGGACCCTGACGATTACTACGCCGAAGCCTTGAGAAGAGATCCCGGCGACTCCCGTACAAACACGATAGTGGGTATAAATTATAATAAGCGTGCCATGTTCGAGCAGGCTGAGCGGAGTCTGAGAAAAGCAATCGAGAGAATTTCCGCCGATTACACCCGGCCGGGGAACACGGAAGCCTACTATCATCTCGGCCTTGCGTTGAGGGCTCAAAAGAAATTCGATGAAGCTTACGATGTCTTCTACAGAGCAACGTGGGATTATGCGTTTCATTCGGCGGCGTACTATCAGTTGGCGGAGCTTTCCTGTAAGAAACAAGATTTTGCCTCGGCCCTGGAGCAGATCAATCATTCGTTATCCACAAACGCCCTGAATACCAAGGCCCAGAATGTAAAAGCCGCTATACTCAGGAAGCTCGGCAGATTCGGACAAGCGAAGGAAATTGCCCTGCACAATCTCACTATCGATCCGCTCGATTTTTTGGCGGCAAATGAGTTGTGCCTGGTTCTAATCGCTTCAAATTCACCGGGCAAGGCAAAGGAGGTTCTGGTCGATTTAGAGGCAAGGATGAGAGGGGAAGTTCAGTCCTGCCTCGAACTTGCCGTTGACTACGGCAACTGCGGCCTCTGGGATGAGGCGATTGAGGTCCTTCTGCGGCCTGTAAAGAACAAGGCGGCCTTTGCGAGTACGTATCCAATGGTGCATTATTATCTCGGATATTTTTGTATGCAGAAGGGCAACAAGGCTGAGGCTTCGAAGTATTTCTCTGCGGCCGCCAAAATGCCCACTGATTACTGTTTCCCGTTCCGGCTGGAGTCCATAGATGTCCTGAACTCGGCCGTCGTGCATAATCCTTCCGACGCCCGCGCATACTATTATCTCGGCAATCTTCTCTACGATCTTCAGCCGCAGGAAGCAATCAGGCTTTGGGGAAAATCACGTGACATCGACGGCTCATTTGCCGTCGTACATCGCAATCTCGGCTGGGCCTATTATCGAACCGAGAAGAATATTCAAAAGGCGACAGCCAGCTATGAGAAGGCCGTGGCCTGTAATTCCGCAGACGCGCGGCTGTACGTGGAACTGGATCAGCTCTATGAAGCCGGCAATATATCGCCCTCCAGGCGGCTCGCTCTGCTCGAGAAGAACCACGAAACGGTGGTCAATCGCAACGACAGTTTTCTCCGCGAGATCATGGTGATGGTTCTGGCGGGACGATATGACGAGGCGCTTGATTTCCTGGCAAACAATCACTTCCACGTCCGGGAAGGCGGAGGCGAAATCCGTGACGTATATGTCGATGGGCATCTGCTCAGAGGTTTGCAGCGTCTCAAGAGCGGCAAAGCGGATCAGGCTCTGAAGGACTTCGAGGCTGCCTCGGAATATCCGGAAAATCTCTCGGTCGGCCGGCCGAAGAATGACAGTCGTGGCCCGCAGGCAGCGTATTACATCGGAGAGGCCTACACTGCGCTCGGCGACGCCTCCAAGGCCGCAGAGTTCTACAAGCAGGCAGCCAACCAGAAGGGCACGTCAGGCTGGCCGGAAGCGAGGTATTACCAGGGATTGTCCCTGGTGAGGCTTGGGCAAAAAGGCGCAGCCGAAGAGATATTCGACGACCTGATCAAGACCTCTGAGCAGAGACTTTCCGAAAAGGCGGCGACAGACGTCTTCGCCAAATTTGGCGAAGGCCAGACGGCGGAGGCTCGCAATGCGTCCACCCATTACACGCTCGGATTGGGCTATCTGGGCAAGGGACGCGGCGATATGGCACGCGCCGAATTTGAAAAGGCCGTCAAACTGAACGTAAGCCACGTATGGGCCAGGGCACATCTGGCTGATGCGCCTCAGTGAGCGGTACCCGGCAATAACGTGGATTCCCGACTTTCGCCCCGCCCGGGGCATGAGCAAAAAAACTCCTTTTAATTTTTCGCGATTTCTGGTAAAACCTCCAAGCAAGATTAGATGTGCTCAATACTGCGTAAGATACTATGAAATTGACTGTAGAAAAATCCCGGTTAAGAGGGACTGTGGCGATTCCGGGCTCAAAATCGCACACGATTCGCGCCGTCGCGATCGCCTCTCTGGCAGGCGGGCAAAGCCTCATACGTGCCCCTTTGGATTCGAGCGATACTCGGGCGGCAGTTAGCTGTTACCGGGCCCTCGGTGCGAAGATAGAGACGTCCGACCCCAACTGTTGGAAGATAACAGGTACAGCGGGGAGGATTGCCGCTGTCCGAGAGATAATCGATGTAGGCAATTCCGGCACGACGCTGCGTATAGCGATGGGCTCGGCGGCCCTTGCTCCGCCAAGCCAGACCACGAGCTTCACAGGCGATGAACAGATCCAGTCCCGACCCGTGGGACCGTTGATAGACTCGCTCAACGAGCTGGGGGCAAAATGTGTCAGTCTCAGGAACAACGGCAGGGCACCGATCGAAGTGACGGGCCGGCTGGCCGGTGGAAAAACCGCGATTGCCGCGTTCACGAGCCAATATCTTTCGAGCTTGCTGCTGTGCACGCCGCTGGCGTGCGAAGATACGCAGATAGATGTAACTGTTCTCAATGAGCCGGGCTACGTGCAGATGACGTTAGACTGGCTCGACAAGCAGCAAATCGAATACGATAATGAGCACATGCGAAAGTTCAGGGTCAAGGGCAATCAGAGCTACAGAGCGTTCGATGAGGCCATTCCTGCCGATTTTTCGAGTGCTACTTTCTTCCTGTGCGCGGCGGCGCTGGTTGCAGACGAGGTGACCCTGCTGGGGTTGGACTTTTCCGACAGCCAGCCGGACAAGGCGGTGGTCGATTACCTCCGGTCGATGGGCGCCGATATCAGCATCGAGCCGGATTCGGTAACCGTCAGGGCCGACCGGCTCAGGGGAGCCGAGCTTGATATGAACAAGACGCCCGATGCACTGCCTGCGATTGCGGTCACCGCCGCTTTTGCCGAGGGCACGACCAGGCTGCTGAACGTCCCCCAGGCGCGCACCAAAGAGACGGACCGAATCAAATGTATGGCCGAAGAGCTGGCGAAAATGGGCGTGGACGTCGAGGAGTTGCCGGACGGCCTCGTAATACGGGGCGGTTGCCCCAAGCCGGCGGAGCTGCACGGCCGGGCCGACCACAGGATTGTGATGGCATTGTCCCTGGCGGCCATGAATATGGACGGCAAATGTACTATCGACACCGCAGAGGCAATCAGTGTTACGTTTCCGGACTACGTGGAACTGATGAAAAGTATCGGAGCGAACATGGGACTGGCCGATTAGCTAATATCATTTAGTTATTTAGGAGATCAAGCGAAAATGTTAGGTTGTCATATTGGACGTATTTTTCAGGTAACCGTGGCCGGCGGCTCCTACCAAGAGGGGCTGACGTCCGTTGTACATGGCGTTCCTCCGGGAATGCTGCTGACCGAGCAGGAAATCTACGGAGACCTGCTACTGCGAAAGCCAGGCGCCGACGAATTGAGCAGCCCGCGAAAAGAGCCGGACCTTCCGATCATCTATTCGGGTCTCAACGCAGCCGATACGATTGAAGGGGCCGGGAACAAGAACCACACGAACGGCACGCCGCTGTCAATTCTCATTCCCAACCTGGACCGCCATTTCGTTCATATCAAGCAATACCAGGATACGAACCGCACGCCTCGCCCCGGCCATGCGTCTTATGCTTCATTTATGAAGTACGGCCCGGACGATGACGCCATCGGCGCAGGGATTTTCAGCGGACGATATACCTCGACGATTGTGGCTGCGGGGTATGTCGCCAAGAAGGTGCTGAAGAGATGCGGCATCGACGTGTTTTCCTATGTCAGGGAGATTGCTGGCGTCAGGTGTCCGGATATCGCAGCCGAGAAGGCATTGAAATACACCGACGATTACAAAAGAATGCGGCGGGATATGGACCCCTTCTACCAGGAGGTCTACGTCAAAGGCCGGGTAAACATGGATATGAGATTCCTGGAGAAGGCCAGAGTATTCGCTGAAATCGAGCAGGAGATAGACACCATCAGGGACAAAGCTCCGAAGTTCGATCCCGCCGAGGTCAGGGACAAATACGGCGTACACGCTGTAGTGAACTGTCCTGACGTCGATGCAGCACAGGGCATGGTCGATGCCTGCAATCGCATCTCTGCGACGGGGGATTCGGCCGGAGGCGTCGTTGAAGTGGTCGTCACGGGTGTGCCGGTCGGCCTCGGCGAGCCGGTTTTCTATAAGCTCGACGGCGAATTAGGCAGAATGCTCGGCATCGGGGCCGTCAAGGGCGTTGAGGTCGGCGCCGGTTTTGGTGTCAAAGACATGACCGGCTTCGAAAATAACGACCAGATGCGGGCTGAGGACGGCAAAGTCGTGTTCGACTCAAACAATGCCGGCGGTATCACCGGGGGCCTTTCCACGGGCCAGCCCATAGTGGTCAGACTGGCGGTCAAGCCGACCCCTACTATTGACAAGCCTCAGCACACTATTGACAAGTACACGCTCCAGAACAGACAACTGGCCGCCATCACGCGGCGCGATCCGACGATTGTGGCCCGTGTATGGCCGGTTGCGGAGAACTACACGGCGATGGTGATACTTGACCACCTGATGGCTCACTACGGCTACCAGGCGCTAAAGGCTAAATAGATTCCGCGTGTGCAGCAGCAGACGTGCTGCACACCCTACAAAGTGACATCCCATGTGTGCAGTCGTAGAGTGTGCAAGGCGCTGTTTCTTGCACACTCGTTTTGATATCGGGATTCAAAAGAAAACAGTCAGGTTTGGCTCCGGGTAATTCCGGGGTCAAACCTGACTGCAATTGTAACAATCAATTCAATTCCAACGGCGCGCATTGACGCCGGTATTCTGCTATCGTCAGTCGGCCACGTCTAACGGCGACCATCCGGTTTCATTGCCGTACTGGTCACGCGCCTTGACGCGGAAACGGTGACCTTGACTGGTCCTACCCACCAGGACCCTGTAGTCCGGCACGGCAATCCAGCCGCTGCTAAAGCCTCGCTCGGTCGTACATTCGAAGAAGTACTCCACGGGCCCGCCGCCTGCATCCACCGCGACCACAGCTAACATCACGGCATAGTAGTCGAATGTGCCGGCGCCGCCGAATTCTTCCCGAGGCGTGCCATCGAAGCCGTTCGGATCGACGGTCGGATCCCATTCCATCGGGTCTGGCAACGGCGGAACCAGGTCCGGGGCCAGGAGCGTCCTGATAGTGACCGTATTCGACCAGCCGGTTTCGTTCTGGCTGGAAGATTTGTCCCTGGCCTTGACTCTGTAAGAGTACTCGGTGTTGGGATCAAGACCGACGTCCGTATAATTCGGGTCGTCCTGCCAGCCGCTGTCGTGCCCACCTTCGGTAGTGTTCTCGAAGTAGTACTCAACCTCGCTGTCATCGTAAGCAGTAGTGGCCGTCATTGAGATCGAAGTCGGCGAGGCCGGGATTATCGTAAGGATATAAGGAGCAGGCGCCGGCGGCGTACCGTCTATGCCGGCATAGCGTACCGGTGACCATTCGGTCCTGTTATCTACGCCGTCCCGCGTTCTGAACCTGTAGCCGTACTCGACACCGGCGATAAGGCCCGTGTCGGTAAACGTCGGGCTCTTCTGCCAGCCGCTGTCGCTACAAGTGCCGCTGTTGCTGTCAACGCAGTCGAAGTAGTATTCGACGTCCCAGCCCCAGGCGTCAAAGGCGGTCTCGGCAGTCATGGTTATCGAACCTCCGGCCAGGTTGGGTTCCGTATCCCAGCGGCTCGGATTGGGTATCGGGGCAATGTCGTCTTTGACCAGCCAGCAGTCGGCCAGGAAGAGTACGTCTCTTAAGTCAACAACTCTATCTGAAGTAATGTCGGCGCCCTGGCACCATGCGTTTGTCTTCGAACAACTTTCCTCGAGCCATGCCTCGGCAAGTACCGCGAAATCGTGGAAGTTGATTATGCCGTCGAATTCGAGGTCGCACAATCTGCACGGCTGAGCCTGCGGATGATGGTAGCCCATATCGACCTTGCCGGCGTCCTGGACGTTGTCGGTATGGGTCGTATATCCGATCAGACCGACCTGGCTCGTGAAATCGCTGCCGGCATCGACGCACGGGCTGTTCTGCCCTTGGCCGGCGTCGGTTTGACTGAGATAGTAGGTACCGAACAAACCGTCAACGAAGAGCGGATCCTTGTCCATGTTTCCAATGTCCCAGTTGAGCCTCGAACCGCTTTCCACCCAGACGGCGTTGCGTCCATCCTTGACGTCACTGAATGAGATTGTGAGCGCCGACGGGCTTCTGTCAAACTGGGCGCCTGTTCCAACCGCAATTGCATTGCCTTTGAGGCCGAAATTGTTCCAGAAGATGCTGTCGGTGACGGCACAGTTGCTCTGGTGAGACAGCGACAGAGCGCCGCCGAATCCGGTCTTATCTGTTTCGCCGATGTTGCCCGGAGAGGCATTGTTGGCGAATGTGCAGTTGGATATCACCGCGTCTGTAAACCAGTTGACTGAGATGCCGCCGCCGTCTCTGCCGGCGCCGTTGCCCAAAATCAGGTTATTGATGAACGAAGCTCCGTCCACGTCGCGCAGGTATGCGGCGCCTCCGGAGAAATCAGCCAGGTTGCCGCTAAGGTTGCAGTCCCGGACGCTGATCCCTCCCAGCCAGCAATACATGCCGGCACCGCTGGCGAGAATGTCCCCGATAGCACTGTTGTTGGGGTCGTTAACATCAGCCGTTGCCGTGTTGTTGGTGATGTAGCCGCCCAGAATATCAACCGTGCTGTCAACGCTGAGCAATCCGCCGCCGCGAAGCGCCGTATTGGACACGACGTTGCAGTCGATGATCGCGACATCCGTGCCTTCAAGGTATATACCGCCGCCGGAATCGGCATCGTTGTCGATGAAGTTGCAGTCAATGAAGGCGACCGCCGCACTCTTTTCGGCACATACGCCGCCGCCGTGTCCGACGTATGGGTCAAGACGATGATTCGGATCGACACCGGCCTGGACTCCCGACGCTACGTTGCCTTCGAAGGTACAGTCCGTAAACGTCACGGTTGTCTTGGCTGCACAATAGACACCGGCACCAAAAGTCGGCATCTCGAAAGCAAGCAGTGGCTCAAGATTTCTGCCGCCGTTACCCACGCCGCCGATTCCGCTCAAGCCGCCGAAGGTACGATTGCCTCTGATTTCACAGTCCACGAAAGTGACGTTACTTCCTATATCGCAGAACGCGCCTCCTCCGTATGCCGAGTACCATCGGTAGTCGCCGACGAAGGAGGTTAGATTGGGTTCATCGTAATACGGCCCGAATACAACGGCATAGTCCCATCGCATGGCCTTCCACAGTTCATCCACTGGGATCGCGTTGAGACTATTGGGATCATAATACGTTGCCAGAGACCGGCTGTAGTTACCGCCGTAGTTGGCCTGGCCGGTAGTTGTGGTGTCCCAGTCGCCGCCGTCGCCGGCGTCGCCGGAGCGGGCCACGTTGTTTTCGATAATGCAGTTTATGAACTGGGGAGCGCTCTTCGGGCCGCAATATACGCCGCCGCCGCGCGCCCAGCCGGCCCAGCCGCCTCGGCCCGCATTGAAGGTGTCGTCGGCGTCCTCGCCGTCGCCGCCATCGCCTGAGCGAACCAGGTTATTTCTTACGATGCAGTTCTTGATGATGGGGCTTGCGCCCTTATCTATCAGTATTGCAGCACCGTAGCCGGGTGCGCCGTCCTCGCCGTCTGGATGATTTGCATCCCTGTCGCCGTCGCCACCGTTTGCCCATACACCCCCGCAGTTCTGTATGGTAATGCCGTCCAGAACCGTAGCTGAGGTAACGTTGGAGGTGAACCCGACGCCGATATGGGTCCAGCCATTTGTGCCGACGTACCCGTCAATGATCGTCGCCGAGACCACGTTGGGATCGTCGGGATTTCTCGATGTAATGGTGACAGCCTTGTCCACGACAAGCGATATGCCCGAATATCCGCCGTAGTATGTCCCCGGGTCGACGACAATTGTATCGCCGTCCTTAGCGTGATTAACCGCTTCCTGTATTGTCGGATAATTGCCGGGCACGGTTACAGTGTTTCCGACGTGTCGGGCGAACTCAACTGTAACTGTCTTGTGGGAATCCATTGTGACGGTGTTGTTCAACGATTCGGAACTATCGTTGTCCGTACCTGTCCACCTCACCTGGTAACCGGTATCTGCAGTGGCCCAGAGGTTCACTATGGCGAACCTTTCATAGAGCCCGCCGAGCGGCCTGACCGTGCCGTGCTGGCCTCCGATGACCTTTACCGTCAACCGATACAGGCCCCGACCCGCGGAATAATGGAATCCCATGTCAGCGACACCGGTGTCGCCGGCGCCGTCGGAGCTGGTACCGTACCCCTGCAGGCCGAGGTTGGCCGCCGGAGCACTACCGGCATCGAGGCACGGGCTGTTTACGCCTTGCGCCGGCGATTGGCTGAGGTAGAACGAATTTCCGACAAAGAGCGGGTCTTCATTCTTGTTGGTTTTTTCGTCCCATACGAGAACGTTGGAACCGGTGGGAACGCTGGCACCGGGCGGCGCCTTAACCGCTTCGACATGGACGGCGCTCCTGCTCCTGCCGCCCTGGATGTCGCTATATGAGACCGTAAGCGTCGTGGGCCTGTCGACAAAGATCGGCCTTTGGGTACTGCCGAGCGATATCTGATTTCCCTTGACGGCAGTGTTGCCCCAGAGGATGCTGTCAATGAGCGTTGTTGTGCTTTCGTAGGCACACGCCAAGCCGCCGCCCATTCCGTTCTTGTCATTCTCCGGATCGGACGCTCTATTGTCCACAATTGTACAGTTAGATACTGTCGGTGCGGTATGCCAGTAGGAGACAATACCACCTCCGTCGAGCCGAGCGGAGTTTCCTTTTACCAGACAGTTCCTCAGATGCGGCAGGCTCGGATCGCCGCCGAAGTAAACACCGCCGCCCGAGCCAACGGAGGTATTGCCGGTCAGGAAGCAGTTCTCAATTGTTGCATCCGAGGACCAGCAGAACAATCCACCACCGCCGCCGGTGGGCTTTCCGGTGCCAGTGCCGATGCCGAAGGTAAAGAAAGTCTGATTGGGTACCGTATTGGGCAGGAACCGGCGTATTTCGGCTTTGTTGCCTATGATATCGCAGCCGCTAATTACCGGCGCCCCGGCGCTCCAGAACAGGCCGCCGCCGTGTTGAGCGGCATTATTGCTGATAACCGAGTCTGTGATCTGTACGTCAGCCTCTTCACCGTGCCAGTACATGGCGCCGCCGAAGGCCGCCTTGTTGTTGGCAAAGTAGCTGTTGTCGGCAATTATCGTGCTGCCGTTGTGCCATGTCACGGCATTCCAGTCCCAGACTCCGCCGCCGTACAGCGCACCGCCTGAGCCGTAATACCCAATGCTGTAGTTGCCGATGAAGCTGCTGTCGTTGATAATGAGCGCGCAATCGGACGGTATGAACAATGCACCGCCGTTTTCGCCGCACGAATTGTCCACATAGTTGCAGTCATCAATATCTACGGAGCAGAACTCATTGAAGTACTGGGCCCCTCCGCTGCCGGCACTACCGGCCGCGTTGCCGATTAAATCACAGCGGACAAATACGGCGTTGCAGTCGTCCTGATAATACTCGCCGCCGCCGTCGATTCCGCTGCCGTCATATTGCCGTGAAGCGTTAAAGCTTATCGTGCAGCCGACGAGGTTCGCGTCACAAGCGAAATCATAGTAGTTGGCTCCGCCATAGCTGCTGGTGTAACTGCTCATCAGGACGCCGTCGCCGCCGTCTTCGCCGTCTTCTCCGTCAGCGCCTCCGACGCCTCCGACGCCGCCGGTGCCGGGCCCTTCGTTCGGGTCGTTCGGATCGATCACTGGTGGGCCGCCGGCTCCTCCGTCGCCGCCTACCCCGCCGTTGCCGCCGGGAGCAGCGCCTTCACCGTCGCCGCCGTTACCGCCGGTGCCGCCGTCACCGCCGCCGTAGCTGTAAGTCGGAACAATATTTGTGGCGGTGTTCTCACTTATGACGGTATCGACCATCTTGACCTGGCAGTTCTCGCCGAAGAATATAGCTCCTGCCCACGACCTTACGCCGTTTACGCCCATGTCGCCGCCAGTTCCGCCATCGCCGCCGGTTCCGCCGCCGCCTTCGACTGTGCTGTCCGCACCGTCCGCGCCGCCGGGTTCTCCGTCGCCGCCGCCGGCACCTCCGCCGGGTGCTGCGCCTACGGCACCGTTGCCGCCGTTGCTGGCTGCTCCGCCGCGGTTGCCCAGTCCCTGTCGGGTGCTGCTGTTGAGGATTCTGCAGGAGTCGATTGTGGGCCTGCAATTGGGTCCGAAGTATATCGCGCCGCCGAGGGCTTCGCCTCCGTCGCCGCCTTTACCGCCGCCGCCGCCTTTACCGCCGTTGCCGCCGGCACCGCCATCGCCGCCGTTACCGCCGTTGCCGCCGGCGCCTTGTGCGCCATCGCCCAAAGGCTCGCCGCCGACTTGGCCGTCCTGACCGTCCTGGCCGGGTTGACCGTCCTGGCCGTCTCCGCCAGCCTGGCCTTGTCCGCCAAAACCTCCGTCGCCGCCGACAGCCTGGCAGTTGATAATTGTGCAATTGAAGATAATCGGCGCGCTATCGGCGTCGAAATACATCGCGCCTCCGTAAGCGCCGCCGCCGTGGCCGCCGGGGAATCCGGGTGCGCCGTCAAGACCTGGCAAGCCAGGCTCGCCGGGCAGGCCATCCTCTCCGTTCTGGCCGTTGAAACCGTCCGCTACAGCGTCTGCTATCGCATTCGGATCGTCCGGGTCGGGCTGGTCGGGCCTGTTGGGGTCGGCCGGAGCCCAGTGATTGGGATCGGCCGGATCCGGTACCGGAGGATCGGCCGGTGGATCAAGCGGATCGAGTGGATCGAGCGGATCCGGGGCGGGAGACGGAGGATCGAATATGAAGCTCGCGTCCTCACCATCCTGGCCTCGTGCGACCACGTCTTCTATGATCAAGTTGGAAAGTCTGGGACTGCTTCCGTTCAGGCATGTAATCGCCCCGCCCGCGGCGTTCACACCGATAGCTCCGGTGCCGCCGGTGTCGAGCGGAGGAACAGGGCCGGTATCGCCAAAGCCTCTTATCGTCAAACCGTTAACGACGGAGTCATGACCTTCGCCGCTCTGGAAGATGAAGGCGGGCCAGCCTCCGCTGTATATAACAGTCGCTGCAACGCAGCAGGGATCGTCGGGACGTTCACTGGAGATGGTAATTGCCTTGCCGTCGAAGTCATAGCCGCCGCCGTAGGTGCCCGGGGAGACAATGATCTTATCGCCGTGGCTATAAGCGGCCTCGATTGCCTGTCCGATGTCCCGGTATTGCCCAGGTACGTAGAAACTGTTTGGCCGCCGGAACGAAACCGTCACGTCTTTATTGGAATCTATTGTCACAGCGTTTGTGCCGGACCACGATGTGTCATCATCCGTTCCCGACCAGTGATCAACGATGTAGCCAGGATCGGGTGTAGCGACGAGGACCAGTTTCCTGCCTTCGCGATAGCTCTTGCCCCTGCGGACCGCAACGGGTTCGCCACCTGCTCGCTCAATGACTTGCAGTGTGCCGTGCCCGCCGATAACAGCGATACGCAACTCACGTTCAGGGCGTTCTTCCAGTTCGACCGTGACTTCTTCAGTGTCGTCCAGCATCGTGACAACATTGATGGGCAGGCTGGATGAATCGTCATCGGTCCCGGCCCATGACTTGATCCGATATATCTCAGAGTCGAAGGCGGCTATTAGCCTCACGACTGTGTACTTGTGGAACGAGCCGGAATTGGGCTCGACATAGGCCAGATTCGGGTCGCCGGGTCCACCGGTCAACGTGACCTTCAGCTCGACCAGCTTGTACTGCAAAGGCTGGTGGCTGACGCTCGGATAATGAGCGCCGATGTCTATGATCCCCTCATCGGGATCGCCGTCCGTCCTCGTGGTAAACATCGCCAATTCCGGATCCGTAGTGGGGTTGCCGAGGTCGATACCTATGCTGTCCGCCACCTGTCCGGCGGCAATCTGGCTCAGATAGTAATTTCCGAGCGGCCCGGCTACGAACTTGGGCGCCTGTTTCGGATGAATATTGCCTGTACCAGTGTCTTTGTCCTCGATGCATGAGTAGGTGGCTCTGCAATTGTAAAGGTCGTCGCCGTTGCCCCACAGGATGCAGTTGGTAATAACTGGCTCAGCTCCATGGTTGGCAAAGATACCGCCGTCTTTGGGAGCGTCAGGATCATCGACAAGTATAGTGCAATTTGTGATAACAGGCGATGAGTTAGAATCCACGTGGATTCCGCCTCCGCCGTAAACGGCTGCATTGTTGGCGATGATACAATTAACGATGGTCGGACTGACATCATAGCATGCAATGCCGCCGCCCACATAATTTGCGAGATTATTGCTGATAAGGCAGTTGGCGATCATTGGCGAGGCCTGTACGCCGTTGACGTCGTACGCGCCCTCAAAGTTCACGCCGCCGCCGATGCCTGAGCTTCCGGATGCCTCGTTGCGCTGAATCGTGCAGTTTTTGATTGTCGGCGCGGCGTAATAGCAATCTATTCCGGCGCCGTAGTATTTTGCGAAATTATCGGTGATGACGCAGTCTTCGATTGCCGGACGCGTGCCTTCGGCGCACCTGATTCCTCCGCCGTAATCGGCGCTGCCCCAACTGATGGTAAAGCCTCTGATAATCGTTTCGGGGCCTTCGCCATTTTCGAATGTGACGACGGGGCCGTCGTTCAACACCCCCAGAATCAACGTGTTTTCAGGACTGAGGGTCTGATCGCTCGGGTTATTGATGTCGCCGCTGCGAAGTTCTATCTTTTTGCCTTTGAAGTTAATAGCCTCTATGAAGAGACGGTTGGCTTCGGCAATCAGCACATCGCCGTCAACAGCCGCGTCTATCGCCTCCTGGATTGAAGAGTAGATATTATCCAGATTGTTGGGGTCGTCTGTTTTGTAGTTCAACACTCGACCCGGTTCGCCGGTGGGGATTATCGTCAGTGCCTTCTGCAAGTTGATGCGGCCGCCGGACAGATTGAGTTTTGGTGAGGCCAATGTCTGATCGACGCTCTTCATTATAGCGCCCTTGACCGACCCGCTTGCCAGCCAGGGGTATTGCGACCAAACCATGGCGCAGGCGCCTGAAACATACGGCGCGGACATCGATGTTCCGCTAAGCCAGTCGTAATTACGAGATATGCGAAAGACGGTCATGGCGAGAGTCTGAGTGCTCGGCGTAGTACTGAGCACGGCTCTTCCCGGCGCAGCGACATCGACCGACGTCGGTCCATAGTTCGAGAAGTTCGACATCAGGTCGTCGTGGTCCGTGGACATTACGGAAATAATATTATCCAGGGGATAGCTTGCCGGATACATCGGAGACTCATCATTATTGTTGCCGAAGTCATTTCCTGCCGCGGCGACAAAGAGTACCCCCTTGGTACCGGCATATTCAATCGCGCTGTAAAGAGTTTCCGAATAGAAGGGGTTTCCCCACGACGCATTGATTATCTTGGCGCCGTTATCGACTGCATATCTGATGGCTGCCGCAGCGTCGGTTGAAAACGCTTCGCGACGCCTGATCTCGTTGGCCTTCGAAACTACATTCGGGTCTATCAGGTCATCGGCGGTAATCTTTAGAGCCATCAGCTTGACGTTCCAGCAAACGCCCGTGACGCCCTGATTGTTGTTGGCGACCGCGCCGATGATTCCTGCCACGTGAGTGCCGTGATAATGAGAATCCTTCGGGTCACTGTCGCTGTCGTTGTCGCCGTCCGGATTGGAGTCTCTATCCGACTTGGCCCCTCCGAAATCGTAGCCGTAAATGTCGTCGATATATCCGTTGCCGTCATCGTCAACACCGGCTGTTCCGTTCAACTCGGCGGTGTTCACCCACATGTTGTTCGCCAGGTCGGGATGTACGTAGTCAATACCTGAGTCCGTCACTGCTACGATGGTTTCGGGGTCGCCTGTGTTAATGTCCCAGGCTTCGGGAGCGTCAATATCGGCGCCGGCCGTGCCGCCGGTTTGGCCGGTGTTATCCAGGCCCCACTGATCTACAAAATTGGGGTCGTTCGGGGTAAGGAACAATTGGTACTTGTAGTTCGGCTCAGCGTACACAACATTGGCCGAGAGGTTGAATTTAACAAAGGCGTCGAGAACGTCCGTGCCTCGGGGCAGCCGGACAGTCGTCAACCCGCGTGCAACGTGATCATATTCTTTCCGTACCGTTGCTCCGGGTATGATGGCATCTGACATCATGCTTCTTATCGTTCGGCGTGTCCATGGCCCGGTTATTGCCGGTCCGCCCGGCGGCTGGGCACCCAACCCCAAATCGACAAAGCGCACAATCAGTTCATCTTGTTTAAAACTTGCCGACTCGGTTTGAGGCAAGTCGGAAAGTTCAGACCGTGGTAAGCTGACTGCTCCGGCGAGACCGGACACAGACAGCATCACTAATAAGCTGATCAGAATTTGCCTTTTCATGCTCCCTTTTCTCAAAAACACCTTTACGATTTCTGAAATCATCAGCGGCCCAAGATGCCCCAACGTGTTAGAAAGTCACCAACTTACGTCTCGCAAAAATATGGGAACATTCGCAAGAGACCCCTGTAACATGGGGATTTACTTTTCCTTTTCCATTGCGGCGATTGCCTCGGCTTCGCGCTCTTCCTGAAGAATAATGGTCGGTTTGACCAGTATCAACAATATCCTGCTGTCTCGGACTGTGCTGCGGTTGCTGAACAGCCTGCCGAGGATGGGTATCTTGCTCAATATCGGGACACCCGCTTCCTTTTCAACCTCTGCGGTTATCCTCTGGCCACCTAACAGCAGGGTCCCGCCATCCGGCACGCTGACGCGCGTCATGAGGGAAGATGTTTCTGTGTCGGGAAGCTGCACATCGTACGTCAAAACGTCCGTGCCTCCGACGCCGCCGACGATAGGTGTTTCAATGTGGGTTGTTCTGAGCCCGAGGAAATCCTGCTGCCGTGTCAGGATGTTAAGCAGCACGTTCTTCTTGTCGTGAGTGATAATCGGCGTAATGCTCAGAGAACTCCCGGACGGAACCGGCATATATTGAGGTTGTAACCCACCACCGGTTCCGGTCGCTGTGCCGGTCGCTCCGCCGGTAATACCCACAGTAGTGACTCCGGGCTGCTGAACAGGAGGCAGCGCGAAGATCAGCATTCTTGTAATGTTGAAGTTTGCGGATTCGCCGCTCAAGACACTCGCCACTGGAGCGGTCAGCGACTTTGCATCTCTGTGGGCCTGAGTGGCTCGCAGGAGAAATGCTACCTGCAAATCATCCAGTATGGAGCCGTATCCGCCCACGATGGACGAAACCGCACCGATACCGCCCAGGCTCAGGGGTACTTGTGTCGGCTCCGCCTGGGTAGCAACGTCAGAACTCTGATCGAAAGTCACCTGGCCCCACTTGGACCCGAGGTTTTGCGTAAAGTCAACGTCCAAACCTACAGCTTCAAGGAAGTTCTCGCTCACTACCAGGAATCTGGCCTCTATGGATACTTGATATCCCAGTGCCACACGCAGCGCCGCCAGTAGTTTCTCAACTTCCTGATGAACCGCGTGGGTATTATAGACAGCGAGTTTCTTCGGCTGCTGAAGTGGGTAGGGTGTTACGGTACCTTCTCCCGTGTCACTGAGATCGAACCAACTATCCGGCTCGATGCTCTCCTGGACGAGCTGTACAAGACTCTGTGCCTGGATAACGCCGCCCATGCCGCCGCCCATCATGCCGCCGCCCATGCCGCCCATGCCGCCGCCCATGCCGCCGCCCATGCCGCCCATGCCGCCCATGCCGCCCATGCCGCCGCCCATGCCGCCCATGCCGCCGCCCATGTCGGGATGGCCGTGGCCGCCGGGCGGGCCCTCATCCTTCTTCGGCTCCTCAACGACGATCGCATCGGTGGTCATCAGCAGCGATGCCACACTGACGGCGTTCTGCAGTGCGATGCGAACCACTTTTGTCGGATCGACGACGCCGAATTCGAACATGTCGCCGTACCGATCCTTCAACGCGTCGTAGCCATGCGACTTCTGTTTCGTCTTCTTGACCCGGTTGGCGACGACGGCGCCGTCCAGACCGGCGTTCTGGGCGATCATCCGCATGGGCATTTCGAGCACTTTTCGCACGAGTCTCGCCCCAAGTTCTTCATCGCCCTTGAGATCCAGCTTGTCCAGCACCCCGGCCGACCGAAGAAGCGCCACTCCGCCGCCCGGCACGATGCCCTCCTCGATAGCCGCTCGCGTGGCCGCCAGGGCGTCCTCAATGAGGTCCTTCTGTTCCTTCATCTCCGTTTCCGTCGCCGCCCCCACGTTGATCTGGGCGACGCCGCCGGCCAGTTTCGCCAAGCGCTCCTGGAGCTTCTCGCGATCGTACTCGCTGTCGGTGACCTCGATCTCCTTGCGGATCATCTCGGCACGCCCGTCAATGGCCGCCTTGGAACCGGCGCCCTGGACCATCGTGGTGTTCTCGGCGTCGATCCGAATCTTCTTGACAACACCCAGGTCTTTTAGCTCGATGTTCTCCAGCTTAACACCCAGATCCTTGAAGACCGCCTTTGCGCCGGTCAGAACGGCGATGTCTTCCAGCATCGCCTTGCGACGGTCGCCATATCCGGGCGCCTTAACCGCCGCAACCTTCAGGATCCCGCGCAGCTTGTTGACCACCAACGTCGCCAGCGCTTCGCCTTCAATGTCCTCCGCGATCACCAAGAGCGGCACTCCGGCCTTCGAAACCTTCTCCAGCAAAGGGACCAGCGTCTTGGCGTTGCTGATCTTCTCTTCGTAGATGAGGATGCGGCAGTCCTCGAGCACGCATTCCTGATCGTCTTGATCGGTGACGAAGTGCGGCGAGAGAAAACCGCGATCGAACTGCATTCCTTCCACAAGCTCGACGTCGGTGTAGACCTGCCGGCCCTCTTCGACGGTAATCACGCCGTCCTTGCCGACTTTCGTCAGGGCGTCGGCAAGAATCTTGCCGATCTCCTCATTGTTGTTGCCGGCGATCGCTGCGACGGTCTCGATCGCCTTCTTGTCCTTGGCGTCGACCGATTTCGCCTGCTTCTTCAGCGCCTCGACGATGGCGGCGACCGCTTTCTGGGCGCCGCGGCTGAGGGACATCGGATCGGCGCCGGCAGCAATGAAACGCAATCCTTCGCGGTACATCGCTTCAGCCAGAACCGTAGCCGTCGTCGTTCCGTCACCGGCGACCTTGCTCGTCTTCGACGCGGCTTCCTTGACCAACTGAACACCCATGTTCTCGAACGGGTCCCCCAGGTCGATGTCTTCGGCCACAGTGACGCCGTCTTTTGTCACCTTCGGAGCGCCCCATCCTTTGTCCAAAAGGGCGTTCTGCCCACGCGGCCCCAAGGTACTACTGACCGCCCTGGACAGCTTGGAAACCCCGCTCATCAGACTCTTGCGGGCTTCCTCGTCAAAGCTCAACAGTTTTGCCACAGTTACTCCTCGATCAGCTAGATTGGGCCAAAGATGCTTAGATTTCCGTCATCAGCCAATTCGAACAGATTCACAAAACACACATAGTCGCCGTCCGATCAAGACGATCGGCGAATGCCGAGACAGTCTTACCGCGTCAGGAATGCAATCACCGTGCCAATAGGCTCACATAACTTAATCGCATTACAGAAAATGACTTACGGAATCATCTCCAGCACCGCCCCAACTGTGAGCCTGCCAAGTTGGCAGTCTTGGGGCAGACCCGAACCCCGTTTCTGACAGATTCTGCCATCCCCGGAGGCCTGACGTTCGGCAGCAACCGAATCGCAGGTCAGGCGTGTTGGTCCAACAATGTCTGCGCGTTCCGGTGAGTGATGGCCTGCGTTTGAGACTCATCCAGTGCTGATTCGCGGAGCTTCAGCAACGCCGACTCGAAGTAGAAAAACGGGAAATGCGAGCCGAACAACACCCGATCGAGCGGAACCAGCTTCAAGAGTTTGGCGATGCCGCCGACCGATTCGAGCGTCGCGATTTCGAACGAGACGTTTCCCGCCGCCGCCAGCCGGGTCAATGTTGCACCGCGTAGACTGCCCATGCCGTTGAGGATGACTAACCGCAGCTTCGGCCGGGCGGCGACCAGCTTCTCCAACGGCGACGGGTTGACCGGCGGGACAGGCATGAGCGAATGATGGGTCCGTGCGTCTTCCATCCTCAGCGCCAACTGGACGAGCAAGCCGCGTTTCTCGGCCAGCGCGAGCAACTCGGCGAACACCGGATCGTCCAGCGTGTAGCCGTGGTAGTCCGGATGCAGGCGGATGCCCGGCATGTTGTGGACTTCGTGGCAGCGGCGCAGGTCCTCTTTCCAATCGGGCAGGGTCGGGTTGACCGAGCCGAACGGAACGAGCAGACCGTCGCCCTGTTGTCGGCACTCGTCGGCCAGCCGTGCGTTGACACCGCCGATATCTTTGTGCAATAGGCCGTCGAAGCTGCCGGTCCACGCCTGCACAACCTGCTTGGTCCGGAGCTTCTTGACGAGTTGCGGCGTTTCATCGTGAGGCAGCCGGCGAAACGGCCATCGCCCCACGTTCACGTTGACGTCGACGATCATACCCGAACCCCCTTCGCTTTCAGGATCGGCATCAGCATTCGCTGGAAGTTCTTTCCGAGGATCAGCTTCTTGGCAAACTCGGGGATGTCGGCCCCGTGGACTTTCGCCAACTGCGAGGCGAAGCTGCGTCCGCCGGCGTCGCTGCCGTAGACGATCCGGTCGGCTCCGAGCTCGCGGACCGCCATCTCGACGAAGCCGGCCGTCGGATCGGAGCCGCTGATGCCGATCGAGACGTTCTTTGTCGCCCGAATGGCCCGGATGCCCCGCTCCCAGTCACCGCCGGTGTGCCCGCAGATGAGCGGGACGTCCGGATGCCGGGCGGCCAATTCGGCCAGG
>JBDREF010000169.1:0-18766 GCA_043820045.1 Planctomycetota bacterium | reverse complement strand
AAAGAGCGCCGAAGCATTGCGTCCGTCCTCCCGGCCCGGCGTCTCAACGCCCATAAGGCCCAGCACCGTCGGCAGAAAATCCACGCACCCCAGCACCTGGTTGACTACAGTGCCCGCCTTAATCTTCGCCGGATAGTACATGATGAAAGGAACCTTAGCGGAGCCTTCATAGGGGACGCCCTTGTTAAGCCGTATGTGTTCGCCGCAGAGATCGCCATGATCGGCGGTGAATACCACGATAGTGCGTTCCAGGACGCCGTTCTTTCTCAGAGCTTCGAGTATCCTGCCCACGTTGTCGTCAATACACTTTACCATCCCGTAGTAAGGCGGCATGAGTCGCCTGAGGCTCTTTTCCGTCAGACCTTTCTCCGGCGGCGCCCAGTCGGGAGTCTGCTCCTTGCTCTTGTGGAAGGTTGCCGGAATCGGAACCTGGACCTGCTCGAACATGGTATCGTAAGGGGCGCGGACGGTGTTCGGCCCGTGCGGGTCGGGGATGCTGACCATGTAACAGAAAGGCACATCCTTGTGCGAGTCGATGAAGTCGATGGTCTTGTTCGCCAGCCAATCGGTCGTGAAGGACTTCTCATCTGCGCCGGCGACATCATACGTCGGCTGGCCCTTGGCGTTACGCGCCGCCACTGCCGGCCCTGCCGCGGTCTCTTCCATTTTTTTCCAGTGGCCTCGATTGAACATGTAGCGGTTATCCTCGAAGCCGAACTTGCGGGGCGGCGCCCATTGCGGCCTGCCTTCGCCGTCCAGGTGCCACTTGCCTGCGTAGCCTGTTGCATACCCCTGCCGCCTCAGTATCTCGGCGAAAGTCACCGTCTCGTCGCCCATCGGGATGTTGTTATTCACAGCCGGCGTATTCTGCGGATATCGCCCGGAAACGAATGCCGCACGCGAAGGCGTACAAACCGGACTGGTAGCGTAGAATCGCTCGCACAGCGCCCCGTTGGCCGCCAGGAAATCGATGCTCGGCGTTTTGACAATCGTTCCGCCATAGCAGCCGAGCGTGCGGAAATTGTGTTCGTCCGTGTGAATGATCAACAGATTCGGGCGTTCCGCATCGCGTGCCCACGCTGTACGGCCGGCCGTAAGTGCTGTTATGGTACCTCCGGCGGCTCTGAGGAAGAAGCGTCTGTTCATGTTTCTCATCTCTGCGTTTGACTCCTTTGAGTAATATTCTCGTAAATGACTCTTGCCTCTTTGAAGATCTTCCTGGTCTCCATCCGTTCGCTATCTGACTGGTAGCGACCGGGCTTCTCGCTAACCTGAAGTAACCGGTCGATCCAGCGGATCATGTACTCCGCATCGGTTCCTGACGCCGTGGGCTTGCCATCCACAGTAATGTACACCGGGCTGGTATGGGCCTGGCGTAAATGGCCGTCGGGACTTGTCAAGATGGCTCGGGCGGCGACCCAGCCGCTCCGCTGGGGCCTGAACGCCATCGCGACCGACTCGGTAAGGATTGGCGAAGGCGCGTTGTTTTTCAGATTGATGCTCTTAATCACCTGCCCATTTGCAATAAGCTCAAGTGAATCAATCCGCTGGATGCTTCGCAATTCGGCCTTTATCGAAACCGGATCGCTGCTGCCTGTCGAATACCGGATTTCGCTCCCACTGTCGAGGCCGTTGGCGGTCAGGATCAGCATCGGGCCGCTGGTTGCGAAGCTGCGGCCGGCACGAATGGCTTCAAGATAGTTGGCTTCCGTGAGGGGACCGTCCAATTTAGCGTACGTCCTGCTGTAACCTAACGGTACCGCCATAACGCCCATCGCCGAACCGCCGGTAGCCGCTAATTTGAATCCGCAGTTGAGGAAACGGTAATAGGTCGAATTTGTCCTGTGGAAAAGTTCGTCATCGGTCAAATTCTCCGTTTCATCTTCAAGATCAGCCATTCCCCAGCCTATGCGTCCGGCCTGCAGGGTCGATTCTCTATGGTAGTGGTTGTGACAGACCTGCACCGAGTCAAACAATCCCAAAGCCACACCGATGACATTCTCACCCCATATAGGCTTGTCAGTATCGATTAGGCACTGCGGCGAAGACTCCTTTGCCATCCGCCCCAATATCGCGTCACAGGGATAACGGCTGTTTCCCGCGGGCATCTTGACGGGTCTTTGAAGTCCGAACATCAGCAAGGCGCCGACAGACTCAAACGCCTCTCCGCCTATGCGCTCGATTTCCTGATTCCGCAATGTTGCCATGTGCGTTGCATCGGCGTAAATGCTGGGCGGATTCGCATAATCGGGCCAGGCCCCATCGGGACTGTCGCCTCGCTGATGATTCCAGAGAGTCAGGATGGGCTCGAAGTTCACATCGTCGGCTAACGCCAACTGCTTGAGAACTCGCAAATCGTCAAGGCCGAAATGACAGTGTATGTCCGACGAATACCAGCCCTCTTCGCACATGTTGACCCACCGCTTCAGAGCGATATCCACATTGGTGGTCCGGTCCTTCTCGACGACGACCTCTTTATCGACGGGCCAGCACTCCTTACCTCGCTCAACGTGGATAACAGCCTTGCCCGGCGGGACCTTAATGGCAAAATGCCCGTCACATGAAAAACTGCGGTCTCTTGCGTATGCAGTGCAAGACTCATCAGCGGGGTTGAATAGACGTTCATCTCCCGCAATCACCCAGGCCCGGCAAGGCAACCCCGCCGCCGAACCAGCCTCGTGCACGGTCACAGATATTTCCTCTGCCTGAGCCCGGACAGCAGGAAGGCAGAACAGCACTGCCCCCAGGCAGACTATCAAACCTGATCCTTGCCAATACTTCTCATTCAGCATGCTTGCATTGTATCGAGAAGGACGACGAAAGCAATCCCGGCGCGCCGGGATTTGAAAGGAGAATTGGCGTTGGCGAACAAAGTAAAGTATGGCCTCTTGCGCTCAAATCTGGTATCCTACCATGACGTTTGACTTTGTTGATTTTTCAAGTGCTTTGATATGAGAGGTGCCGGATGCACAAGTACGCTTCTTTTCTCGTCCCCTACCTTGTTATTCTCGCAGTTTCGCAATCGGCCGTAGCTGAGGACTGGCCCACCTACATGCGCGATAACCGCAGAAGCGGCGTTACCGGCGAGCGGCTGGAAGTGCCCCTGAACGAGTCCTGGCTGTTCAAGGCGACGCACGCGCCACGGCCTGCATGGCCGCCGCCTGCAAAGCAGGATTTCTGGCACCGTCTGCACGAACTGCGGGCGACCGTGACTTACGATAATGTATTTCACGTTGTCGGAGCCGGCGACAGAATCTTCTTCGCCTCATCGGCGGATGACAAGGTATATGCGCTTGACGCGAAAACGGGACGGGAACTTTGGACCTTTTTCACCGAAGGGCCGGTCCGGCTGGCCCCCTCTGTCGCAGACAACAAGGTCTATGTCGGGTCCGACGATGGATACGCTTATTGTCTCTCGGCCGCGGACGGGTCGCTGCAATGGAAGCACAGGGTCGCCGACGCCAACCGCGAGATTCCGGGCAACGAGCGAGTGATATCAATGTGGCCGGTACGAACGGGCCTGCTGGTAGATGAGGGATATCTTTATTGCGCCGCCGGCTTGTTCCCTAATCAGGGGACGTTTCTTTCCGCACTCGACACCGACGACGGATCGGCAAAATGGACGCAGAAACTGGACATATCGCCGCAGGGATACATGCTCGCCTCCGAGGAGCGTCTGTACGTCCCGACGGGACGAACGAATCCGGCAATCTTCGCACGAGCAGACGGTAGTACTCTGGGAGAGTTGCCGAGCGGCGGCGGAACCTTCGCGCTGTTGACAGAGGACGTTCTTGTCAGCGGGCCCGGCCGCGCTGCAAAAGAGCTTGACGCCGCCGATGTGAATACGAGGAGCAAAGTTGCGATGTTCGGCGGCCTGCGAATGCTCGTAAACGGGCCAACAGCGTATATGCAGTCGGAGAATGAACTGTCCGCTTTCGATCGGGGCCGGTACCTCGCCCTCTCCAGGGAACGAAATAATCTTACTGACCGGCAAAACAAGATTAAGGAACAACTCAAGAAGGCGGACAAAGACGCAGCAGAAGGAAAGCAATTGCAGACGGAACTCCAGAATATCGCCACCCAGGTCGGCGAGCTGTCCAAGAAAATGAAAGACTGCTATCTCTGGACGGCCGAGTGCAAATATCCGTATTCGATGATTATGGCGGGCAATGTTCTTTTCGTCGGCGGGGAAAACGCAATAGCCGCGGTCGATGCCGAAAGCGGAAAAGTCCTCTGGCGCGCTGCGGTAAACGGCAAGGCATTCGGCCTGAGCGTTGTCAACGGAGGTCTCTATGTGAGCACGGACAAGGGCCACATACACTGCTTGCGAAACGGCGCAGAGAATCCCGGCTCGCCGGGAAAAGTGGTAACGGCTCAAACAAGTTCTGACCCTTATCCGCACGATTCTCTGACCGAGTTATACGCCGAAGCGGCAGAGCTTATAATCGAACAGGCCGGCATCACGAAAGGATACTGCCTCGTGCTTAGTTGCGGCCGGGGAAGGCTGGTGTACGAAATCGCCCGCAGAAGCGAATTGAAGATAATCGGCGTCGAGGAAGACGCCGGCAAAGTAGATGCCGCCCGTAAGGCAATCGACAAAGCGGGACTTTGCGGCAGAGTAGTCATTGCCCATAAGGATTCCAAGTCACTGCCTTACACGAAATATTTCGCCAACCTGATCGTCGCAGACCAGGCGCTTCAGACGGGCGGGTCGCCGTTCTCACATAATGAAATCTTCAGGATGCTCAGGCCTTACGGCGGAGCCGTCGCTTTGATTCTGCCAAGCAGCAAGTTTAGGCAAGAGCAGTTGAAGCAGTGGAACCAACCATCGCTTGGCGATTGGAAGGTGCACGAGGCCAGCGAATTTGTCGTGGCGCTGGCCAGGCGAGGAAATCTGGAGGGCGCCGGCGAGTGGACGCATATTTACGCCGAGCCCGGCAATACCGCCTGCAGCGGGGATAAACTCGTCAAGGGCAATATGGCGGTCCAGTGGTTCGGGCAGCCCGGGCCGGAATACATGATTGACCGTCATCACCGCAATATACCGCCACTGTTCAAGGATGGACGTGTTTTCGTTCCCGGCGATTGCGTGGTTTTCGGCGTGGATGCCTACAACGGGACAATCGAGTGGAAAACCGACGTCCCCAACTCGCGCCGGCTTGGAGCATTCCTGGACGCCGGCAGCATGGTTGTCGATGCTCAATTGCTTTACGTGGCGGCCGAAGACAAATGCTACGGCTTTGACGTCCGGACCGGCAGGCGCGACAAGACGTACGAAATGCCACAACTAATCACGTCTGAACCGCGGCATTGGGGCTATGTCGCCTACTCGGGCAATACTCTCTTCGGGAGCGGCCGAAGGCAAGGGGCCTCCTATGCTGAGACGAGCTATGAAGCAGACGATTCACTGTGGTACAGAGACATGAAGCTGGTGGTAAGCGATTACTTGTTCGCACTTGATAAACGCAGCGCCCGGCTGCTTTGGAAATACAAAGACGGACTTGTGCTCAACACCACCATTACCGCCGGCGACGGGCGAATGTACTTTATCGAAACCAACAGCCCAAAGGCTCTGGCCGACAAGCTTGGACGTATGCCGGTGAAAACATTGTTTGACGGGGGCAAGCAAAACCTGGTTGCTCTTGACGCCGGGACCGGGCGTCTGCTCTTCAAAAAGAAACTTGACGTCACTTATTTCGAAGAACCTGTATATATCAACTATGCCGACGATATACTCTTGTTGAGCGGCTCACGTCTGGCCGCCGATTTGGTCCGTTACCACTATCGCGCCTTTGACGCCCGCTCCGGCAAAGTCCTCTGGGAAGCAGATCACGGCACAAGCCTCGCCACAGACGGCGCCCACGGCGAATACAATCGCCATCCGACGATTATTGAGGACACCGTATATGCATGGCCCTATGCATACAACTTGAGGACCGGCCGCAAAATCGAAGGATGGGAATTCGACCGGCGCGGGCATGGTTGCGGTGGCATCTCCGCTTCGAGCCAGTGTCTGTTCTGGCGAGGCCGGAACCCCTGGATGTACGACTTAGGTCAGGATGGAGGCCCGCAACAACTCACCAAAGTGACACGGCCGGGCTGCTGGATTAACATCATACCCGCCGGCGGGCTCGTTCTCATTCCCGAAAGCAGCTCAGGCTGCACTTGCGGCTTTGCCCTGCAAACCTCACTTGCTTTTGTGCCTGAATAGATTCTTTCGGCGAACAGATGAATTCAAAACAGCGAATAGCAGCAACAATGAACCACGAGCAGCCCGACCGGGTGCCCGTCATGTGTCAGCTTGCCCTCGGCCATTACTTTCTGAGCTGCGGCGAAAAGCCTTCGGAGATATGGTTTGACAGCGGGACTCTTGCCGGGGCGTTGGTCGAATTGCAGCGGAGATACGGATTCGACGGCATCCTGGTGAACCTTCCCGGCAGACCGACCAACTGGAAAGACTACGTTGAGTCATACACGAAAGCCGGCGAGGATGAGCACCTCCGCTGGAAATCGGGACTGGAGACAATATTTCCACCTGACGACAATCCACAGACGTATCGGCCGCAAAGGCAACCGCTGGAACGGGCGAATTACGGTTCGCTTGATATTAAAGACCCCGCCACATACAGGCTGCCCGGATATGTATGGAACACATGGCACGCACCCGAACTCTGGGGCATTGACCCACAGGCCGACCTTTCCGACCCGGCTGCGTATCCTGCGTGGTTCATGAGTACACTGAAGAAAGTCCGGCAGCTCGCGCCCGATGTCTCGGTACACGCCGAAGTATTCTCGCCTTTTACTCATCTTATGGAGCTGTTCGGCTACGAACAGGCGCTTCTTGCACTGGTCGATGAGCCTGAGAAATGTCACAAGGTGCTCGCCGTATTTGCGCAACATGTGCTTGCACAAGTGGAGTTGTACGCCGGCGCATCGCCTGACGCTATCCTGGTAAGCTCGGCTTTTGCCGGCGCCGGGTTCATCAGCCGGAAGATGTATGCCGAATTCGTGAGTCCCTACGAGGATCGTATTTTTCGAGCGATACGCAAGCACGGCTCAAAGTCGTACGTTCACACCTGCGGCGCGATTGGCGACCGTCTGGACCTTATGAGCAAAACAGCCGTTGACGGAATCGACACGTTAGACCCACCACCGCTCGGTACCGTGAATTTGGAAGATGCAAAGTCGAAATATGGCGAACGATTCTTTTTCAAAGGCAATCTGGACGCAGTCAACGAGATACTGAATGCAGACGACGAGACCTTCGAGAAGGCCGTGAAGGAAAGAATCAGAATCGGCAAGCCCGGCGGCGGGTATATCCTTTCTTCCGCGTGCAGCGTAGCTCCCCATGTCAAGCCCGAGAGGCTCAGAAGACTTCTCGATCTGGCGGAGCAATTCGGTCGATACTGACTCTCCCTGTATCAGTTACTGATGCAGTACAGGTGTTCGACGCCGCGCAGGAAAATCTGTCCGTTGCTTATCGCGGGCGAGGCGTAGGTCTCTTCGCCAAGCTCGTTACGCACGATGATTTCCAATTGCGGCCCGGGTCTGACGATTGTCATTATTCCCTTATCGGACAGGAAATAAGCCAATCCGTTTGCTGTCACCAGCGAGGCGCTGTAATGTGGCCCGAGACGCTCGCGCCAGAGGATATTGCCGGTCTTCGCCTCGAAGCATGTTGTCACTCCCGTATCGGATACAACCAGAAAGTAAGGCCCAATCGAAATTGGACTGGGTACGTATGAACAATCCTTCTCTTTTTGCCAGACGACGTGCGTCTTCGTCACGTTTCCGAACCCGTCCGGACGGATCGCCTGAACAAAACGGTCGGGAAAACCACACGTCATGAACAGCAGCTCACCGTTGTAAACCAGCGATGCAACAAACTGCTCCGTGGGACCGTCTATTATCCAGTGCTGCTCGCCCGTATCGGGGTCGTAACTGGCCACGCACTTGCTTCCCGAAAGTACCATCTGATTCCGCCCGTCCATGTGGCGGATGATAGGCGTGCAGTAGCTCCGCGTGATATTGGGCCGGGGGGTTTTCCAGATTGTCTTGCCCGTGGTGCGGTCCAGGGCCGCTATGTAAGCGGGACCATCGTGGTCGCCGTTGACAATAACTTTCTCTTTCCAGAGAATGGGACTCGAACAGTAGCCGTGCATGCTTGAAAATACTCCCGGGTGAACCGCCCAGACCTTGTTGCCGTCGAAATCATAGGCGGCCACGAACATCTTATCGCGATCCAGGAAGCTGACATACACTTTTTCGCCGTCGGTCGCAGGTGTCGAGGACGCATGGCTGTTGAGCTTATGGAGCTTTTCGAGCGGCGTCTCAAGGACCATTCGTTGCCAGAGCACCTCTCCATTCGTGCGGTTCAGACACAGAAGCAGACGCTGCTGCCGTCCTTCCAGCGCAATGACCACGAAGATGCGGTCGCCCCAGACGATGGGGGATGCGTGTCCTTTGCCGGGGATGGGGGTTTTCCATACGATGTTCTGAGTCGCACTCCATTCCAGGGGAACATTGCCTTCCAGGCTCGTGCCGTCGCCGCGAGGCCCTCTCCACACAGGCCAGTTTTCGCACAGGGCGCGGCCGGATGAGACGGCGATGAGCATCATCAATAAACACAACCGCATGCCTGTATTTCGATAATCGACTCTGTCAAACACGGTAATCAAGAGCACCTCCATCAACCTTAGATTTCTTACCTGAGTTCATGCCTGCCTTCCCGGCCGGGATTGACGTTGATAGAATACCACAATCAATCACTTATTTCCAGCCGGCCCGAATCAGCATTTTGCCCGCCAAACATGAAATCTTCTTGACAGAACAAAACTTTTCGTTATTAAGTATAAGGTTTGAAAGAAGTTATAATGACGGCACGGCCAGAAGCCATCCGCAACCCATCGACTTCGCTCAGGGGAGCGCTGCGCTTGAGGATGCCACCCCCGGATTATTTTGCAATAGGAACCGGTTAATGGCAGAGATTAGACAAGATTCGGTTGGCATTGTACAAACGAAGAAAATGCGAGTGGTCGAACCGCAACAGCCTCTGGAGCTGGAATGCGGCAAGAAACTGGGCCCTATCGACGTGGCCTACGAGACGTACGGCCAGCTTAACGAGGCCGGGGACAATGTTGTTCTGATCTGCCATGCACTGAGCGGCAACGCTCACGTAGCCGGCCTGAACGGTCCGGACGACAAGAAGCCCGGCTGGTGGGACATTATGGTCGGCCCGGGCAAGGGGATCGACACAAACAAGTATTTCGTTCTTTGCTCGAACTTTCTCGGCGGCTGCAGCGGAACAACGGGCCCGTCTTCGATCAACCCGGCAACGGGCAGGCAGTACGGGCTGGAATTTCCCATCATTACCATAGCCGACATGGTAAGGGTCCAGAAGCTGCTTCTCGACAAGCTCGGCATAAAACAAATTCTGGCGGTGATTGGCGGTTCGATAGGCGGAATGCAGGTCTTGCAGTGGGCGATAGAATACCCTGACTTTGTGAGGGCCGCGATACCCATCGCCACAACAACACATCTCGGCGCACAGTCGATTGCCTTCGATGCGGTGGGCCGAAGCGCGATACTGGGAGATTCCAACTTTGCCGGCGGGCAATATACCGAGGGAAAGGGCCCCAACAGAGGACTGGCAATCGCACGGATGATCGGGCATATAACGTACCTCTCGGAGCAGGGCATGCGCGAAAAGTTCGGGCGGCAGTTGCGAAACTCCGACAACTACAGCTACGATTTCAATTCCGAATTTGCCGTTGAGACTTATCTGGATCATCAGGGGCAAAGTTTCGTGGAGCGGTTCGACGCCAACAGCTACCTCTACATAACCAGGGCGGCGGATTACTTCGACCTGGCGAAAGATTACGGATCCCTTAAGCAGGCCTTTGAGAACACAAAGTGCAGATTTCTGGTAATAAGTTTTGCAAGCGACTGGCTCTTTACGCCCGCCCAATCGAAGGCAATGGTTGACGCACTGGCTGCCAACAACAAGGACGTCAGCTATTGCGACGTGGCCTCGCCTTACGGCCACGACGCCTTTCTGCTGGAGCCGGAAACGCTCGGCGCTTTCATCTCCGGTTTCATAAACGCCACGCATCGGCCGGGAGTAAAAAAAGGCCTCAGCACAGCGGTACGCAACGAAACCAGGGCGAACAGCCACGTACAGGCCAGCCGAATCCGCGTCGACTACAAGGTGATCGAATCGCTGATAGAACCGAACAGCGCGGTCCTTGACATCGGCTGCGGCGACGGCGAATTGCTGGCAAACCTCACCGCCGACAAGAACATACAGGGCAAGGGCATTGAGCTGGATCAGGATCTCGTCCTGGCCTGCGTGGACAGGGGCCTGTGCATCATACAGCAGGACGTCGAACAGGAATTGGACAATTACGCCGACAAGAGCTATGACTACGTGATACTGTCCCAGACTGTGCAGACCGTGAAGAATCCGGAGAAGGTGTTTACCGAGCTGTTGCGGGTCGGCAGGAGAGTAATCGTCAGCTTCCCGAATTTCGCCCATTGGCGGTGCAGGACACAACTGCTCCTCGGAGGTACCGCGCCGGTCACCAGGCAGCTTCCGTTCGACTGGTGCAACTCGCCCAACATACATTGTATATCAATCAAAGATTTCGACCGGCTCTGCAGGAAGCTGGGAGTTAAGGTGGAAAATAAAATTGCTCTTATCGAAAAGCGTCTTAACCCGGTAAGATTTGCGTCTAACTTGTTCGCCGAGCAGGTAATTTATGTTACAAGTAAGGAATGAACAGCGGACGCAAAGCGGTAAACATCCCGATTGACAGCACTCCGAACCGCGCGACAGGCAAACGTAACGTGTACGATATAATCATTATCCCGCTCCAAGGTACGAGTTTAACAAATGGAAATGCTGAAGATAAACGGCAATGAAAAACAGTTTCCGTCCGGAATGCCGCGCACGCTGACCGAATTGCTGGAGCAGTTGAGTATTAATCAGGCAACCGTGGTGGCTGAAATCGACGGCAGGATAATCGAACGGCAGAACTTTGCGCAGACAACGCTGGCGAGCGGCCAGAACATCGAATTGATCCGGTTCGTGGGAGGAGGATGATTGCATGGACAAGCTGGTCATAGCAGGAAGAGAGTTTGATTCCCGGCTGCTCATAGGTACCGGCAAGTTCGCATCGTGTGAGCTTATGGCGGCCGCCATAGAAGAATCCGGAACGGAAATCGTCACCGTGGCGCTTCGACGGGTCGATATCGAAAACGAAAACGACGATATGCTCCGCGCGATTGACCGCAGCAGATATCTGCTTTTGCCCAATACCTCCGGGGCTCGCAACGCCGAGGAGGCCGTCCGGCTCGCAAAACTGGCCCGCGCGGCAACCGGCATCAATTGGCTGAAACTTGAGGTCACGCCCGACCCGTATTATCTGCTTCCGGACCCGGTCGAGACGCTGAAGGCCGCCGAGATACTGGTTGAAGAAGGTTTTGTCGTGCTGCCTTACATCAACGCCGACCCCATTTTGGCAAAGAGACTCGAAGATGCCGGTACTGCGACGGTCATGCCTCTTGCCAGCCCGATCGGATCGAACCAGGGGCTCAAGACTCGGGCGGCTTTGGAAATCATCATCGAACAGGCGAATGTACCCGTGGTGGTCGATGCCGGCCTGGGGCTGCCGTCTCATGCCGCCGATGCAATGGAAATAGGCGCCGATGCAGTTCTGGTTAATACCGCCATCGCTACTGCGGCCGACCCGATTGAAATGGCCCGGGCCTTTAAGCTGGCCGTAGAAGCCGGGCGAATCGCTTTTAAATCCGGTCCGCGCGCCGCCGGCAGGCAGGCAGATGCTTCCAGCCCTCTAACAGGGTTCTTAAGAGATTGATTTGAATGTCAAGACCAGCAATACATATCCCGGCACGCCGGGACATACGAACGATACTGGCCGATGAAGAACTCGACGGCAACGGCGAACTTTGGCGACGGCGTCTGGAGAACGTCAGCAGCAATGATGTTGAAGTGGCCCTGTCCCAGCCGGCAGGTTCATACAGCCAGCAGAAGCTCCTTGCGCTCATTTCGCCGGCTGCCGAGGATTACCTCGAAGAAATGGCGCAATCGGCCCACCGGCTCACAGTTCGCAGATTCGGGCGGACGGTCAGGCTCTACGCCCCGCTTTACCTGTCGAACTACTGCACGAATAGCTGTCGATACTGCGGCTTCAACACCGAACACGGATTCGAAAGAACGAGATTGAGCATCGATGAAGCCGTCGAAGAGGCGGATATCATTGCTTCCGAGGGCTTCAGGGACATACTGCTGGTAAGCAGCGAAGACAGGCAGTTCGTGAGCATTGATTACCTTGCCGAACTGGCGAAAAGACTCAGGGGGAAATTCGGCTCAATCTCCATCGAAGTCTATCAGATGAGCAGGGACGAATATGCCCGGCTTTTCGAAGCGGGCATTGAAGGAGTCACGCTCTATCAGGAGACCTACGACCGCCGGAGATATGACTACTATCATCCGGCCGGTCCGAAGTCCGACTACGATAACAGACTCAGCGCCGCCGCGACAATCGCCGCAGCCGGCATGCGTGAAGTCGGACTGGGAGTTCTCCTGGGACTGGCCGACTGGCGGGTTGAAACATTAGCACTTGCCGAACACGCTCATTATATAATCAAACGCTACTGGCAGTCCCACGTTTCGTTCTCTTTCCCGAGACTGCGGCCGGCCTACGAGGTTGAAGATTCACATTTCAATTCCTTCGGCGACAAGAACCTTGTACAGATGATAACGGCGCTGCGATTATGCTTTGCCGATGCAGGGATCGTATTGTCAACTCGTGAGCGGGCCCAACTGCGGGACAACCTCATTAGGCTCGGGGTAACCAGGTTAAGCGCCGGCAGCAAAACCAGTCCGGGCGGCTATTCGGGCCGGATCGGCGCAACAGGGCAGTTCGAGGTCGACGACAATCGCAGGGCGGCTCAGGTTGCCGCGATGATAACAGAGCAGGGCTTCGAGCCGGTATGGAAAGACTGGGACAAAGCCTTTCTCGAAAACGACTGAGCCGTCAGATGCTTACTGACCGTGAGTTTCCCCTCTCCCGCCGCCTGCCGCTCCACGCCTGTCGCCCGAACCCCTGGCCTTCAGCAGATGGTCTATCGCCAGCAAGGGATGTCTCTTGATCATTCTTGGACCTGAGTAGCGCATGACTTCCGTAATCCGTTTTCGCATATCAGGCTTGTAGCAGTGAATCCTGCATTTTGAACAGGGGCCTTTGTTCTCGCCGAATGGACATCTTCTCAGACGCTCTCCGGCATATCCAAAAAGCTCCTCGCACTCGGAACATAAGTCCCCTGCGGTTATCCCATGGTGAGCACCACAGAAGATTCGTATCATTATCCCGATCGTCTTGCGTTCCTTTTCGAGTTTCTTCATCACTACGTCCAAAGAATGGACAGCTTGCCCCGATTATTCATCGGCAGCTCGAACGCCTGCTCTTGACTTGTCTGCAATTGATGCAAGAAGATCCTCCAGCTCGCCGGCACTGTTGACGGGCTTATTGCAAACATAATTCTGACAGACGTAAGCGGTTGCCCTGCTTCCTACGGCGGTCTGATTCTTCACAAACGGCACGATTTCGTAAATGACCGAGCCTGTTTCGTTCTGGTCATGCAAGAGCACTGCCGCCCTCGGCAGGAATTTGCCGCGGACCGACCTGAGCATCTGTCTTGTATCGGAAGCATCTCTCTTGCCGGCAATTACTATTTCCTGAGTCGGCCCCAGGTGGAAATCCAACGCTGCCAGCATGGCAGACGAATAGGCGGGCGACTTTTCCAACTGCGCTGAGAAAGCTTCGAGTATTCCGGCGCCTTGCTTCGTGAAGTTTTGATTCATTGTCAGCCGGCCTAATTTGAGCAACGCCAGCGCAGCGACCGAATTACCCGAAGGAATCGCCCCGTCGGAGCCGGGCCTAGTACGGGCAATCAGTTTCTCGCTATCTTTGCCGGTAAGAAAAAACCCTCCTCCATCATCGTCGGCAAACAACTCAATCATCTCCTCGGCGAGCTTGTTTGCCTCGATGAGCCACTTAGCGTCAAATGTAGCTTCGTAGATATCCTCCAAAGCCATAGTCATGAACGCATAATCATCCAGGAACCCCTGTCCAACCACTTGGCCATCGCGATAGTATCGCATCAATCGGCCGTTCCGGTGCAACGTACCCAACACGAATTCGGCCGCACGTTCGGCCGCCTCTACGTACTTGCGTTCCTCCAATACCGCCCCGCCGTAAGCCAGCGAGGAGATCATCAGGCCGTTCCAGGCTGTGATGACCTTGTCGTCCCGATGCGGCCTGATTCTTTTCGCCCGTTCCTCGAAAAGCATGACACGCGCGCTTTCGAGAGTAGTCACAACCGCCGTCCGGTCCATTTGAAACTCTCGCTGCAACTCATCGACCGACTTCGTGATGTTCAGAATGGTCTTGCCCTTTTCGAAGTTGCCTGCATCGGTGACGCCGTAATAAGCGTTGAACAACCGGGCCTGCTCCTTGTCCAAAATGGAAGTTATTTGCTTGCGGTCCCAGAGATAAAAAGTTCCCTCCTCGCCTTCACTGTCGGCGTCTTCGGCGCTGTAGAAACCGCCATCGGGATCGGTCATATCGCGGAGAACGTAATCAAAAATCTCCCTCGCAATATCGGCGTACTTCCGGTTCTCAGTGATTTGGTAGGCCTGGAGATAGACTTTGCTCAGCAGCGCCTGGTCGTAGAGCATCTTCTCGAAATGCGGGACAAGCCATCGCGCATCCGTCGCGTAGCGATGGAAACCTCCGCCGATATGGTCGTAAATACCACCTTCAGCCATCTCTTCGAGCGTCTTTTCGACCATTTGCAGGGCCTGAATATCGTTTGTGCGGTGCCAGTAACAAAGTAGCATCGACAGATTCGTCGGCTGCGGAAATTTAGGAGCCGCCCCAAAACCTCCGTTGACGACGTCGAACATCTCGCCGAATTGGTCGAAAGCTTTTTTCAGTGTTTTCGGCGAAAGGTTCGTCTTTTCTGCCGGCGCACCCGAACTTTTCAGAAATCCACTCAGTTTGCCCGCCGAGTCAACCAGTTCCTGTCGCCTGTCCTTCCATGCGTCGGCGACCGACAGAAGAACCCGCCCGAAACCGGGCCGGCCGTAGATGTCCTCCGGCGGAAAATACGTGCCACCAAAAAAAGGTTTGCCTTCGGGCGTGAGAAAAACCGACAGCGGCCAGCCTCCCGATCCGGTGGTCATCACTACGGCGTTCATGTATATCTCGTCCACGTCCGGGCGCTGTTCTCTGTCAACCTTGATACACACGAAATTGTCGTTCATGATTTTGGCGATATGTTCGTTCTCGAAGCTCTCGCGCTCCATGACGTGACACCAGTGGCATGTGGAATAGCCGATTGAAAGAAAAATGGGCTTGTCCTGTCTTTTCGCCCGTTCAAAGGCTTCGGCCCCCCAGGGATACCAATCGACGGGATTATGCGCGTGCTGGAGCAGGTATGGACTGCTCTCGTTGATGAGTCTGTTCGTATGCTTTGTTGTCCCCGTCGTATCCGACATTTCCATCTCTCCAGGTACGGCAGCTATTTCAATAGCCACAAGGCCCATCATGGCCGCGGCAGCTATATTAACGTACAGCCTTTTCGAGTCCATGGTTCAGCGCCTTTCAACGTCCGACTGCGCGCAAAGTCCGGCAGGTGACGGGATTTCACATTTGTAAGCCAGCCTCTTCCTCCTCGGGTATCCGTCAACAAGATAGGCCGCGGCTGCTATTATGATTCGGCACGCAGAATTGCCTTGGCCTCTTCGAGCGAAATCAATCCCTCCGCAACAAATTTCACGTTGCCGCTTCGATCGATGAAGAAGGTTGTCGGTATCGATGCCACTTCGGAGAATGGGACCGGCAAAGCGCCGCTGCCAGGGGTTGCAACCGCATAGTTTATGCCCCTGGCAGCGGCAAAATGCTTCAAAAGCTCTGCCGTCTCATTAGATATTGCCAGGATTACAAGTTGCTCTTCTCCAAGAACCTTTCTTAGCTCAATCAGATGAGGGATCTCCTGGTTGCACGCAGGGCACCATGTCGCCCAAAACACAACCAATACATCTTTGCCGCGGTAGGCACTCAGCCGGTGCTGCCTTCCGTCTATGTCAGTGACCGCCAGGTCCGGCACTTCCTTCCCGTACCAGCCCTGGAAAGCAGGGTTCCATGTCTCTCGAGATCTCACAACATCATCGAGACTGGCTTACGACCCGTGTCCGTACTCGGCAGAAAAATTGCTAACAATCGCAAACGCCGCTACTGCCACGACCGCCGCAATCCCGGTCAGAACCCAGACCACCCTGGCTTTGTTAACTTGCTTTTCCATTCTTCACCCCTGAAGCCCGATGGTCACTTTCCCGGTCCGCTGTCTTCACTTGTCAATACCGCCGGCCAAATTCTCCCGCACGGCAACGGCACATACAACTCAAAAGACCCAACTGATGCTCGGCAGGACATTTCCGCCGTTGTCGTCGTCAGGATGCCCCGATACAGACCCATCGGCAGCTTATTGAGCCCTTGCCTGCCAGAAGCCGGTTACACTTGGCTCCAGGACGACCGTTCTGCCGCCTGCAGTGCGAGCGTGACTTTCCTGACAGCCTGCCACAATTGCGATAGACAGCAACAATACGATCAGCACTAATCCTTTTAGAACGTTCATGATTACTCTCCTTAAAAAATCAGGTTAACTTTGCACAATTTACATATAAGACTAACGTAGTCTTATACGACTAATATAGTCCTATTTGTTCGTACTGTCAACGTAAAAAAGATTTTTTTGTAAAATTTTTTCAGATTCAGGCGGCTTGGCCTCAGCCGGCGAAAAAGCAGTTTTGCGGCCGCTCCAACTCTGCGGTTTTAGCGGCAATATCGCCGATTATTATCGGATCACCCTTTTGGGAGGACCGGTTATGAGCATTCGGGGCCGATTCGCAACGGAAGGCTCACGACGAGTGTAATACAGGGCTCTCATGTTCCGTCTATTCAAGCAACGTAGGAAGCAACCGTCTTCCATACGATTCCGCCGCCGTCCTTGACCTCGTACTCAAGCAGAGTGTAACCGCCGTTGCGCCCGTCCTCGGAATAGGCAAAGACAGTCTTGCAGCGGCACAATCCGCTTTGTCTCTACCCGGCTACGTGGCTGAGCTTCATTGCCGATGCAACACGGAGCAATCTTCCGCGATTATTTCCCGGATTTTTCACCCATCAGTTCCGTCACCTTGGGTTCGACGGCTTCGGCCCATATCTTGTAGCCGGCTTCGTTGGGATGCAAATAGTCGGGCATGATCTTCTTGGAAAGAAAGCCGTCTTTGGTAAGAAATTTGTCGTTGATATCCAGATAGTGAATCATCTTGCCATCGGCAATCTTCGAGGCCAGCAGCGAGGCCTTGTCGTTCTTCTCGCGCTGCTCCGACGTTTCAGGACCCCGGGGGAAGATAGCCAGGATCAGTATCTTTGTCTTCGGGCACTCTGCGCGGATCTTCCCGCAAATAGCTGTAATCCCGTCGGCGATTTCCTCGGCGGTGTTGTCATCGCCGTTCGAGTTGTTCGTTCCGATCATCAGCACCGCCAGCTTCGGAGATATGCCTTCCAGATGCCCGTGCTCCAGCCGCCACAAGACGTGCTGGGTCCTGTCTCCGCTGAAACCCATATTGACGGCGTTTCGCGGAGCATAATATTTGTCCCAATACTTCTTTCCTCCCCCCTCCCAGCCGTGCGTAATTGAGTCACCAATCATGAGCAAGTCCACGTTGCCCTGCTTGACTCGTTCGTTCACTGCGTCATTGCGGAGCGTCCACCAACTATGCCGATGTTCAGGTGAAACCGCGGAATTCTGCTTTTCTTCGGCAATCAGGACATGGCCTGACAGAAAAGAAACGGCCAATAATGCCAACAGAAGTTTGCTCTTCATCTTTTGTTCTCCCTAAACCGAGGTCACAACATTACCAGCGCCCAGCTACGATGCCGAGTCTCGTAGCCTATAGCATATGAATTCCATCCTGAGCATTCAAGAATTTTCCATGCAATCGACGGCAGGCCGAAGAGCAATGCGAGCAGCGTGGAAACGGCTGCCCTGTATGTCAGATATGCCAAAGCAACCGGGGCCTATACCGTATCAATCGGTACAGGCCCCGGATTAAATACTATACTAACGCCGATTATGTTTGAGCTGTAGCCTATGGCAGCGTCGCCTGGTCGAGAGTCAGGTCGTCGGTGACCATGATGGCGTCAAGCAGCGCAGCGTCTTCACGCTTGGCGATTTCCAGCGTATGCTCGCCGTCCGCAAGCGTCCAGTTCACAACCTCGCCATCGTGGTCGCTGCTGTGGACCTCGTCCCAAACCCATTGGCTCCCGGGCTCTATGTCGTTGAACCTTATCCAGCCGGTGCCGGGCTGGTCGGGATCCTCGTGCGTCTGACTCGTCGCATCCACTATCCGGACCCAGAAGGAGTCATCGGAGTCATTGGGGGCAATGACGCGAGTAACGATCTTGTAGATTCCTGCGGGAGCGGTGAAGTTGTAACCGGCTACCCAATCAGCTCCTGGCGCTGCATCGCCGTCACTGCCGTCGCCGTCATCGGAGCCGATGTGCGTTCCGGCGGATGAACTCGAATCGTGATAAATCCGCCAGCTCGATCCGAGGACGTCGGCCGCTTCCGCTTCGAATATCACGTTTGCCGTCTTCGGCACGGCGACGACAGGCTT
>JBDREF010000168.1:0-5532 GCA_043820045.1 Planctomycetota bacterium | reverse complement strand
ACCAAAAAAGGCTGGCTGTAAACGTCCAGCAGCTTCGTCATGGGCGAAGGTGTCCCCATTTCAACACCGGCGGGTGCAGTAAGTGCAACCTGATCGTAAAGGACCCAACTGCCGGCCAGTGAGGTAATGGTGATCGTGTTGTTGCCGGCCTTGAGTACCTCGGCCGGGAAATCAACCACCAGCCTGTACTCGCGGCCCTTGTCGGGTTGGCCGTGGGCCGATGCATCACCGGCGCCGCGCGGCAATTCACGGACGAAGGAGGTATCATTAATCTTTATCTCCATTTTAGGCGGCATGGCACTGTGCGTATCTACAAAGTCAAGGGTGAGTGCGCACGCGCCCGTATCCGATGCGGCACGAAGACCAAACAGAATCGTAAAGGTATGACTCCTGCCGCCCGCCCAGGCGTCCACCGGTCCGGGCTGTATATAAGGCCAGTCCTGCTTCGGATCGGATTGACCGGCGACAAAGAAAGCATCGTGCGGAAACGCCGTAAGATACTGGTTGCTCCTGTCCGGACCCAATGCAAACTCGGCCGTGTCATTGTCGGCTTGGCCAATCTGCCAAAGCAGCTTATTGCCCTCGGCAGCCGACCCTGTAATGCACCCGCAGAACAACAAAGTCAACATCACGGTTCCTGTTAGTCTGAAGTGTTTCATTTTGTGTGCTCCATTCTAAAATCGCATGATTTAGGTCTTCTGCCCGTCATTCTACACGACCGGCCTGTTCGGAACAAGCGTATGGCAAACAACCTTTCTTTGCTATATAATACCCCCGCGCAAAGATGAACAGATGTTGTCAGCGCGGTATCAGACAGACTGCTTTTGCGACGAAAGGAGACCCGGATGCTCACTCGGATAAACCGACGAAGTTTCTTATCAAGCCTTACAGCCATGGGGATTGCCCCAGGCCTTGGTTCTGCACTCCCGGCAGCAGCAGCCCGGTCCGGGCTGAAAATCACCAAAGTGGAAATCCTTCAGGTGACAGGCAAAAACAAAAGAAAAGCCCTCTATATCAAGGTCCAGACCGATAGCGGCATCGAGGGTCTGTACGGCCCCATAGATAACGAAGCAGCGATGTTCGTGGACCGATTCTTCAAGCGAGACTTAATCGGACAGGACCCGTTAGCGTACGAAGCATACTGGGACAAGATGTTCCGGGCAAGTCGGCACTCGCGGGGCAGCCACTACATCATAGGTCTCAGCGCTCTGGACAATTGCCTCTGGGATCTTCGCGGGCGGATGTTTGGTCTGCCCGTTTATCGGCTGCTTGGCGGCTCTCGCGACAAAGTGAGGACCTACGCCAGTTGCCTCGGATTTTCGCAGGAACCGGCCGCATTGCACTCTAAATCCCGAGAGCTTAAGGAGCAGGGATATCGGCATCAGAAATGGTTTTTGCGAGACCGCGGTCCAAGCTACGGCCCCGAGGGGGTGGCGGAAGACGTAAAGGTTGTGCGTCTGCTCCGTGAAGCCGTAGGCGATGACGTTGACTTGATGTTCGATGCGTTCTGGCAATGGGACCTCCAGTACGCCTTAGCCTGGGCCAGAAGGGCCGAGCAGTATAATCCCAGGTGGATAGAAGAGCCCCTGCAGACTGCCAACATAGACGGCTTCATCGAGCTGAGCCGTGAAATATCAATCCCAGTAGCAACCGGAGAGCATTTCTATGGCCGCTGGGATGTCCATAACTTCCTCAAGACTGATGCGATCATGGTAGTTCAGGCCGACCCGGAGTGGTGCGGCGGAGTAAGCGAGCTGGTTAAGATATGTACATTGGCGTCGGTTCACGGGGTCAACGTAATCCCGCACGGCCACAGCCTCCACGCCGCCATGCACGTTGTGGCAAGCCAGCCGGTAGAGATTTGTCCGCTCGTGGAGTATCTGATCCAGAAGATGAGCAATCATTACGAGTTCGAGAAACACCAGCTCACGCCGGTCGACGGAATGTTGAAGCTGCCGGAGGGGCCGGGTTTCGGAATCGAGCTGGACGAGTCAAAGATACAGGAAATCCGGCCCGTATCCTGGCAGCAAACCTGATTCATCACCCCATAAAGTGTTCGCCGACGGACGGTGTAATCACCCGCATGGGCGTTTCCTCGCTACCGCCGGGCACTTTCCATCCAGTGATCAATCACTATGTTCAGATCGGTTATGTCAACCTGGCAATCGTTATTGATATCACCCGGAATCCTGGCCGTGCAGAGGTCCACTATTTCCAGGACCGCTCCACCTGTCCCGAAAGGCCCGAGATTGGAGCTGGCCAGAAGATATATTTCGCCAGCTAAATCCTGTCCGAATCCTTTGACATACAGGTTCAGGGGACGGTCGTCCACGCCGATGATCAGCTCCTTCACTACACCTGTGTCAAGGTCGGCGTAAAACAGCCGTCCGTCCGCCGGCCGGAATGAGCGTGAGAAATCCCCGAATACATACTTACCGAAAAGCTCGGGTATGGCGGCGCCTCGATAGATATAGCCGCCTATGACTGATATGCCTTCATCATGGTCATACTGCGCCACCGGATCAATCAAGCCCGCAGGAAGCCCATTTAAGTCATCCGAGACGTTGCCGTCGCTCGGGTTAAAGCGAAAGGTTCCTTCTTTCAGGTTCCAGCCGTAGTTGCCTCCGATATTCACGATGTCAATCTCTTCGACGAAGTTCTGCCCCACATCGGCCACAACCAATTTCCCGGTAGCAGAATCAAAACTGAACCGGAACGGGTTGCGCAGGCCGTAGGCGAAGATTTCGTCCACGCCATCGACACCCACGAACGGATTTTCCGCCGGGATGCGATAACCGCCGTTTGCACTGATGATGTCGGTGCTATCCGGCGTTGCCACAGGACTCAGGGGGTCTATGCGAAGTATGCTGCCATGGACAGTGTGTATGTTTTGGCCATTGCCTGAAACTCCATGCCCCTCGCCGACATCGTTGCCGGCTCCACCATCGCCGAGCGAAATGTAGAGATACCCGTCCGGGCCAAAGGCCAACATGCCGCCGTCGTGGTTGAACTGCGGCTGGTCGATCCTCAGAAGCTCTCTGCGCGTGTTTGGGTTTGCCAGGTTCGGATTGCTGTCGTCAACCGTCCATTCGGCAATAACGCTCTGGTGGTTAACCTCGGCGGGCGGCGGATCGGTCGTGAAATCAGCCGGACCGCCGACGGGCTCGCTCGTGTAAGTGTAAACCCTGTGGTAACCTGGACTTGTAGGCTCAGCAAAGCCCGGATGGAGCGCGGACCCAAGAAGGCCTCGCTCATCGAAGTCGTTCACATCGTGGCTGCCTATTATGCCCAGAGGAGCGACAAGCCTGCTCGCTATGTCCAGGAACGGCGATGCCTGAAGCTGACCCTCCAGAATTATGTAAATCTTTCCCGACTGATCGACCACAAACAACCTACCTGTGCCGTCTGCGGCCGGCTTCAGATCCACCGGCGAGGTCAGGGCTAAAGCAACCGCTTCCAACTCGATGCTGACAGCCCCTTTGACGATTGGCTCCGGGATAGGGTCTTCCAACGGCTCCGGCCCCGCATCCACCAGAACTTCAAAACTACCCCGCATGGTGGAAGCGTGGACTCTGCAGCGATAGCCCGGCACACGGCCTGAGTCTGTCAGCGCATCGTAAAGTCCGGACGTCAGCGTGAAGGCCACTGTACCCGAGCCGGTGTCGCTCCAGGCCACGTCAGGGTCGGATTCGAAGGGACCAAGCGGACCACCCATTGACAGAAGAACTCTGTCTGCCCCGGCAGAGGTACCCTTGGCGATCACCTCGAACGGATGCGGCACATAATTGATTACCTTCACCTGATAACGCTTGCCCAACTGCAAGGTCAGCGTGGGGTCTTCAGCCCCGATGCCGGCACCTAAATCGACATCGGCGGGCTCAAAAGCATCCAGCCGGTATGACAAGAAATCTACGTTGCCGAAAGTCAATGCGACATCATGAGGTTGTGCCTCCACAGCATCGCAGAGTCCAAAAACCACCCCAGTGCCCGCCACCAACAGAATTGACAATGCTTGCCTGCTCATGATTTTCTCCCTTTGCTGAAAACCTGGCCCCTGGTTTCATCTTCATATTCGAATTTTGGCTGACTGCTGCCACGCCCAGAATTCCGCATGGGGCAAGCAAATGGCTACGGTACAAGTTGCCCATCCTGCCTGCTTGGGAGTTGCCTGACCCGTGTACCGCCGCCCACCATGATATCCTCAATCAGCCTGTCAAGAGCCACACTTATACGTTCATTGACAGCGTATCTTCCCTCGGCGAGTCTCCTGCGGACCGCAAGGACTTTCCTTTTGCGGAATCCCTGCAGCCCACGAGGTCCATCCACCCGATCATTTCTACTGCATGGATCAACGGCCAGGGGCTTGCTTGTGACCCCCGGCAGTTCTCAACTCTCGCTTTGTTCCGGCAAAAACCGACATCTTTGTTCCTTCTAAGTGATCGTAAACGTCAATAATATACAGACTCTCGGATGAACACTGTCAGTATTCAATATGCCAACTCTGCTTGAATGGCGTATTCACCGAAGATCCCTGTGGCACATCGAACAACAGAACTCCTTACTCCATCTCAAACCGCCGTTGGTGGTTTCGCAATCCAGTTGCAGCATGAGCACCCTTTGCATTTCACATGACTGGCAAGAGAGCACTACCCCCCACGCGGCCTGATGTTCTGGTTGACGCGAAAGAGGTTGGTCGGGTCGTATTTGGTTTTGACTTCCACAAGACGTTCGTAGTTGTCGCGGTAGGTTGCCTTGACACGATCTTCGCCTTCGTCCATCATGAAGTTCACATACGCGCCGCCGGCCGAGTAGGGATGCAAAGCTTCCCAGTACTCCTTCGCCCAGGCTATGATGCGGTCGTTGTTTGCCGGGTCCGGATCAACGCCGACGATGACCTGGGCCCATGTGGCATCGCGGTAAGCCCAAGGCGTGTCGCTGTTGCCGGGCCTGTGCGCCTTGCCGTTGATGGGGTAGAGGTGCATCGTCGATTGCGGCGTCGGCAGCGCCGAGCCGTGTTTGACGTAAAGGGCGATGGCCTCGTCGCTCAGCTCATTGACAAAGTCGGCCTTCCAATACCACTGATGCCCCGGCGGATAGATCGGGTCGAACATGCTCTGGACCGCTGTATGCGGCAGCGGGCCGACCAGGTCGACGACCGGCGTCTTGAAGCTGCGAATAGGCTTGAAGACCTCTTCGGCCTTGTCCAGATCTCCGACGTAGCACCAGACTATAGCGCACATTTTTTTTCCGTGGAGATGCTCGGGAAAGTGCGGCGCAGGCGGCACGGTCAGAAAAGCGAAGAAGCCGTTGATGTCTTCGGTAGCCGCTGTAATGTACTCGCGGTACCACTTCATCACCTCGGCAGCATCCTCGGGCTCCCAAAGCATCGGTCCGGCATAATCCGTATGGATAGGATGCAACCTGAAGAGAAAAGAGGTGACTATGCCGAAGTTTCCGCCGCCGCCGCGGATGGCCCAGAAGAGATCTTCGTTTTCTTCGGCGCTTGTGGTGACGAAACTACCGTCGGCCAGC
>JBDREF010000167.1:0-16281 GCA_043820045.1 Planctomycetota bacterium | reverse complement strand
TGGCTCGATTCCGGTTGTGTACTGCTCGGCAGCAAAGAGAAGAAGGACTACGGCCGGCCTCGAAAATCCCGCGACCAAACAAGCGAAGCATTCAGCTATTGGGCCATCGTCGTCGGCAAGGGTCTCGAAAACATCGCAATCCGCGGCCGGGGCACTATCGACGGCCAGGGCAGCAACTTCAAATACAAGGACGGGCCGCGGCCGAAGAATATCTATCTGGAGGACTGCTCCGACGTTCTCATTGAAGGCGTGGGCATGCGCAACGCCGGCAGTTGGATGCAGCACTACCGCAACTGCGACCGCCTGGCCATCCGCAATATTGCGGTCTTCAACCACGTAAGCTACAACAACGACGGCCTTAATATCGACAGTTGCAGGGACGTTACCATCACCGGCTGCATCGTCGATTCCGACGACGATGCCATCGTACTGAAAAGTCTTTCCCTCAATCCGTGCCAAAACGTTATTATCTCCGACTGCATCGTCAGCAGTCACTGCAATTCGATCAAGATGGGAACCGAGTCGGGCGGCGGGTTTCAAAATATCACTATCACCAACTGTGCGATATGCTCTCCCCGCTATTCCAAGGTTATTTACGGACGCCAACGAGGCCTGGCCGGCGTCGCACTGGAGATCGTTGACGGCGGCACGCTCGATCGCGTGACAATATCCAACCTGACCATCGAGGGTGTCACGGTTCCGATATTCATGCGATTAGGCAACCGCGCCCGCACTTATGAACAAGGCCAAAAGCCAGATATAGGAACATTCCGAAATGTAACTGTCAGCAATATCATTGCTACCGGCTGCTCCGCCGTCGGCTGTTCTATTACCGGCTTGCCGGATCACGCAATCGAAAGCGTCACCCTAAGCAACATCAATTTAGGATTCAAAGGCGGCGGTACTAACGAAGACGCTTCCCGCGAAATACCCGAAAAGCCGGAGAGTTATCCGGAAAGCACGATGTTCGGCACACTTCCCGCATACGGCTTCTTCTGCCGTCACGTCAACGCCTTGAGATTTCACAACGTAAAACTACAGACCGAAGCTCCCGACCTTCGCCACGCGATGGTATTCGACGATGTAAGCGAGGCGGTTATTGACTCCCTTGATGCTCCTTTTGCCGCTGATGCGGCCGGGATGATCGGATGTACAAATTCGCGCAATCTCTTTGTCCGCAACTGCCGGCCGCCGGAAGGCACCGAGTTATTCCTCGACCTCCGCGGGTCACAGACCAAAGACATTTTGCTGCTGTCCAATGACTTAAGCGGCACCAAGCAAATCTCTCGCCTCGACGAAGATGTCCCCAAGTCTGCACTGAGCTTGGAAGCCAATCAGCTTCCGAAGGAATAGCCGTAAATGCTGAATCCGTGCATTACTCTGCGGATATTCTCAAAACCGCCGCACCCCGGATTTTCCCCTGCTTGAGCAAATGCAGGACTTCGTTGGCCTCTTCCAGGTCAAATTCCCGGACCTCCGGAATAATCGGAATTTCTGCCGCCAACGGCAGGAACTCTTCGGCATCCCTCCTGGCGATATTGGCGACGCTCTTTATCTCTTTTTCCTGCCAAATATGAGTGGAATAATCTAACCTAAGCAACGAATCTTTGTCCCCTGCCTCTTTGCGAATTGCATTTATGACGAGCCTGCCGCCTTTATCCAATACCCGCAGGGCCTCCACTATAGGACTCCACGCAGGGGTGAAATCAATCGCACAGTTGAGTTTGCCCGGCGGGTTCTCGCCAGTCGCCCCGACCCAATCGGCGCCGAGCTTGCGAGCCAGATTCTGATGGTCCTTCTGTCCCGGCCTAGTAAAAACGAAGACCTTCGAATTGGGATACTTGTGCCGGGCTATCTGAATCACAATATGTGCCGAGGCGCCAAAACCAAACAGGCCGAGCACCTTGCCGTCCCTGAAGCCCGTCAGCCTCAGAGCCCTGTAGCCAATTGCACCGGCACAGAGCAGAGGGGCCGCTGACGAATCCGTAAACCGCTCGGGAATCGGGTAGGCAAAATCTTCCGAGACGACAGCGTATTCCGCATAGCCGCCGTTCGCGTGGCAACCGGTGCCGAGGAATTCAGGGCATAGATTCTCATTCCCGTCTCGGCAAAAGTCGCACTTTCCGCACGCAGAATTTATCCAGGCGATCCCCGCGCGGTCTCCCCGTTTGAATTTGGCGGCTCCGTCCCCAAGACTTTCCACTCTGCCGACAATCTGATGCCCGGGGATTACAGGCAACTTCGATTCAAGTCTGCCCTCAATCTCATCAAGCTCGGTATGACACGCACCGCAGACTGCAATTTTAACCCTGATTTGCCTGGGACCAGGCTCGGGAACCGGCACGTCCTCAAGCTGCAAAGGCTTGTCTTCGATCGGCGCCGTTCTCCTGAGTACCATCGCCTTCATGACTCAAGTCTCCCTTTTCCTGTTTTCGACCGGCGCAAACGCCTACTTGGATGGCACACTTATCTCGATAAATACGTTCTCGGGCTGGCCATCACAATCGACCGTGTAGGTTCCCGGTTCAGCCATATACCTTGTTTCGGAGTGAAGCTGCTCGCCGATACGGTAGCCATGCACAATTCGTACTCCGGTCTGTGGCGGCTGCTCGGCAAGCAGATGCAGACAGGCGCGAATAGTGTTCAGTCCGGGGTTGCCGGTGTACTTGACGAACACCTTATCCGCCGGCTCATCCAGCACGACGTCCGTGTCCCAGTTGTACCGCCAGTGATTTACCCATGTCGGCACCGATGACCTGTATATCTCTTTGAAGTTCGTTGGTTGACCGACCGAATAAGCTATGCGATTGTCGGTTTCCTTCGCCTGCTCTCCCTGATAAGTTCGGAAGGTCGCGCCGGCGCTGAACCATGCGATCTTCATTCCCGCAGGAGCAGCCAGTCGCAATACGGCGTCGCCGCGAATACGAGAAGTCGCCCGCTGCGGATCGTAGTCTTCCAGCATCGCAACCAGATATTTCTTCAGATCGTCCGGATCGGCAGTATTAGGAGTGACCAGCATCGGAATTGTGGCGTGGCCGTAGCGGTCACCTATCTCGTATTGGAAGCGGTTCCTGCCTTTCTTCAGTCTGGGCAGGCTGATAGGCGCCACTTGCACCCAGGTATCAATCGCCAGAGACTTGATTGCCGCTGCGCCCGCGGCCCCGGAAGCAGTGAGTTTCACAAGATAACCGTAGGTGCCCTTGACAATATGCGTCAAATCGACGGCAGTCTCGCCGCCGGCTCTTGATTGACCTGCGGCCTGCCACGTAATCCCGTGGTCGAGCGAAATCGTCACATCGACGGGCAAACAAGTCTCCATCTTTACTACCGAGGCCTCGGCATCGTCATTCACGTCTTCGAGCTTGTTGACTTTCGCAACGATAATATAAGGCGTGAAAACTTCAAAGACGACCTCACCTTTGCCCGCCTTCATCAGATGCAGACCATTGCTGCCGGGCACGAGATTTTCAACGGCATAGATTCCGTCTGCAAAATCCGTTGATACCTCCGACAAGTTCGGTGCATAGTGAAATAGGCCGTTGCCATGGTTCCACCGTGTAAAATTGCGGTGGTTGGGTTTCATGCCGACGGGGTCAGCCTCGATGAGTTCTTTGACCCATTTAGTCTCGGTGTAGCGAGGCAGATGGTGCCAACGCCCCCCCTGCGGCATCCACCAGCGTGTGAACGACTCGCCCTGCCGGAGATAGAAATCCATCGTGTGACCGCCTTCGAACCAGCGGTAATAGTAGTGAATCCTGCTGTCGCGATATATCTCGAATACCCTGTTCTTGTCCTCGTCGTTCGGAAAGAACGGCTCTATTTGTATCGCCGGATCAGTCCAGAGAGCCCGATTTCGTCTTGCCTCATCCAGGCTCGCCACCGTTCCGCTCGCATCGGTCAGAACGCCGCGAACGTCCAGATCGAAGTAATGCCAGGCGTCATCGTACCAGACCTCCGTGGCACAGTGATTCCACGCTTCAACCCCGAAAGACCGTCCCTGCTCGAAACCCACGCCTTGAAAAATGCCGTCCAGAACAGGCCCGAATATGCCGCAATAGCCCATGTTGTAAACGTTCAGAATCTTCAGCGGGTCGCGCACTGTCGCGTATTCGTCGAATGAGTCCCGTCCTTCGAGAAGCTCGTTGAAATGGTAGAGACCGGTTTCATAGCCGCACAAGTATTTCCATACCGCAAGAGCGAGGTCGTTGCCGCTTTTGTCGTTCCATTCGTGGAATTGCCTGAAACGCCCCAAATCCGTGGTGTCGGCCGTGTGTTCACTGGTGAGTCTGACGCAGGTAACTTTTGCTGCCGATCGGCCCGCCAGGGCGACCAGCAGGACGAGCATGATTATTGAGCAGTAGGCTAATCGTACAAATCTGCGACCGGAGCCGGACATTTCCACCCCTTTTCCTCTATACTTTCGGCGATTTTTCAGATTACCTGTTCGCGACGCGGGAAAATTCCTTAAAGACTTGTATCATGGAGCGTCAGACCTTGAAATTCGCTTAAAACCAAAGACTACTTAAAAAACGAAGTACAAAGGCGGCGCCCGGATTCGAACCGGGGAATAACGGTTTTGCAAACCGTCGCCTTAGGCCTCTTGGCTACGCCGCCAGCGTAAAATCGGCTCCAAGTTTATACCCGTTTGGCGCACTTTGCAATAAAATTCAGCCGTTCCGGCGCGGCATTGGCGTACTTTTTTGCAATATTCTCCCCTCGCAGGACGTCTAACCCCTGCACTGAGAGTCTAAAAACAGCAAAGGGAATTCTTAGCATTGATTCTGCTCAGAACAGTATAATACAGAAAACTCGATTGTAGAGAAGGCCGCAGCGGTATTCTGTTGCCGCCGGCGCAACGCGGTGCAGGCCTCTCAGCAAGAATCTGACAGGAGGTTACCATGAGAAAAACAAATCTATCGAAGGCTGTGATGGCTGGCTGTGTGATTCTGATCGGCGCAGGCTGCGTCTTCGCGCAGGACTGGCCGCAGTGGCGGGGACCCAATCGAGACGGCAAGGTAAGCGGGTTCCAATCGCCTCCGAAATGGCCGAATGAGCTGACGCAGAAGTGGAAAGTGACGGCGGGCTCGGGTGATTCGACGCCTGCTCTCGTTGGGAACAAGCTCTATGTCTTTGCAAGGCAAGGCGAGGAGGAGGTTACTTTGTGCCTGGATGCGGGCAACGGCCATGAGTTGTGGAAGGACAAATACGCAGCACAGGCTGTTACCGGCGCGGCCGCACGGCACCCTGGCCCCAGAAGCTCGCCGGCGGTGGCGGATGGAAAGGTCGTCACACTGGGCGTCGGCGGGGTGCTTTCCTGTCTGGACGCCGGCACCGGCAAGCTCGTCTGGCGCAAGGACCCGTTCCCCAAGGTCGTACCCAGGTTCTTCGCAGCCACCTCGCCGATCATCGTTGACGGCATGGTGATCGCCCATCTCGGCGGACCGGGCAATGGGGCGATCATCGCCTATGACCTTGCCGGCGGCGAGGAAAAGTGGCGATGGGGCGATGAGGGCCCCGACTACGGCTCGCCTGCCCTGCTGACGGTGGCGGGTACGAAGCAGATTGTCACGCCGACCGAGAAAAGCGTTGTAGGGATTAGTGCGGCCAACGGAAAGCTCCTTTGGCAGCTCGCCTCCGTGCCCCCGAGTAGAGCCTACAATGCTGCCACACCTATAGTTGACGGCCAGACTGTGATATATGCCGCGAAGGGCCGGGGGACCATGGCGCTGAAAATTGAAAAGCAGGGAGACGGCTTTACCGCCAAAGAGCTTTGGAGCAATGCGGAACTCGGTGTGCAGTACAATACACCGGTTCTCAAGGATGGCATGCTCTTCGGGCTATCGGATACCGGCAATCTCTTCTGCATAAACGCTCAAACCGGCCAGACTGCCTGGACAGACCCAACCCAGCGTGATCGTGGCGGTTTTGGGGCCATTGTGGACGCCGGCTCTGTCCTGCTGGCGCTGCCCAGCAATTCCGAGCTAATCGTCTTCAAACCGGACGGCAAAGAATATGCCGAACTGGCCCGGATCAAGGTCTCCGATACCGCGACCTATGCCCATCCGGTAGTGGCGGGCAATCGCATCTTCATCAAGGACCAGGAGGCGATGGCGATGTATACCGTCGAATGAGTGTCCGACAAATCTGACTCGGGAGAAGTGTGCCCGCAGAGGCTGTCGGGGCAAGCCCTAAGGCCCAAAACAGCGGGCACACTTCTCCTGCCGATCAAGGAGGCGGTGTCACCATTCTTCAGGAGAAAACCGGCTATTTGGGCGATTTTTGGGCGCATTTACACGTTTTCTGCAATATTTGGGCTCAAGAAAGCGTCTGAACGTATTAGTGGACGAGTGACTATCTATAATGGCCGTGCACTTGTGCGACAACAACTGTACGGGAAGGTACAGTTTACTAAACGTGTCCTGGACATGGGTTTTTGCAAGGGTACTTATGTTACAAGCAGCTTTTGAGACGCTATGTGGATTGAGAATATATGGGGGTAAGCATCGTTTAACAGCGTTGCTGTTATTCGCCTCGTTGCTCGTTGAGGCGGGATGCAGATCGCCCTCCGAGCACCGGACGGAGGCAGACCAGGTAGCTTCCGAGATAATCGCGGCAAAGCAGGAGGAGGCACTTGGAAAAACCGAGCCGCTTGGGATTGAACGGCCCAGCGACATCCTGCGCCGTCGGCTGTTAGCCCAGCAGAAGCTGGCTTATTCGTCGGAGGCGTCGCTTGGCACAGATCAACTGAAGCCTGTTGAGCACTGGCCCGAGCCGGACTATCCACAGGTCGAATCTTCCGACGACCCTCTGGGCCTGCCCGTGGAACCCAACAAGCCGCTCAAGCTGTCGTTGATGCAGGCACTCCAGGTGGGCGCCCGCAACAGTCTTGAATACCAGTCCCGCAAAGAGGACGTATTTCGGGCAGCGTTGGCGCTTGATCTGACACGAAACAACTTCCGTAACATTTTCAGCGCGGATGCGGAAAGCGAACTGAGCACTAACACCGTGGCAACCAACCTCGATAGCAGTGCGTCAGGCGGGGTCACCCGCACCCTCAAGAACGGAGCCGATCTGAGTGCGGCGATGGCAATCGACCTGGTGAATCTGCTTACCCAGGGCGGCGCGTCACACATCGGCCTTACAGGCAACGCGGCGGCATCCGTCCCCCTGCTGAGAGGCTCCGGCGTGCATATTGTGACGGAGTCTCTCACACAAGCCGAACGCAACGTTGTATATGAACTCTGGGATTTTGAACGCTACAAACGAACCTTCGCCGTCAGTATTGCCAGCGGGTATTTCGGCGTCCTGCGTCAAATGGACACGGTTGTGAATGCACGAGAGGACTATCGCAGCGCGGTCGCATCCGGCCGATGGTCACGGAGACGAGCCGATGCCGGGCGAATACCTGAGATCGAGGTGGACCAGGCAATGCAGCGAGAACTGAGTGCTCGTAATAGCTGGATATCGGCCCAGGAGCAGCTAAAGAGCCGCCTGGACTCATTCAAAAGTACGATCGGTCTGCCGGTAGATGCCCTGATCGACCTGGACCCGAACGACCTGGTGCAACTGCGAGGCAAAGCTGGCGAAATTCTCGCAGAAATGCGGGCAACCTCGGAGCAGGCAATTTCCGAGACAGCCCCTCCCGCAGACGCTCCCATAAAGTTAGTGCCGGCGAGCTATGAAGACGCCGGACCATTTGAAATTGACCAGTCGCTCGCCGTGGATTTGGCCCTGGAAAATCGGCTGGATTTGCAGGTGGCCATAGGCTCGGTTTACGACGCCCAGAGGAGGGTTGTGGTAAGGGCGGATGCCCTCAGGGCGGGATTGACGTTAGGCGGAACGGCCCGTGTCTCGGATACCGACGAAGACGGCAACATGCGTTTTGACCGAGGCCAATATACCGCCCTGCTCTCGCTGGATCTGCCGATCGAGAGGACCAGGGAGCGGAACGAGTACCGCAACAGCATGATAGATCTGGAGCGGGCGACAAGAAGTGTTCAGTCGCTTGAAGACCAGATAAAGCTGGCCATTCGCAACGAATTGCGCGGGCTCCTTGAGGCACGGGAGACACTTACGATTCAGGCTCAATCGGTTGTAATTGCGGAAAAGCGTGTCCGAAGCAGCACCATTTTTCTCGAGGCCGGAAGAACGGAAATCCGAAATCTATTGGAGGCCCAGGACTCGCTTCTCTCGGCGCAGAACGGCCTGACCAGGGCGGTGGTGGATTACCGCATCGCAGAACTGGAGTTGCAGCGAGATCTCGGCGTGCTTAAGGTGAACGAACAGGGTTTGTGGCGGGAGTACTCGCCGGAGGTAATTGCTAATGTCGAAAAGCAGTGATAACAGCAGGACAAGGAATAGTGGTGCCGGGCCCAGGCCCCTTAGGACACTCGGCATAATTGTTGTGGTGGCGGCGGTCGCCTTGACCTTCGGCTGGTTCAAAGTAGTCCGCGGCGGTGAGGACCCGATGAGTGAGTATGCCACCTTCGTTGCCGTGCGGGGCCCTCTGACCATAAGCGTGCTGGAATCCGGTACCATTAGCCCCCAGCAACAGATCACTCTACGAAACGACGTCGAGGGAAGAACGTCCATTATCAGCCTCGTACCGGACGGCAGTTATGTCAAGGCGGGAGATTTGCTGGTAGAACTGGACGCCAGCACCCTCAACGACAGAATCATCGACCAGGACATCGCGGTCCAGAGGGCAGAGGCCTCTTACATCGGCGCCAACGAGGACCTTGCCGTCATCGAGAACCAGGCCAAGAGCGATATCGACGTGGCCAAGCTTACGCTCAAGTTCGCCCAGCAGGATCTGCAGCAATATGTGGACGGGTTTTTCCCCAAAGATGTCAACGAACTCGGGGCCAGGATCCGTCTGTCCGAAGAGGATCTGAAACGTGCTGAGGACGTGAATGATTGGTCCAAGAGGCTGTATGAGGAGAAATATCTTTCGGAGACCGAGTATCTTGCGGACAAACTCTCAGTACAACGCAGAAAGCTTGAGCGGGATGTGGCCAGGAGCAATCTCGATCTGCTGGAGAATTACACCTACCATCGTCAGATCGAGCAGTTGACCAGCGATGTCAACCAGGCCGAGATGGCTTTGGAGCGCACGGAACGAAAAGCCTCGGCCAATGTCGTTCAGGCGAAAGCAGACTTGAGAGCCAAAGAACTTGAGAATAGGCGGCAGCAGGAAAAGCTCAAGAAGATCGAGGATCAGCTCTCGAAGACAACGATATACGCCCCTCAGGACGGAATGGTGGTTTATGCAACCAGCTCAGGCGGAAGACGCAGCCCCTTCGACCGTCGAGAGCCAATGGACGTCGGTGTCGAGGTCACGGAACGGCAGGAATTGATAAATCTGCCAACCGCAACCGCGATGAAGGCCCAGGTGGATATTCACGAAACGAGTCTTGAAAAAGTCAGGAGGGGGCTTCCCGCCGTCATAACGGTCGACGCTCTGGCAGGAAAGAAGTTTCTCGGCCGTGTGGCTACCATTGCGCCTCTGCCGGACGCCCGAAGCCAGTTTATGAACCCTGACCTGAAGATATACCCGACAGACATACTCCTGGAAGACAGCGACAACGCGCTGCGTACGGGAATGAGCTGCAAGGCCGAGATAATCGTTGCGCAGTATGAGGATACAGTGTATATCCCGATTCAGGCGGTGCTGCGGGTCGCAGGACAATCTACGGTTTACATCATTAAGAACGGAGCCATCGAAGAGCGGAAAGTCGAAGTCGGCCTGGACGATAATCGGATGATCAGAGTCGTCAGCGGTATCGAGGGGGGAGAGGTTGTCTTGATGACTCCTCCATTGAGATCCGCGACCATGGAGTCCGGCGCACGCACGGAGGGTGCCGGTTCGATAGATGATTCGCCCGCCGGCTCAGACTCCATGACGGACAGGGTAAACCGCAAGCTCGAAGAAGCCAACGGAGCCGGACCGGTAGGACCCTCCGGTCCGCCGCAGGAAGGACGAGAGCGGTCGATTGGGCCCGAAAGCGGCATTCCGGGACAGGAAGGACCAGGCGGGGGCAGGCCGCCCGGGAACATGACTCCTGAGCAGAGGGAGGAAATGCGTAAACGATTCGAGAGCATGTCGCCTGAGGAACGAGAGAAATTGAGGCAGGGTTTCCAGGGCGGAGGGTCCCGGCAGGGAGGTGGCCAGAGACAAGGAGGCGGCCGGGGACAGGGAGCGGGTCAGGGGCAAGGAGCGGGCCAGGAACCGCGGCAATCGGAAAGGAACCAGTAGATGGGTAAGCAAGCCCAGCCCAGCAACCATCAGGAAATCATCAGGCTCGTCGAAGCGCGCAAGATATACCAAATGGGAACCGAGCAGGTCAAAGCTCTTGCCGGTGTGGACATCGCATTCAAGAAGGGCAGTTTTTGGGCGATTATGGGCCCGAGCGGTTCCGGCAAAAGCACCATGATGAATATTCTCGGATGCCTCGATCGGTTGACATCAGGTTCCTATTACCTTGACGGCCAGGACGTCAGCGGGCTCAATGACGACTCCCTCAGCGAGTTTCGGCTCAGGTATCTGGGCTTCGTATTCCAGAGTTTTAACCTGATACCCCAACTAACCGTCCAAAGAAATATCGAGCTTCCACTCTACTATCTGGGCTGGGACGCCAGGGAGAGCGAAGAACGCGCGCGGGAGCTTGCCGAACAAGTCGGACTGGCAGACAGGTTGGGTCACCGGCCCACGGAGCTTTCCGGCGGCCAAATGCAGAGGGTGGCGATTGCCAGGGCGCTGTCTAATGATCCGCAAGTCATTTTTGCGGACGAGCCAACAGGAAATCTGGATTCAACCACAGGCGAACAAATCCTGGAACTGCTGATAAAACTGAACAAGCTCGGTAAAACTATAATTATTGTGACGCATGAACCTGCCATCGCGGAGCATGCTCAACACAGGCTGCACATGCTGGATGGCCTGATCGACAGAATCGAAGGAGATTCCGATGAGGCAAACTAGGATCGCACGGAATATATGGCTCGGTATCGAGAACCTGCTGCTTCACAAGCTGCGGTCGTTCCTGACGATGCTGGGCGTGGTATTCGGAGTCGGCAGCGTCGTGGCTATGCTGTCCGTGGGAGAGGGCGCCAGTAAAGAGGCTCTCGAGCAGATCAAGAAACTCGGCAGTAACAATATAATAATCTCGTCGATGAAATCGGCGGAAGAAGAAGCCACAAGCACTCAGCATTCGCACATGAGCATCTATGGCCTGACCTACGAAGATTATCGCAAGGTAGCCGGAAGCTTCAGAAACATCCACAAAGCCGCGCCGGTGAAGTTGACACGAAAGGACTCGCGCCTGCGCTCAAGGGTAATGGAGTTGCGGATTGTGGGAACCACGCATGAATGGTTCGAGCTTGTGCCCCGGGAGGTTCTTGCCGGCCGCGTGCTTCTGACGTCCGATCACGAGAAGAAAGCCCCCGTGGCGGTTCTGACAGAATTCGGGGCCCGCAAAATCCTGGCTACCGAGAGCACCATAGGCCAGACAGTCCTTATCGGAAGCGACCTATTCGAGGTTGTCGGCATCGTCAAGAGCGAAAGCGGACAAGCCGGAAGCATTCAAATACCGGATCAGGAAGTAGATGCTTATATTCCCATTGAGGTGTCACGCCTATATTTCGGCGACGTCGTCACGAAGCGTACTTCGGGTGGAGACGAACGGGAAATGGTGGAACTCCATCAGATGATTGTTCAGGCGGACGATCCAAAGAAGGTTGAGGCCCTGGCAGCGGGCATCGAAAGAATGCTGCAACAGACTCACAAGAAAAAGGACTACGTCGTGAGCGTTCCCCTGGCATTGCTCAAGCAGGCCGAGTCAATGAAACGAAGGTTCAATATCGTGCTTGGGTCTATCGCCGGAATCAGCCTTCTGGTCGGTGGAATCGGAATTATGAATATCATGTTGGCCTCGGTAACGGAACGCACGCGCGAGATAGGAATCAGGCGCGCTATCGGCGCCAAGCGAAGACAGATCGTCTATCAGTTCCTTATCGAAACCGTGGTTCTCTCGACTATGGGAGGCCTCATCGGCCTGGGCATGGGTGCCCTCATACCGTTTCTGATTACGTACTTCTCCGGGATGATCACGGTGATGACCTTGAAAGGAATCCTGGTACCGCTGTTGATCAGCATGACTATCGGCATTCTCTTCGGATTATATCCTGCCGTACACGCGGCCAAGGTAGACCCGATAGTAGCCTTGAGGCATGAATAATTCGTGCCGATACGGCCTTTTTGAAAGCGGTATCCCATCGTCCTTCCCAGCCCCCTGGGCTACTGAAGCCTAAGTCGTTATTGCCCGGGCGTTTGCTGCCGGGAAAGTAAAGATTGAATCAGCCACTCTCCTTTGGTATAATGGCTCCGAGCCTTTGCAGTTTAGGTCCCGTGTTGGTGCAGAAACAAACAGGGGTGCTGTTATTCAAGAGCCAATAAAGTCAGTGGAGATTCTTATGGTTCGCAGGTTTCGGGCTGAGACGGCATTATTCTGGATGCTGGGCGTCGCTGTTGCCCTGGGTATTGCCGGCGCGTGCAGTCCGGAGCAGTACAAAGCTGAGGCTGACAAGGAAGTCTATCAGATTATCGAGGACAAATGGCAGGACGGGTTCGGCCATAAGGCCAATTACATGGTCAGCGACAGCAACATCCCAGCCTCACCGAACGACCTCCAGGTCGAGAAAGCCGCCCCTCCCACAGGTACTATCAGCCTTGCTCAGTCTATCGCCGTGGCCACGGCTCAGAACAGAGACTACCTGAGACAAAAAGAACAGCTTTACCTTTCAGCACTGGATCTGACGCTGGCCCGCCATCGGTTCGCGCGACAATGGTTCGGCACGATTGACGCCAGCTACGCAAGAGACAGTTCAGATGAAGATATCGGCTATGACGCGGAGACAGGTTTTGACCAGTTGCTGGCCGATGGAGCAAGGATAAGCACGAGTATTGCTATCGACTGGGCCCGTTTCCTGACCGGGGATCCGCGCACTTCGCTCGGCTCGGTCCTGAGCGCCAGCGTGACTCAGCCGCTGCTCCGTGGCAGAGGCAGGAAAGTCGTTCAGGAGAATATGACGCAAGCCGAGCGCAATGCCTTATATCAGATACGCTCGTTCAGCCGCTATCGCAAGACATTCGTGGTCTCGATTGTGGACGACTATTACCGTGTTTTGCAGCAGCGAGACGCCGTGACCAACGCCCAGAACAGTTATGAAAGCAAGGTAAAGTTGAGGGAGCGCCTGGAGATGGAGGCCAATGAGGGCGTCACTCCACAGTTTCAGGTGGACCAGGCCGAGCAGAGCGAGCTGCTTGCACGAGACAGCCTCACACGTGCCCAGCAACGCTATGAACAGCAGCTCGATACCTTCAAGATAAGGTTGTCGTTGCCGACCGATGCCGACATAGAGCTGGATCAGAACGAACTGAAGGCCATGGCAGAGATTGGAATAGTTGAGCCCGATTATGAGCTGGGCACGGCTATTGAAACGGCGTTGGCCCAACGCCTGGATTTGGCGAACAGTCTTGATGCGGTTGAGGACGCCGAACGTAAAGTCATCGTGGCCGCTGACAATCTCGGTGTGGAACTGAATCTCATCGGCAGCGCGAACGTAGGCTCAACTCCGGATACCGCCTTCGAAAGACTGCAATTCCACAACGGCTCTTATTCACTCGGCCTCGAATCGGACCTTCCTTTGGATCGAAAAGCCGAACGAAATGCGTATCGCGAAGCCTTAATAACGTTGGAACAGAAAAGGCGTGAATACGACAATGACTTGGATGGGGTCAAACTCAACGTACGCGACGCATATCGAAAACTGCGGGAGGAAGCCGAGTCATACCGTACACAACAAAAGGCCCTGGGGCTGGCCAGGGTGCGGGTCGGGGTCTCGCCAATATTGTGGGAAGCCGGGAGAATGAACGCAAGGGACTATCTGGAATCGCAGGATGATTTGTTGCAGGCACAGAATAACGTGACGTCGGCTCTGGTGTCCCATGCGATTGCAAAACTGAACTTTTTCCGTGACATCGGCATCCTGCAGGTCAGGCCGGATGGGATGTGGGAAGAACAGGCAAAGTGACAGGCCTGGAACACGGGACATCGGCCAATCGAAGAGGCCTATCAAGAACAGATTAAGGACAACCCGGGGATGCAGAAGACGGACAAAACCTTTAAATTTGGCACCGATACACCAATCCTGGTGATGGAACGGTTGTGCAAGAGTTACGAACTCGGCGCCGTTGAATTGAGGGTCCTGCGCAATATCGCCGTGACAATCAACAGCGGCGAATATGTGGCAATCATGGGTCCGAGCGGCTCAGGGAAATCCACTTTGCTCAATATGATCGGCTGCCTCGACCGCCCCACCAGCGGAGACTATTGGCTCGGCGGACAAAATGTCTCCTCGCTCGATGATGATCAGCTTTCGCTGATACGTGGCGCCAGAATAGGTTTCGTGTTTCAATCGTTCAATTTGATCGGCCAGCTTAATGTTGTTGAGAACATAGAGGTTCCGATGTACTACCAGGGCTGGTCCGAGCGTGAAAGTGCCGAACGCGCTATAGAGCTGGCAAAAATGGTGGGACTCGGCGAACGACTCGGGCATCGGCCCTCAGAACTGAGCGGCGGCCAGCAACAGCGAGTGGCAATAGCCAGAGCCCTGGCAAACGATCCGCTCATTATCCTGGCCGACGAGCCTACCGGCAATCTCGACTCGGAAAGTGGCGCCGAAATATTGAAAATTCTCGAGGATTTGCACGCGAAGGGCAAAACTCTCATAGTGGTCACACACGACACGGGTATTGCCGATAAAGCCAGCAGACTCGTAGAGCTTTTCGACGGCCAGATAAAACGCCAGTAACAAGAAAAGGATGCACGGTAACAGACTATGTTCTTATTTCGTTTGAAGCGTACATTGAAGCTGGGCACAAAAAGCCTGTGGATGCACAAGTTGCGTTCTACCCTTACGGCGCTGGGCATCATCTTCGGAGTGTCCTCCGTAATTGCCATGCTGGCCATCGGCGAAGGTGCAAGCCGCGAGGCGCAGGACCAAATTGCACGGCTCGGCAGCCGTAATATCATTATCAAGACTGTGGAGCCTCCTCAAGAACAAACCGTCAGCAGTCAGAACCAAAGCATGCGGGAATATGGCCTTACATACACCGACGCCGAGCGCTTTCGCAACAGCATACCGAACGTCGAAGTCATAGTGCCAAGCCGCCGTCTTTCTCAACAGGTTTGGTACCGCAATCGCAAAGTTGCCACCGAAATAATCGGTACGGTGCCGTGGTACCCGGAGATAACGCCGGCGCAGATAAAGTTGGGGCGATTTCTCAGCAGCATGGACCTTCACCACAAGCAGGGTGTTTGCGTTGTTGACGAGAAAGTGGTCGATGAACTGTTCGTTTTTGACGACCCGCTGGGACAGGACGTGAAAGTCAGGGGCGATTACTACCGGGTAATAGGTGTAGTCAGCGCCAGTAATCCGGGCCCGGCGGCAAACAGTCTCAATGGCGAAACCAAAGATGCGAAAAATCAGGGCGGCGCCAACGTAGGCAACATCTACATCCCGCTGACTACGGTCAAGAATCGCTTCGGCGAGACATCGTTTCAATACAGCGGAAGCAGTGGGCGGAGTGTCGAAAGAGTCGAACTGCAGGAGATTACCGTAAAAGTGGGCTCGACAGACGCGGTGCTGGCAACTCGCGATACACTGGAGACATTGCTTAATCGATTCCACAAGAAAAACGACTATCAGGTAATCGTTCCGCTGGAGCTGCTAAAGCAGGCCAGGCAAACGCAGCGTATTTTCAGCATCGTTCTCGGCTCAATCGCCGCAATTTCACTTCTTGTAGGCGGCATAGGAATCATGAACATCATGCTGGCTACCGTAAGCGAGCGGACCCGCGAGATTGGCATCCGCCGCGCCCTGGGGGCAAGAAAGCGTGATATTATTATGCAATTTCTCTCAGAAACGCTGCTATTGACTTTTCTCGGAGGGGTACTTGGGATTACTTTGGGCTCCCTTATACCGTTTATGGTAACACACTTCGGCCGTATGCCCACGGTAATTACCGGCACTTCATTGATATTGGCGTTTGGAATCAGTGGAGCGGTCGGCGTGATCTTCGGCTTGTATCCGGCTTATCGTGCAGCCAATATGGATCCGATCGAATCGCTGCGGCATGAATAGACATCTGCTTGCGGTTTGTCCCGACCCGGGGAAAAGCTATGCTGTCCCCGCATCGCCCTGGTGAGCAACTTCCATTAT
>JBDREF010000166.1:0-4343 GCA_043820045.1 Planctomycetota bacterium | reverse complement strand
GCGCGACGAAGCCTCGATAAAACAATTGCTCGAGATGGGGGCCAAAAGAGTGATCATCGGCACGAAGGCCGTAAGTGACTTCGAGTGGTTCAGCGAGATGGCGAAGAAGTTCAGCGGCAAGATAGCCCTCGGACTCGACGCAAAGGGTTCGAAGGTCGCCACACACGGCTGGACACAGGACAGCTCCCAGACTGTGCTGGAGTTCGCCGCCCAGGCCGCGAAACTGCCCTTAGCGGCGATAATATACACCGATATCGCCAAAGACGGCATGATGACAGGGCCGAACTTCGAGAGAACAAAAGCGCTCGTCGAGGCGGTGGATGTACCCGTCATCGCCTCCGGCGGCGTAAACACCATAGAAGACATCAAGAAGTTAGCCGAATTCAACCCCGAAGCAGCAATCATCGGCCGCAGTCTCTACGAAGGCACCCTCAAACTCACCGACGCGATAGAAGCAGCAAAAGCATGAAGACTATCTGAACAGGATTGCACCAACACGGTTGCGGAACAAGCTGTAATCTGTTACCAGTGAGACGGCTGGAATCTATGATCGAACGATGCGTGTTGTCGAGAAAACCATACAACAGCATGTTATGTGAAGAGAGGAAGACTACGAATGAAGCAAGTGGCCATCGGCAATCTGGTTTTCAGCAAGATCATCTGCGGTTCAAACCCGTTCTACGGTCATTCCCACTTCAGTGAGGCCCGAAGTGCGGAGTATCTCAATCGTTTTGACGATAAAACGGTTGAGCGGACGATACAGCATTGCATTAGTCTGGGGATAAATTCGGTCGAATCCTGTGCAAATGAGCGAATCGTCTCAATCCTGTCGCGGCTGCGGGATGAGAACCGCGAGCCGATTCACTTCGTGGGCAGCACCAGGATCGACGAGACCTCAGACATCAAGAGCCACCAGCAGAAGCTTTCTTTTCTGATCGAGAACCGGGCCGATGTCTGTGTAGTCCATGCCCAATATGTTGACCGCCCGAGAAAAGGAGATTCCATCACGGGGCTCGGCCAACTCATCGAGAAAATTCACGACGCCGGTCTCCTGGCCGGCATCTCCACCCATCGTGTTGAAACTGTGGAACTGTGCGAGAGGCAGGGCTATGGCGTCGACACATATCTTTTCCCCCTGAACCTGTCCGGATTCGTCTACCCCGGTTACGAGGAGACAGAAAGCGTGCAGGAACGGATCGAGGTTGTCCGAAACACACCCAAGCCTTTCGTTCTCATCAAGACTCTCGGCGCGGGGAGGATCCCCCCCGACGAGGGCCTTCAGTTCGTAGCGGAGAACGCCAAGCCCCACGATTTGATCTCGATCGGGTTCGCAACGGAGGACGAAGTCAGCGAGACAGTAGAGCTTGTCGAAAAACTCTTCTGAGCGTACCCGGGCGACCACACGGGGTCGCTCCTGCGGTGGGTGGCAGCCTCAAGCGTAGCTCGGGGATGGTGTGTTGTTGGCCAGTTTTACTTAAGTGCTCTGCTCGGGTGGTTCGAATTTGTAGCCTATTTCCCGGATTGTGTGGATGAATGTCGGGTTGTGGGGATCAGGTTCTATTTTGTTTCGCAGCGTGGTTACGAAACGGTCGATACTGCGCTGGCCGGTAAAACTGTCGTAGCCCCAGACCGAGTTTAGTATGTCATCGCGCGTCAGAGCGCGGCCGGGCCTCTTGAGGAACAATTCGAGCAGCCCGAACTCCTTCGGCGAAAGCTTAATCCCTTGTCCTTTGTGCGTCAGTTTTCTGGCGGGAATATCAAGCCGATAATCGTCGAATTCATACGTATCCTTCTCGGTTTGTTTGCCGCGCCTGAGGAACGCCGCCGCGCGGGCAAGAAGCTCCTTTATACTGAAGGGCTTGGTGACATAATCATCCGCTCCCAGATTCAGACCTAATACGATGTCCGATTCCTCGCCCTTTGCGGTCAGCATTATTATGGGCATGTCGAGATGTTCCTGGCGGATGAGCCTGCACACTTCGTAGCCGTTGATCTTCGGCAGCATAATATCCAGAAGAATCAGATCAGGCTTCTTATCAAGAGCGGCATTCAGTCCTTCCTCGCCATCGGCTGCGGTAAGCACGCTGTAGCCTTTGAACTCGAAGTTATCCTTCAAGCCCCGCAGCATGGTCGGGTCATCTTCAATTATCAGGATTGTTTCCATTTTATTGCGCTAGTTTAAATTTGTAGCCTATATCTTTGATCGTATGAATAAACACAGGATTGTCCGGGTCCGATTCGATCTTGTTTCGCAGGGTGTCGACGGTCTGGTCGATGTCACGCAGGGTGATAAAGTGTGAATAACCCCACACGGCACCGCGTATCTCGTCGCAGGTCAGCGTGCATCCGGCTCTTCTGACGAACAGGTGGAGCATCTTGTACTCTCCGGGACTGAGTTTGACTTCCTGCCCGCCGCGCGTGAAAACCTCCGCGACCATATCGAGCCGGCAATCGCCAAATTCGTAAACATCCTGGCCATCGGTCACTCTGCGTCGCATAAATGCTTCGGCCCTGGCCAGCAATTCTTTGATGCTGAACGGCTTGGTCATGTAGTCATCGGCGCCCAGGTTCAGACCAAGCACAACGTCGGATTCCTGGTCCTTGGCGGTCAGCATTATTATGGGCATATCAAGGTTCTTCTTGCGGACCTGGCTGCATATTTCGTAACCGTTGATCTTCGGAAGCATTATATCGAGAATTATCAGGTCGGGCTTCTCGCTCAACGCCGCATTTAGGCCCTGCTCGCCGTCGCAGGCGGTCTTGACCCGATAGCCCTTCATCTCGAAGTTGTCTTCCAGGCCGCGCAGCATGGCCTGGTTATCTTCAACAATCAGCACGCTTTTCATTCTGTGACCCTTTCACTTCTCCGGGCTCAACCGCCAACTGGCAATCTGACAGTAAAGACAGTTCCTTCGCCGGGTTTACTATCCACGCTAATCGAACCTTTGTGGGCATCGACTATGAACTTCGCTATGCTCAGGCCCAATCCACAACCTTCGGCACGTCGAGAAAGACTCCGGTCGGCCTGGTAAAACCTCCTGAATATCTTCCTGACCGACCGGCGCGACATCCCTGGACCGTTATCCGAGACACAAAAACAAGCCGAACCGTCGTCGGCATAAACCTTCAACTCGATTCGCTTGTCATCATAAGAATACTTGTACGCGTTGTCCAGCAGGTTTACAAGGACCGTCACCATCGCATCCCGGTCGGCCCGAATATCCGACAGATCCTCGTCCATGTTCACCTCAAAGTCGCATCGGCCCTTGCTGAACTTGGTCTTGACGGCCTCAGCGGCGTCACGGGCAATCGCCGCCGGGCTGGTCCTGACCATCGCGAAGGCCTGCTTGTTTCGCTCCATTCTCGAAAAAGTAAGGAAATTATCAATTAATCCGGTCAGTCTTTCGTTTTCCTTTGAAACAAGCTCCAGGTATTCCGTAACCTGCTGCTGGTTCCTGTAGTTTCCTTCCAGAAGCGTGTCCACCAGCACGCGCATCGAAGCCAGCGGTGTCTTCAGTTCATGTGAAACAGTGGCGATAAAATCGTTTTTCAGCTTGTTTACTTTTATCTGTCTTCCCACGACCCTGGCGGCAAGTGTTCCGGCGGCAATCATCACGGCGATGGCCAGCAATCCGGCCCACAGGTACACGACTTTTTGCCGTTCGGCCGTTTTCTCGAAAATGTCAACATCCGTAAAATGAATTGCAGCGTGCCAGCCCGGAAAGAATCTCTCAAGAGGCGCTTGCAGAAAGGCCGTCTGCTGCGGATTCTCCAGGCCGGAAGCGTACGTTCCGGCATTGTCCGTTATGCGATAGCAGACTCCAAATTCCTCCACACCCTCGCCACACAAATCAAAATCCGAACCAAGCCTTCCCGGCCTCTGCAATAACAGGTACGTCCTGTCGCCGACGCTGTGATACATTCCGAATACCGTCTCCGGCAGTTCCAGCCTGCGAAAGCAGTCTTGCGGCCACAACTCAAGCAGCGTAGCCAGCGCAGACGGCTCGAATCCGGCGGAACCTGCCCGGCGCTCTCTGGCCTGAAACGAATCCAATACGGTGGACATTTGTTGTTTCAGCGGTTCTGTCCAACTCCGCAGTTGCTCGCTCCAACTGCCTTCAACCTCTTCCACCCGGTCCAGAGTCGCACGCAGTAGTGATACCATTTCGACCGCGGCATCTTCAGACCATGACTGTGAATCCGGGCCGGAGTCATATCTGTCGAGGAAAGCGGCAGCCAATTCTTCGGTCGAAAGCAGCTCTTTAGCTCTGGATATCTCGGGCCTCAACTGCTCGAACCATTGACTTTTCTCTGCAATTTCAATCGCTTTTCGCAGGAAAAAG
>JBDREF010000165.1:0-2559 GCA_043820045.1 Planctomycetota bacterium | reverse complement strand
ACTTCTTTGTTTCGCGATTCTTGTTCTCATGTGCGGTCTGTGCGGCTCGATAGCCGCTGGTCAGGAGAACCAGATTGTCAACGGCGAGTTCGACGACGGTATTAACGCATGGAATTCCTACGGTGCGGCGGGTTTTACTTTCCAGGTCGTGCAGGGCGCCGCCATGTCGGGCAATAACGCCGTCATGATAGATGTTACCGATGCCTCTGCGGCAACCGCCATAGGAATCGCCCAGGGCGGGCTTGGGCTTGTGCAGGGCCAAACTTATCAAATCGGCTTCACCGGCAAAGCCGAGCAGGACAGAGAAATGGTCGTGCTGTTCCAGATTTACAAACCCGAGATTCCTCAGTGGCAGACCCCCTGGGAGACGACCGTGCAACTGACCACCACGCCACAAAGCTTCAACTTCGAATACACACATGAGACCGAAACCTCTACGGAGCACCCAAACTGGTCCGTGGATATCTATTACATGCTCAAGGGCGCCTACTGGACCATGAACGGCGACGATCTTAATGTGAAGGTCTGGATCGACCGCATCTATTTCGGCGAAGAGTCCGTGCGGCAGAGTGTCGAGAAAGCCACGAACCCCGAGCCGGCCGATGGGGCCGTACTTGAAGATACGTGGGTGACGCTCCGATGGTCTGCCGGCGATTTAGCCGTATCGCACGATGTTTATTTCGGTGAGAATTTCGACGATGTGAACAATGGTACCGGCGATGCATTCCGCGGCAACCAGCGCGACACATATTTCGTAGTCGGCTTTCCCGGATTTCCTTATCCGGACGGCCTTGTACCGGGCACAACTTACTATTGGCGAATTGACGAGGTCAATGAGGTTGAGCCCAACAGTCCGTGGAAAGGTCCGGTCTGGAGCTTTACCGTCCCGCCGAAGAAGGCCCACAAACCCAAACCGGGTGACGGCATCAAGTTCGTGGACCCGGATGTAACCATCAGTTGGGCCGCCGGCTTCGGCGCGAAATTGCACCACGTGTACTTCGGCGAAAATTCCGCAGACGTGGAAGCCGGGACGGGCAGCACCTACAAAGGGCCCTCGGTGAATGCGAGCTTTGTCGCCGGTACGCTCGAACGCGAGAAGACATACTATTGGCGAGTGGATGAGTTCGACGGCATCGCAACGAATACGGGCGAACTCTGGAGCTTTACGATTGCCAGGGAGGGCGGCGGGCTCAAGGCCGAGTATTTCAACAACACGACCCTGAGCGGCGAGCCGGTAGTTACCGCAGTGGAGCCGCAAATCGACTTTGACTGGGGCAACGGCGATGTCCCCGGGGAAAACTCGCCCGATCCGAGTGTCAACGTGGACGACTTCTCGGCCCGCTGGAGCGCCGAACTCGAAGTGGACGTGACAGACACCTACACGTTCCAGATAACCGCCAACAACGGCTTCAGGCTCTGGCTGGACGACAAGCTGATCATCGATTTCTGGGATAACGGCACCACAAATACCCGCCAGAGCGAACCGATCGACCTGATTGGCGGCAATACCTATTCGATCCGAATGGAGTATTACGAAGGCGCGGGCACTGCGATTGCCCAGTTGTTCTGGGAGAGCGGCTCCCGAGAGCTGGAGATCATTCCGCAGGCCGCATTATCACCACCCAGAAAAGCCGGCTCCCCGAGCCCGGCCAACGGCGCCGTCGGCGCGCCGATGGACCTTGTTCTGACGTGGAGTCCGGGAGACCTTGCCGCTTCGCATGAAGTGTACTTCGGCACCGACGCGGATGCCGTGAAAAGTGCCACTGCCGCCTCGCCGGAATACAAGGGCGCCAAAGCGCTGGGCAGCGAGAGCTACAACCCCGGCAAGCTCGCATGGGCGACGACATACTACTGGCGTGTCGATGAAATCAACAGCCAGAACCCCGAGAGCCCGTGGATAGGAAGCGTCTGGAGCTTCACAACGGCCGATTTTCTACTGGTGGACGATTTCGAGTCATACAACGATATCGACCCGCCCGACGCCGCGAGCAACAGGATATTCGACAAGTGGATAGACGGCTTTGGGACGACGAACAACGGTTCTCTCGTTGGCAACGATCTTCCTCCCTATGCCGAGCAGGCTATCGTCCACGGCGGCGGCCAGTCGATGCCGTACTTCTACGACAACAACCTCAAGACTTCCGAGGCAACACTGACGCTGGTCTCCAGGCGCGACTGGACAGCCGAAGGCGTCGCGAAGCTGTCGATATGGTTCATCGGTGATGCGGCCAATGCCCCCGAGCGGATGTTCGTTGCCCTCAACGGCTCGGCGGTTGTGTATCACGATGATCCCGCCGCGATGCAGACAACCGAATGGACCGAATGGCTAATCGACCTGCAGGCATTTGCCGATCAGGGTGTGAACCTTACCAACATCAATACGATTACAATCGGCTTTGGCACGAAGAATAGTCCGGCCGCCGGAGGCTCAGGTCAGATGTACTTCGACGACATCCGGCTGTACCGGTAGGTTACCATTAACAACCTTTTTTGAAGGAGGATTATTATGTCTAAGCAACTCATTTGTTGGGTTTGCCTGGTTCTGATGCTCGGCATGGC
>JBDREF010000164.1:0-10306 GCA_043820045.1 Planctomycetota bacterium | reverse complement strand
ATCGGCCTGATAGTTGCCGTTGTCGCTCTGTTGATAACTTACGGCGTGTGCCGCAATGAAAAATGTCTGGACGAGGACTTTGCCCATATTACGTACGCGTTGATGTTTATCGTAATAGGCTCGATTTTCAATATGGTGCTCTCGGCGAGTTGCATTACCTCCGAGAAAGAGACTCGCTCCTGGCCGATACTGCTGGCGACTTCTATGGACGACTGGTATATTCTCTTAGGCAAGGCCGTGGGGGTGTTTCGGCGCTGTCTTCCCTTCTGGCTCTTTCTGGCCGGCCACGTTGCGTTTTTCATCTCGGTAAGGTACATTCATCCGATTGCCCTGCCTCATTTGTTCATGCTCGTTTCAGGGCTGGTGGTGTTCCTGACCGGTACGGGCATCTATTTCAGTACGCGTTTTAAGCACACGACCTCCGCTGTTGTCGCCAGTTTTGGGTTGGCTCTGTTCCTTTGGGCGGTTGTTCCGATGCTGCTCGGGTTTCTGATGGCGGTCACCCGTGACGGCAAGGTACTGGAGACATACCTATGCGCCAATCCCGCGACACAGGTCACTGTTATTATGGGCGGGGCCGCCGGGAAGTGGAACGCGCGAGACACGCTCTCCGCCCTCGACTATAATTGGCCCAACAACCGTTGGGACGGTGTTGGTGCTACCACCGGAGTTTTGTTCGCTTATATGCTCATGTATATATCGGTCGGGCTGTTTTTCGCCTGGCGGGCCAAGCGCCTGTTTCGGCGCAGGATTTTTTGAGAATTATTCTTAAGATGCTTGTGGTTACTACTGCTTTGTTTGATTTCATGAGACGTGTTTTCGGCCTGTCATGGCTGACGGGGCCTATTTTCGATAAGGAGCTTCGCGTATCCAGCCGGCGGCGCAGGAATTACGTCCTTCGCTTCGCTTATTTGGGTTTCCTGACCACGTTCCTCGTTCTGGTCTGGGTTCAGGCGGTGGGCTACGGCGGCGCGGCCGTATATCAAGTTTCACGCATGGCTGAGGCGGGAAAGGCTATCGTTGCCTATGTGGTCTGGTTTCAGTTTTGTGCCACACAGGTCATCGCCGTGATAATGCTAAGCACCGCCGTAAGCGACGAGATCTATCACCAAACGCTCGGCCTGCTGATGACCACGCCTATCAGCAGCTTTCAGATTGTCATGGGCAAGCTGCTTAGCAAGCTGCTGCAGTTGATTTTGCTGCTGGCGATAAGCCTGCCGCTTCTGGCGATTGTCCGCGTCTTCGGCGGCGTGCCCTGGGGCTACCTGGTCTCAAGCCTGTGCATAACTCTGACGACTATCATCTTCGTCGGCTCGCTCAGCCTGTTTCTTTCCATATTCAGCCGAAGAGCCTACGTTGTCATTATTGTAACTGTCATTACACTCGGCATCCTCTTTGCATTGCTGCCGCTTATCACTACCATGTTCTGGCACACCATGGAATGGCAGAGGGTGATTCCGGAAAAAGACCTTTATTATGTGCTCTTCCTGCCGAATCCTTACTGCAATCTCTTCTTCAATACGATTATGATGGTCGAACCGCGTGGGGCGGCCGGAATGCCGACCCTCTTCTGGCCCCTGCACTGCGGCATAATTCTGGCCGCATCGGGTGTCATTCTGTTGCTCGCGATGATTAAGGTGCGCAAGGTTGCGCTGCGTCAGGCCACCGGACAGTTGGGAGTCTCTACCTCAAGGTGGCGTTGGAGGCGGAAGACGGCCCACGCTTCGGCGGGCGGACTCGATTTGAATGGGAAAACCAGAACCATCGTGGGGCCTCCCGTAATCTGGAAGGAACTGAGGCATCCGATGTTGGGCCGACGCAAAATCGCCGTTCTTCTTGCCATTCTTGCCTGCCTGGGGCTGCTGGTCGTAACATACGTTCTTTGCGCCCTCGAAAATCTTTTGGCCGATCGAGAGGCTCACATTTTGTACGCCGTAATCTTCCTTGCTATCGGGATGTTGTTCACGATTGTCCTGCCGGCTACCTGCATCACTTCGGAGAAGGAGTCTCGTTCCTGGCCGTTGCTGCTGGCGACGACCCTAAATGACAGAGATATCCTGTTCGGCAAGTTCGCCGGTTCTGTAAGAAGGTGCCTTCCGGCCTGGCTCCTGCTGTTCGGGCACGTCATATTCTTCAGCCTCACAGGCTTCATCCATCCCGTTGCCATCTTCCAGATAGGCATTTTAGTGGCATGGATCGTGGTATTCCTGTCCGGAACCGGCCTTTATTTCAGCTCCTGCTTCAAGCACACCACCACGGCGGTGATTACGAATTTTGCTCTTGCGGCGACAATCTGGGCCATATTGCCTATACTTATGGCGATACTCTCCGGGATTACCAACGAAGGTGATTATTTGCTCGAAGCTTACATGAACACGAATCCTTTCGTCCACGCTTGTGTCATTATGGATGCCACCGCGGAGCAGGGTGAGCTAAGCGGTTATGATTGGGTCGGAACCGGTTCTTTGCAGGTGGGGGAGTCAACATTCTGGATGTTAGTTTGCATGGCCGGCTATATGGCCCTGGGTCTGCTGTTTGCCTGGCGTGCCAAGTGCCGATTCCGGCGGCATATCTTTTGACTGTTCTTTGAGATTAGGACCATGGCTCGGGTTTCACTGGAAAATGTTACGAAGGTTTTTGACGGCGGAGTTGTCGCAGTCTCAGGGTTCAGCCTTGAGGTTGCCGACGGCGAGTTCATGGTGATAGTCGGGCCGAGCGGCTGCGGAAAGACCACAACTCTGCGAATGATTGCGGGGCTGGAAGAGGCCACCTCCGGCAATATCTATATAGGAGATACTCCGGTCAATGACGTCGCTCCGAAGGACCGCGATATCGCGATGGTGTTCCAGAATTACGCCCTGTATCCGCACATGACCGCTTATCAGAACATGGCATTCGCCCTCAAAATGCGAAAGGTTCCCAGGGCAGAGATAGACAAACGCGTCGAAGACGCTGCAAAGCTGTTAGGCATCGGGCATTTGCTGAATCGAAATCCGAAGGCCCTCTCCGGGGGCCAGCGCCAGCGGGTGGCAGTCGGCAGGGCCATTGTTCGCAATCCCAGGGCGTTCCTGTTCGATGAGCCTCTGAGCAACCTCGACGCCGGGCTCCGGCTGACCATGCGCGCCGAGATCAAGGACCTGCACCGCAGATTGCAAACCACGACTATCTATGTCACCCACGACCAGGCGGAGGCAATGAGCCTCGGCGGCCGCATCTGCGTGATGCACGAGGGCAAAATCCAGCAGACAGCGGCGCCTTTGGACGTTTACGAGCGACCGGCCAATGGATTCGTAGCCGGTTTTCTCGGCACCCCGCCAATGAACTTCTTTGACGGCAGGATAGAAGTCGGCAGCGAGATGATGTGTCTTGTGATTGGCGATGACGCTATTGCACTGCCCCAACGTTTTAGAGCTGTGCTGCAGGGCCATTGTGGGCAAGAGATGATCCTTGGAGTCAGACCGGAGAATATTTCGCTGGATCCGTTTCCCGGCCAGGCGGTCAACACAATCCTGGCGACGGTCGGCCTGATCGAGCCCGCAGGTGCTCGAACAGACGTGCACTTAGTGAGCCGTACCGGGCAAAAATTCATTGCCGTCGCCGGCCCGCACATTGGCCTGAAGGTGGGCGAGGCCGTGAAGATGTATCTTGACCTGGAAAAACTGCACATCTTCGAGCCCGGAGAGTACGGCAGAAATATCACCCTGCCCGGCAGTACATTGCGCAAACCGCACTGACGCCCTGAGAAATGGTTGGACAGACAACCGACCCCAAGTTACAATCGCCCCGAGCTTTACGTACTTGGCGTCTGTTTTACTTTATCCAATTAGAGGGCATGAATGAAGGCTTTGGTCCATACAAAACCATATTGTCTCGAATATTCGAATTTTCCCGATCCGGTGCCCGCCGATGACGAAGTGCTGATTCGGGTCAAGGCCTGCGGGATCTGCGGCTCGGACGTGCATGGCTTCACCGGCAAGACCGGCAGGAGGATTCCGCCTCTGATAATGGGACATGAGGCCGCCGGAATAGTTGAGCAGGCCGGCAAAAATGTGAAGGGTTTCAAGAAGGGCGACAGGGTCTGCTTCGATTCAACCGTATATTGCAACAAGTGCGAGGCATGCCGGCAAGGCAGGGTCAATCGCTGTGACAAGCGGCAGGTGCTGGGCGTCAGCGTTCCGGCCTTCAGGAGGCACGGCGCGTTTGCCCAATACGTTGCGGTGCCGTCATGGATTGTCTCGAAGATTCCCGACCACATGTCATTTGTCGATGCGGCCCTTCTGGAACCGGCTTCAATCGGCACCCATGCCGCCAATCGAGCGCCCATATCCGGCGGCGATACCGTTGCCGTTATTGGGGCCGGAACAATCGGTCTTTTCATTTTGCAGGCCGCTAAGCTAAGAGGCGCCGCTAAGACAATCGCCGTCGATATAGATGATTTTAGATTGGATGTGGCAAAGAAATTAGGGGCGGATGTGCTCGTTAATCCCACGGAGTCCGATTTGAAAGAGGCGGTTCTCAAGGAAACGGAGGATAAAGGAGCCAACGTGACTCTTGAGGCGGTCGGATATGCAAAAACTTTTGCCGATGCCGTTTCCATAACGAGAATGGGCGGACACGTTGTCGCCGTCGGCAACCTGGAGAAGAAGGCTGAGTTTGATTTGCAGGAATTTATCGCCAGAGAGCTGACTTTCGCAGGCTCCTACGCAAGTTCGGGGGAATTTCGCGATTGCATAGAATTGGTGGCGTCCGGCAAAATCAATGTTAAGCCCTTGATCAGCGGTGTACTGCCTCTGGAAGAAGGCCCCGGCGCCTTTGACAGGTTGCTCAAAGGCGAGGAGAATCTGCTGAAAATCGTTTTGGAACCGTAAAGAGAGTCAGAGGAGCTTCAAGATGCAGGATTTGTTCGACCTATCCGGCAAAGTGGCAATAGTAACCGGGGCCAGCCGGGGCCTTGGCCAGTATTTCTGCAGGGCGCTTGCCAAAGCCGGCGCCGATTTGGTCATTACCAGCCGGACCTTGTCGAGCCTGGCCGAGTTCCAACGGGAAATAGAATCGCTTGGCAGAAAGGCGCTTCCCGTGGAGGTGGACGTGCTCTCGCAAAGCGATATCGAGAACATGGTTAAGGCGGCCGTTAAGGAATATGGGAAGATTGATATCCTCGTCAACAACGCCGGACTGAATATCCGAAGCCCGAGCGCCGATTTCTCCTGGGCCGATTGGGATACCGTCCTTGATACGAATCTCAAGGGCAACTTCTTCTGCGCCCAGGCGGTCGCCAAAGAGATGATAAAACGCAATTACGGCAGAATAATCAACATGGGCTCGTGCACGTGTGTGTTCGGCATGGAGGGAATTGCACCCTATACGGCCAGTCGGGGAGGGGTCCTGCTGATGACCCGGAGTCTGGCTGCGGAATGGGGCAAGTTCGGAGTCACAGTCAACGTGCTGGCTCCCGGCTGGTTCAAGACCGCCCAGAACGCCGCGTTATACGAGAACAAAGACTGGTTGGCAAATGTCAAGAGCCGCATTCCCTTAAATCGCCCCGGTCAGCCGCACGACCTCGACGGCACGGTCATTTTCCTGGCCTCGGACGCTTCAGCGTACGTGACGGGCCAGATAATATTAGTCGATGGCGGCTTCACCACGGGGGCGACAAAGGCGATTACGTGATGTTCTCGCAGACTGCCTGTACCTCCAATACTGGAGTTGACATCGGCCTTTGCACGACTTATAAATGTCCGAACTGAGGTGAACTCACAAGGAGACGAATATGGACCTACGAGGCATTGTGCTTGCCGGCGGCACGGGCTCGCGGCTCCTGCCGCTGACAAAGGTTACGAATAAGCATTTGCTTCCGGTGGGGCAAAAGCCAATGATCTTTTACCCCATTGAGAAGCTGACCGGAATCGGGATTGAGGAAATCCTGATCGTAACAGGGGTCGAGCACATGGGCGATGTCGTCAGCCTGTTGGGCTCCGGCAAGGACTTCGGTTGCCGGTTTACGTATAAGGTCCAGGACCAGGCGGGCGGAATCGCGCAGGCTCTGGCGTTGGCTGAGAACTTCGCCCGGAGCCAGTCCGTGGCCGTCATTCTCGGCGATAATATCTTCCAGGCAAATCTCAAGAGCTACGCCGATAAGTTCGTCGCCCAGGGGGCCGGCGCAAGGATACTGCTCAAGCAAGTGCCGCACCCCCAGCGTTTCGGTGTTGCGGAGCTGTCCGACGGCAGGATTATCGGGATAGAAGAAAAACCGGAAGAGCCAAGGTCGGATTACGCAGTCACCGGCATATATTTTTATGATGGGGCGGTTTTTGAGATAATACGAACACTTAAGCCGTCGGCCCGCGGCGAGTTCGAGATAACTCATGTTAACGATACTTACATCGCAAAGGGCCAACTGGCTTATGACATCCTCGACGGCTGGTGGACGGACGCCGGAACGTTCGAGTCGCTTAACAGGGCCAGTGAATTGGTTGCAGAGGAACCGCCTCTGTGAATGTTAAAGAGACGAAACTGCCGGGAGTAATCATATTAGAGCCGGATGTATTCGGTGACGACCGGGGGTACTTTCTGGAAACGTGGAACAGCGCGCGTTACGAGAGCGTCGGTATCGCCGGCCCCTTCGTTCAGGATAATATCTCGCTGTCCGGGAAAGGGGTGCTGCGCGGTCTGCATTTCCAATACCCTCAACCACAGGGCAAGTTAATCCATGTCATCTCGGGTGAGGTGATAGATGTTGCTGTCGACATTCGCCTCGGTTCGGCGACTTTTGGGCAGTGGGTCAGCGAGGTGCTCTCAGGGGAGAACCACAGGCAGATGTACGTTCCCCCCGGTTTCGCTCACGGGTATTGCGTTACGAGCGCCACGGCGATTTTTTCGTACAAGTGCACCGACTTCTATAATCCGGCCACTGAAAACGGCATCATCTGGAATGACCCGGACCTCAATATCGACTGGCCGGGCACGGAGTTCACAATATCGGCCAAAGATTCAGCCTATTCCAGACTCAAAGACCTTCCACCTGAGAAGCTGCCGCATTTAGAGGGGCTCTGATGGCGATCAATGACACTGTGGTTACGATTTTAGGCGGCAGGGGGATGCTCGGCTCCGATTTGGCTTCCGCCTGCCGCAAGTCCGGATTCGGCACGGTGGTTCTCGACCTTCCGGATTTTGATATTGCCAACGACGCTCACTTGAAGCGGGCTGTTGGAAATTCCGACGTGATAATCAATTGTGCAGCCTACACAAATGTCGATGGCGCCGAAAATGAAGCCGAACTGGCCTGTCGGGTCAACGCCGAGGCGGTGGGGCGGCTCGGTGCTCTCGCTCGCAACGTGGGTAGATGGGTGATGCATATCAGTACCGATTTCGTTTTTGACGGGTGCTCGGACAAGCCCTACGTCGAGACCGACCCTGCGAATCCGATAAACACTTACGGCAAAACTAAACTCGCCGGCGAGCAGCTTCTCGCCCAAAGCGGTTGCAGGCATTGCATAATCCGCGTGGAGTGGACTTACGGCTCCGCGGGTAATAATTTCGTGACGAAGCTGCTGCAACGCGCTAAAGCTGGTAAAACGGTCAAAGTTGTTGACGACCAGGTGGGCTCGCCCACGGCGACCACCGAAGTTGCCGCCGCGATCTGCAAACTGTTACCCGGCAGGCCCGAAGGGATATTTCACTTTGCCGGCTCCGGCTACGTCAGCAGGTACGGGATGGCAGAGTTCATATTTGAAAAGCTTTCGATGGATGTCGATATGCATGCCTGCAAGACAAGTGATTTCGCAAGTGCCGCGGCAAGACCCTTGAGCAGTCGTTTCGATTGCAGTAGAATTGCGTCTTTGCTTGATGAGCCTGTCGAGCCGTGGCAGGTCCCGTTGGAGCGTTTTTTGAGGCGGTTATGAGAAAAGTCCTTGTCACAGGCGGTGCAGGTTTTATTGGAAGCAATTTCGTGCGGATGGTCCTTTCCGAGCATCCGGATTGTTTCATCGTCAATCTCGACAAGCTTACATACGCCGGCAATCTCGAAAACCTTGCCGAGTTTCTGGACCATCGGAATCACAAGTTCGTGAAGGGTGATATATGCGACGGCGCAGTGGTTGAGAAAATTATCGGCGAGTACAAAATCGACACGATTATCAATTTTGCCGCCGAAAGCCACGTGGACCGCTCTATCGCCGAACCTAAGATTTTCATTGAGACCAACATCACCGGTACACTGACCCTGCTCGAAGCGGTTCGCGACAAAAAGCTGGAGCGGTTCATTCAGGTTTCGACCGACGAAGTTTACGGCGCGCTCGGGGCGGAAGGGCTGTTTACCGAGCAGACGCCGCTGAGTCCGAATTCGCCGTATTCGGCCAGTAAAGCCGCGGCGGACCATCTCGTAAGAGCCTTCGGGCATACGTGGGGCGTCAGATACAACATCACCAGGTGTTCGAACAATTACGGCCCGTACCAGTTTCCGGAAAAGCTCATCCCACTGATGATCAACAATGCCCTCAACGACAAGGAGCTTCCGGTTTACGGCGACGGCCTGCAGGTACGCGACTGGCTCTACGTGTACGACCACTGCACCGCGATATGGCGGGTCCTGGCCGATGCGCCGCCGGGTGAGACATACAATATCGGCGGCTGCAACGAAAAGGCGAACCTGGAAGTTGTTAACCTGATACTTGAACGGCTGGACAAACCGAAAACATTGATTAAGCACGTCACCGACAGGCCCGGACACGACAGGAGATACGCCATTGATGCGAGCAAGATAATCAACTCACTTAACTGGAGGCCCTCGGTGGATTTTGAGGAAGGAATCAACAGGACTATAGACTGGTACCTTCAGAGCAACAATTGGCTCGACAACGTCGTCTCCGGCGACTACCAGAAGTATTACGAATCCATGTATTTCAACAGATGATGGGCGGGTTCCCCAAGTCATGCCGAAAGCCAAACGTATCTTGATTGTAGAAGATATGAAAGAATTTACGGGCAAGTTCCTGCTGTCCGGGATTCGAAAACAGGTCAAAGGTTTCATAAGGCTCGGGCACGATGTTCACCGGTTCAGCTATGGCGGGGCCTTCTGGCATACCGCGCCTGTTATGAGCAAGATCCTGAGCCGCCGTTGGTGCAAAGACCGGGTAGATGAGCTTCTCGTTCGAGAGTTGAACAGCTACAATCCGGATATTATTCAGATCTCATTTGCCAATTTTCTCGACGTAAAGACCATTGCACTGATCCGGCAGGCCGCCCCGAATGCCTTTATGTACGGCTTTGACGGAGACCCCTGGCCGGAGCTGCAAAAAGACCGTGTGCCGATTGGCTCTAAGCTCGATCTTATGCTGGCCACCAATAACGGCAAATGGCTCGGCGAATACAGGAAAGCCGGTGTCCGCAGCCTGTTTATGCCGAATCCTTGCGATCCCGATTACGAATATCGCTACGAAGTTTCGGACAAGTGGAAAACCGACATATTGTTCACCGGTAAAACCAGGCGCACGCACAAACGGCTGCCCATAGACCCGCTGAGATACGAGGTAATCAGTAGTTTGGCGGACAGGAAGAACTGTACTTTTTACGGTTGTCTCGGCCGTCCCAAAATAGGCGGCATTGACTACCAGTATGCGATCAGCGGAGCCCGTATCGCACTGAGTATAAACATAGCCAATGACGTCAGCCTCTATCATTCCGACCGTTTTACACACTATCTCGCGTCCGGTGCTTTTGTCCTCGCCAAGCGCGTGCCGGATTCCGACCTGCTCTTCGAGGACGGTGTACATCTGATGTATTTTGATACGGCCGAAGAATTTCTTGAACTGGCTGACTGGTATCTCAAGCATGAAGACGAGAGAATCAAAATCGCCAATGCCGGCATGGAACGTGCGCACGCGGAGTTCAACGGGAAGAAAATAGCACAATACACGCTCGATATTATTGAGAACGGTGATTACGATGCGCCATGGCATCGCTCGGCCTGATACTACAGCGTGATGATACGCCATAGGTACTTCGAGAGCAAAAGCGAGTGCAGTTTGATTTTTTTAGCCGCTTTGTTTCTTCTATCGCTATCTACTGTGGCAATTGCGGCAATATAGGTTACAATTCCCATTATCAAGTGGCAGATGTTCCGCAGGATCACGGCGAATTTGAATACTATGATGAACAAGCCTGCCGATAATCTTCCTCTGTGCTTCCTGAAAAAAATCGCCATACTCTTGAGCATCATTACTCTTTTGAGTGGCACCTGCTCCGATGAACGCCCGCCCAGATGAGTGATTACTGCGTCAGGCACGAATACAATACGCCAGCCGGCCTG
>JBDREF010000163.1:0-5141 GCA_043820045.1 Planctomycetota bacterium | reverse complement strand
AGCAGCGCGCTTCGCCGATAGGCCTCGGCCATGCGCCGATCCAGCTCGGCGGTGAAGGCCTCGTCGGCCAGCCACCGGCCGTATAGCTTACGGCTGACTTTGCACTTTTTCAGAACGTCCTGCTCGCTCTGCTCGCCGTCGAACAGCTCATCTATCACGGCAAGCTGCCGCGCACTTAATCGCTTTGCTTTGCTCGTCATTATAAACTCCGCATGGTGGGTTATAGGTTCATCGGTGGGCCAAAGCCTACCTTACAAAGCTGTCATCCCGACCGAAGTGGAGGGATCCGGCTGCAAGTGTAAGCCGCATAAAATCCCCGGCCGGATGTCTCGACTTCGCTCGACATGACAAACCGCAGGCTGTAGGGTCGGCAACTTTGCTGCCCCGCCGTAAGCACCGTCAGGCGTCCCTTACGGGAATGTCCCCAGGGGAACGCGGCCTGTGCTGTGTATGCTATTTGCTGTTGCGTCGTTTTCGCGGGCGGGACTTTAAGTCCTTCAGATAGCTGCTGCTCTTTCTGAGCCCCAACTGCAGCGCCTTGGTCTTTATCGAGCCGGCGGACCGGCCGAGCCGCCGAACCAGCTCGCGCGTCGCTGCATTCGCATAGAGCCTCGCCAGCAGCTTCAAATCGTCCTCGGTCCAGTAGCGGTAGATATCGGTTTTCATCCCAATGTCGTAGGCCTTTTGCCTGACCGCGGTAAGAGGCCGGTTGAGCCGGTCGGCTATCATCCTGATATTTCCCTTGGGATAAAGCTCTTTGAGCAGCGCGATATCTTCCTTCGTCCACGACCACGGACCCTTGATAAGTTGTCTTTCCTTCTCTTGTGCCATCAAAAAAATCCCGTCCAACTAAAATCCAAAGCAAAAGAAACCTTTTATCGAAGAGGTGCAAAACCGACGTTTTGAAACGCAAGGCCTGAGAAGCCATCCTTCTTACCTTAATATTAACGCTTCGCGGGACCTTGTCAAGCAATTTCTGCCTGCCCCCAGGGGCTTACTTTTTCGCAACGGCCTGCCCTCGCGCCGGCGGTATCAGCCGAAACCCGATGCTCGCTTTTGATCGAAAGTGTCTTTACCCATTTTTGTAGCCCAATTCCTTTTTGAGCAGGGCCATGAACACCGCCGCCGGGTTCCGGCCCTCGCTTGCCTCTCTGGCGTAGTCTAACACGCGGCCGAAAATGGCTTCGTTGAACCGCCCCGCCGCACAGCCCTCGACGAGCCATTTGGTGACGTTGTGAAAACACGTGCGGTCCGACTGCGTTCGCGGGCGGATGATGCCGGTCAGGGCCTCGTTGAAGTCCAGTGCCCGGCGCTGGCTCTCGGCCGTATAACGAGTTCGAACCGAAGTCGAAGAAGAAAGAGCGTGTTCTGTCGTATTCGTATTCGAAGTATCTTCACTTTCCTTTTCGATTACGTTACCTTTCCTTTCCTTAGCTATGGCGTCGCCATTGGCTGTGCCATCGGTCTGCCATCTCTTTTCGGCGCCCTTAAGTCCTGCTGCACGCTTTGCTTGCCGGTGCTTCCTGGCCTTAGCCAGTTCTTTGGTTACACGTTTATGTTTAATCACGCCGTTGCGTGTCTGAAACTTTTTTGCGATGTTGGTCCAGATTTTTTCGAACTCTTCTGCACTCTCGCAGTTGCACAATCGGCTCAGGGCCGATGTGTCGAAAGGACATTTGCCGCCGTTGCAGTTGAGAAACAAAATCAGGCTGAGATACACACCCCTTTCGGCGGGCGAGAAACGCATGAAATCGATATCCGTCAGGAACGCGTCACTTTCCAACTGCACAAATCGTATCTTCATTTTCGCGTATCAAACCTTCAATAGTCAGATGTTGTTGTTCGATGCTCGTAGTCCTTTTGATTAATCAAAAGGACTACGAGCTTTGATTCCAAATCGCAAGTCTTCCAACAAAAAAATCACAACAAAAGCATCGCAGCAGACCGCATGGGCAGTTCTGCTGCTCATCCTACGATTACTGCCGTGAAAGTATTGAAACAAGCGTCTATGTCGCATTTTACAGGGCATTATCGGGAACCTTTGGTAAGACGTTCTGCAATCGCCGTAAGGGCTGCGGCGTTTCTTGCGGCCTTTGTCTTTTCGCTGCGGCCCTGCCGGGCGAGCGATAATGCCCTCTCGATGATTTCCTGCTGCCCGTCGCTCACAAAGAACACCAGCGGGTTTGCAAAGCTGACTGCGTCGGTATTCGCCGGGGCCTTCGGGACCTTAAGATCGCTGAGCCGCTCTATCTGAGAGGCGCTTTGCGGCAGAAGTTTCGCCAGCTCCCGAACCTGCATCCTGCCGCTCAGCCGCCTCAGCAAAGCAAGTTTCTTATCAAGGACATTTCTGCCACCCAGGTGGTTGAGCGTGGCGAGAAGGATATCGGCCTCGACGTCGTTAACGTCCCAGACCACTGCGTCAACGGTCTTGTAGCCAAGCTCCAGCAGAGCCAGCCGGCGATGGCGGCCGTTGATGATTTGGAAGAAGCCGGATTCGTGGGGACACGGCCGGACCACCAAAGGCTCGTATCGCCCGGTCCGTTCGATATTCCGAACGAGCTTGGTCAGGTTTCTCTTGCTCATGTGATTGGGATTGTCGGAATGAGCAACGAGTTTCTCAATCGGTATCGGCGATATGCGGCTGTTTACTGTCGTCATGGGTATTATGCACTCTCCTTTCCGGATTCTCGACGACTATCCGCAATCGAGCAACCATTGTCAAACTCAGGATTGAACCAGATGTAATAGGTGGGCCTGGCGGTCAGGCGGGTCAGGATGTACCGCGTTCGTTCGAGGCCGGGTGACATGTCCCTGCGTCTGCCGTGGCTTCTTAGAAAATACCTGATTTGGCGTTCGAGGAACTGTGATTTCTCCGGTGACAATTGGTCGATTGTTCGCTGCACGCTCCGCGGATCAATCAATTGGTCGGTTTCTATCCCTATCATGCTGAGCGCCTCGATAAGCCGGACGCTGCCGGCGTGAAGCGGCGCGGTGTAAGCCTTCATTCCAGCCCTTTCAAGGAACGGATTGACCAGTCCCATCACTGCAACCGCCTCGACGATGGGAACGTTCAGCTCGGGCATCGTCTCGCGGACCAGCCTGCTCGCCAGGCCCAGCCCGCGGAATCTGGGCTCGACGATGACTCTGCTTATCCGGCGAATGTCCCTGTTCATAAGCGCCAACTGCGTGCCCTTGTCGAGACCGGCGAAGAAATTATCAGTCGCGATGTTCCGCAGTTCGAGCACGGCACTGGCCGTCGAATAGACGATGACACCGGCCGTAATTGTGCGCGACGTTCCCGCCAGTCTGGAATCTCCTCTCAGTGCGAAAATCGCCGTGTACGGCCCAAGGTGACTGTCACGATAGTGATAGTGTGCGAGCCGCCGATAGTCATCGATACAGCCGGCAGCGACTTTCAACCTCTTGCAGACCGAACAGCTTGCCATTTTTACCTCCTGTGCTTGTAAATCACCTCTGCCGGGCCGGACGATTTCTTGACGACAAGAACATCAGGGGCCAGATCGAGAAGCAGGTCTTCGTGGCTCGAAGCCAGGATGAACGTTGTATCCTCTCTTTTCGCGAACCTTTGCAAGCAGGACGCAATTACCGTCGCAGTGATTCGGTCCAGCTCGCAGCAGAACTCATCGGCGAAGACGAACTGCTTGCCCGCAGCTAACGCCATCGCCAGACGGAAGCGATATTGCTCGCCGGCGCTGAGTTTGCTCGGCGGAGTAAGAATGCAGTAACAGTCGTTCAGACCGGCGTAGCTGAGGAATCGCAGGCTCTCCATCAGACCGGCGTCGATGCAGTCGATTAGCGTTTTGTCGCTCGGCAGGTCGATGTCGGCAAGGTTCACCCTGTCGGCCGCTGGTATGGCTTTTTCCAGCTCGTTGAACAGAACCGTCTTACCCGCTCCCGACGGGCCGGTGATATAGACAATGTCACCGGCGTTGATTTGCAGGCGGCACTTGTGCGTGAAGCGCCTCTCGGCGAGCCTGTCAGCCGTAAGCCCGAACATCCTGCAAACCGAAGCGACCCTGTCGCTAATTGTCCCCTCCCACTTGAAACTCTTCGAAATGCTGTATTCGGCCATAATCATTCTCCCGTATCGAGTATGTTCAGAGTTAAGCTCCGGACCGCCCGGACCCCGCGTATTCGGCGCTGAGGATATGCTGTATCGTTTCGACGGTATTGCGAACGTGATAGAGACTCAGCCGTCTTTTCGCCGCAATTTTCCTCCGTGACATACCCAGCAGGAAGTAATCTTTGGCGACGGTCATTTGATGAAGCGTGAACTTCCTGCGCTCGCGCAGGCATGTTATGTACTCGCTGTCGATGAGCCCTTTTTGCAGCCTGCGAATCCTCCGGTTGATTCTCTGCTCATTGACGCCGAGAAGGCGGGCTATCTGCCGAAAGCTGTTGCCGTTCTCCACGTACATTGCCATCATGACCCTATCCCTGCCGTCGAGCAGATTCAGCCTGCTGCGGAGCAGGTCAATCTCGCTGCTGCGCCGGCCTTTGTCCTGCGGCGCCTGCTGCAAAGCACTTTCATTTACTGTTTCCATCTTCCAATCTCCCGCCTGTCTTCGGATAGTCCCCGAACATCCGCTACGACCGAATCGCATCCGGCGCCGACCGGATCCACCAGGCCTCCAATTGCTTGACTATTGCTTATTACGTAAACATCTAACATGTGACACATTTTACCATACTATATAACAAAGTCAAATGTTTTGTATTATTTTTGACAAAATTTCTCAAAAAGTCACTAAGTACTTAATTTTAGCCGATTTAACGCATGGTTTTCACGCTTGATTTGGGTGTTTCAATGCGACGATGCAGGCGTTATGATTTATGCGTAAGGCTTGCTACGGCCCTAACGGGTATAATTTGGCAAACGGAGGTTTGAGAATGGATGGCGTAGGCGACAGATTTCAAGAGGAGACGAAGTATCGGCCCGACCGAATGTCCGGGCACCGGCTCGACTGGGCCGCTAAGCCGGAGTTGTATAAGGAGTATCCGCAAGCTGCTAAGATTGAGCTTCCGCCCTTTGAGCCGGGCCGGGCGATAAGCCTCGACCAGATGCTGAAACAGAGAAAGAGCATTCGCGATTTCCAGCCTAAGCCAATCAGTAAGGGCCA
>JBDREF010000162.1:0-6365 GCA_043820045.1 Planctomycetota bacterium | reverse complement strand
GAATACGAGAAGAATGTCATCTGGGATTACGGCGAGCCAAACGGGCCTTACACGCCCTTTGACATTTCCGATGAGCTTGAGTTTCGCTACAGATTCCTGTTGAATCAAAGCGCCATTGACACGCGACTGGAGCAATGGACCAGCCAGTTCAGGAGTTACACTTTGTCCACCCCCGTCGCATCCGGCGGAAATGAGCTTGATGCGTGGTACAGGAGAGCCCGCAACGACGGCGTTTACGACCCGAATTACGCATATCGGCATATTGTCACCACTCACAACATGGACCGGATTATTAATCCCGCAGGGCCCACTTTCAATAACGGCAAGATGGTCAATGTCAATATGGCCGACGCGAATCTGCTATACAACGCGATAAAGGCGGGACTGCTGGCCGCCGAACCTAACTACGCGGACGCGAATGGATTAGCCGCTCAATTGGCGGTTAACATAGTTGATCTCCGTGATTATGACGCCGACGTAACAGTCCTGCCGGTTGGCTCGAAAACGTATTACGGCTTTGAGGCTCAGCCGTTCATAAGCGAGGTGGCCTTTAGAATCAGCGAGACAGACGCAGATGTTCCGGCAAATAACCATTTCGCGATCGAGCTTTATAATCCGTTCGACGCGGACATTCCGCTGGGTGATTTCAGATTGGAGCTGCGCGACGCCGCCGGGACGGTAGTACGCACGATAAATCTGGCCGGCTACGCGATAGCGGACGGCAGTCGATTCGTAATCACAAGCGGTTCGGCCGCATCGAGCACCTTTGGCGTCACAGGCCTGATGTCAACGGGCGCCGGCAAAGAAGACGCGGCTTTGCTGCCGGCCGAATACGACAAGGTGCCCGATTCCGATCCGCCGGCATATACGCTAAGAGCCAGTTATGACATTTACCTTCTGAGGAACAAATCGTCTTCAGATATCTACATGGACAAGCAGCAGACCGAAGAGGCGTGGTTTGACTGGGATGCGGTCAAGAATGCCCCGCAATCCTACGCTCGCGCGGACAACAATTGGAACATCGTGTACCAGAGTGCCTCGGCTGCAAGCAACACGTTAGGCACAGCCAACGGGGTTAGCGGAAGCCGAAGGAACTACAATCTTGCGAATTCCGTGGGCTCTTTTCTATCCGTCGGTGACATAGCAAAGGCGCTCACCGTCGCACCGAGTCCTGATCCCTGCGACATGATCGGCTTTACGCTCGAGACAGAACCTGCCGAAGGGCTTGTCCGCATGGACTTGAAGAATCCTCTCTTTACGAGAATTTTTCAATATCTGACTGTCATGGACCCCGCAACTTATGGCCGGCCGGCGTACGAAACGAGAATAAAGGGCCGAATTAACGTCAATACCGCCCCGTGGTTCGTGATCGCCCAGTTGCCGTGGATGGAGCCGGCAATCGCCGAGCGAATAGTCACCTACAGGGAGACAATCATCGGAGCCTTCGAAAGTATCGCCGACCTGATGCAGGTTCCCGAGATGGGTTACTATGCGTATGACCCGGCGTATGCTTCGGTCGATTTGGACCGATTCCCAGACCTTACACCGAGCGACGGAGCGGCCAGCGACTTCGAAGAACGGGACGTGATTTTCTCGCGTATCAGCAATCTTGTAACCGTACGAAGCGACGTCTTTACCGCTTACATTCTCGTTCGCATCGGCGCAGACGGCCCCCAAAAGAGAGTCGTAGCCATACTCGACAGAAGCCAGGTTGCATCCCCCGATGATAAAGTGAGAATCCGCGCTCTTCACCCGGCTCCCGACCCAAGGTAACTGCTGCATCTAAGATTTCAGCAATTTGAGGATATTGGAGTGTACCTTCTTGTTGGCTGCAATTATCTGCAGCTTGCCGCCGTCGTAGCTGTCGAGATCGACGGGGAAGATTTTCCGCCCCTGCCAGTCGGTTATCACGGCTCCGGCGGCTTCGTCGATTGCCACGCCGGCCGCTATGTCCCAAAGCTTCGGCGTATTGGCGATGGTCGCGACCATACTACCCTTTGCAACATACGCCAACTGAAGGGCCGTCGACCCCAAATTGCGGAATCTCGTCCGCCGCATAAGCTCGCACGCCCAGGCGGGCGCTCCCTCGTCAAAATGGCTTTCCAAACCCACGCTCGCAAATTTGTCCATCGCCTCATCGCCGGCGGTAATTCGCCTGTTGTTCAATTGCGATTCGCCACCCTTGACCGCGGTGAACATCGACTCCGTGGCCGGCTCGAAAATAACTCCAATGATCGGCTCGCCTTCGTACATAACCGCGATGCTGACCGTAAAGAACAACATACGGTGCGCAAAATTGTTCGTTCCGTCTATCGGGTCGATGACCCACCACAGCATATCCCCACCGCGCGGGGGCTGCTTGAACAGCTTACCCTCGCGACCTTCCTCGGCGATAAAGCCGTGGTCGGGGTAGTTTTCCTTGATTCGGTCTATGATTATCTTCTGGCATTGAGTATCGGCCTGCGTGACCATCTCAGTGGCGTTCTTGATGGACGTCTTGATGTAGTTGATTTCTTCCATCGCATGCTGGCCCGCCAGACGCGCCGCGACAACGGCCGTCTCTAACATCCTGCTCAGATCTCCGTGCTCTAATGCCATATCGTATTACCCGTTCCAGTCTTGACACAACCGTTTCGTTTACTTATTTTAGCGTAGTTATGCATACAAGCCAACAGCTAAATAATTCTAAATTCCTATTGGCGCGAGCCTCGTTTCGCCGGCGTCTCGCAGCGGGCGCGGTTTGTCTGGCCGTTGTGTCCTTCTTCGGCGTCTTCGCATTAGCCGGACGAGCCAAAACCGACGTGGGCCAATGGCTCGGCTACTGCGGATTCAAGCAGAGAACCGGCCTGCCGTGTCCGACCTGCGGGATGACTACGGCCACCTTAGCTTTCGCGCAGGGGCGTATCCTCGAAGCTTTCTACATCCAACCCGCCTGTGGCCTTCTGTGCTCGCTGGCGGTCATCGCTGCTTTTCTTGCGTTCATTACGGCCGTATTCGCAGTCCACCTTCGATTCATCGACACGTTCTTGAAGGAAATGAAGATCAGATACATCATTTTAGCCCTGATAATCATCTTAGCCGCCGGCTGGGCAGTAACGTTAGCCCGCGCACTAACGGCATCGGCCAATACCTGATTCGGCGCCTATTCTCATCCTGATATCCGGCGATCACCCGCCGGCAGAGAGGTTTGGAGCTGCGTGACACCACCATGCCATTTTGTCCTTGACGAGAAACTGGATAATCTGGTATAAATAAAACTGTCGGATTCGAGTTGATCTTTTGTCATCCGGCACACAAAGTTCTTGTGATCATAGGCTTTCGAAGGAAGGAGGCGATGTCAAATCGTTGCAGTCTATGGCAGATGAAAACCATAGGTAATCAGGACCATGGTTATCAGAGGCCGATTTTCATTTCAACCCCCTTTTGTGAATGAGGATGATTATGTGCTCAAAATCAACTTATTTGGTCGCCTCTATTTGTCTGATAGGGCTGACTGCAAGCCTGGCAAATGCAGATATCCAGAGAGGGCTTGTAGGCTACTGGCCCCTAAACGAGGGTACAGGTACTGTAACCGCCGATGCATCGGGCAATGGTCACGACGGAACCATGTATAACGGTGTAACCTGGATCTCCCCAGGTTTCATAGGTAATGCGGCTGTCAGCATTGACGGCAATCCCGGCAGCAGGATTTCGGTTGGAAATTGGGACCCTGGTGAGTCATTTTCACTGGCCATCTGGGCCAGGTGGACCGGTGAACAAAACAAGGCCGAAAGAACGGGTTTGATCGGCAAGAGGAATGACTGGAGTGCCGAAGGGATGAGGTGGTTCTCCGAGGTCACTACGGCGGGCCAGGTCAGGATGAGGAACTTTACTCAGACCATAAGCAGTCCGGCCGGCGCAATGACCGAATTTATTGATGAGTGGGCACATATAGCCATCACTTTCGATGGAAATACTGTCATAATATATCTCAATGCTGAAGAGGTTGGCTCCGGCTCCTTTTCATTGGGGCCGCTCGTGACAGCCGCCTTGGGATTAGGTTGTAAACAAGGTAATAGTACCAGCAGCAATGAAATTTTCTCAGGTGACTTGGACGAGGCCCGAATATACAACCTTGCATTGAGTGTCACCGACGTAAAAGAGATTTTCGAGTGGACCGGAAAACCAGGAAAAGCTAGTAATCCGAAGCCATCCGATGGCCAGACAGATGTATCGCGGAACGTAACGCTTAGCTGGACGCCTGGAGAGTTTGCCCCTCCTGCGAATGGGCACAGAGTTTACCTCAGTGAGAACTTCGACGACATTGCCAACGGCGTCGGCGGGATCACAGTGGATGCCAATAGCTACACACCGCCCCAGCGGCTTGATTTCGAGACCACCTACTACTGGCGAGTAGATGAGGTTAATGCTCCACCGGACAGCACCGTATTCCAAGGGGGTATTTGGAGCTTCACGACCGAGCCATTTGTTCACGTTATCGAAAATGTAACCGCGACGGCCTCCAGCAACGAACCGGGCAAAGGGCCTGAAAACACAGTGAATGGCTCCGGCCTTGACAGTACCGGCCTGCTGCACACCAATGAGAGCCTCAACAACATGTGGTTGAGCGGCCAGGGTGCCGTACAACCGACCTGGATTTTGTTCGAGTTCGACAACATTTACAAACTCTATGAAATGTGGGTCTGGAACTCGAACGATAGTCTGGAAGCGGTCATCGGCCTGGGATTCAAAGACGTCACAATTGAGTATTCGACCGATGGCGTGGATTTCGTGGCACTTGGAACTACTCACGAGTTCGCCCAGGCGCCCGGTTCGGCCAACTACGCACACAACACGACTATCGATATGGCTGGAGTGGGCGCAAAATACGTCAGGCTCACCGCCAACAGCAACTGGAAAGGCCTGCTGCCGCAGTTCGGCCTCAGCGAGGTGCGGTTCTTCTCCATTCCCGTCCAGGCACGGGAGCCCAACCCGGGTTCCATGGCGACCGATGTGCCTCTGGATTTGACCCTCGGCTGGAGAGCCGGCCGCGAGGCGGATAAGCACGATGTCTATTTCAGCGATGATTTCCAGGCAGTGGCGGACGGCACAGCCCCTGTGACTACCGCGACCGATACCAGCCATGGCCCGCTGGCCCTCGACCTCGGCAAGACTTACTTCTGGCGGGTCGATGAGGTCAACGATGCCGAGACGCCTGCGACTTGGCAGGGTGATATCTGGAACTTCTCGACAATCCAGTACCTGGTCGTGGAGGATTTCGAGAGTTACACCGACAACGACGGAGCGAACGAAGCAATCTGGCAGAGTTGGATTGACGGCTTCGGCACTGCCGACAATGGTTCGCAGGTCGGGTACCTGTTTCCTCCCTACGCCGAGCAGGCGATTGTCCACGGCGGCAAGCAGTCAATGCCGCTGAACTACAACAACCAGGGCACCTTCGATCATTCGCAGGCAACCAAGAAGCTGGATTCCCAGCGTGACTGGACCGTCAGAGGCATAGCGGAATTGTCGGTATGGTTCAGAGGCTATCCCGGCTCGGTCGGCAGCTTCGTAGAAGGCCCCGTTGGAACGTATACGATGACCGCCGGCGGCGTGGATATCTGGGGCACTGCCGATGAGTTCCACTTTGCCTATAAGCAGCTCTCGGGCGTCGGCTCGATTACCGCGAAGATCGAGAGCGTCGAGCTTACCGATGTCTGGGCCAAGGCAGGTGTTATGATTCGTGAGACTCTGGATGCAGGCTCGAAATTCGCGGCCGTTTATGTTACACCCACGAATGCCGACGGAACACCCACACAGGGAGTAAGGTTCCAGGCCAGGACAGATACCGCCATCGGCGCCACGAGCGACACTTCTGTAGCGACGCCCGAGCAGATGGCGCTTAAAGCTCCGTACTGGGTCAAGATAGAACGGGATGTAGCGGGCAACTTCCGAGGCTCCTATTCCAGCAACGGGACTGCCTGGACGCCGATGGTATGGAGGCCGAGCATATCGATGGATTCGACCGTCTACATAGGTCTGGCACTGACCAGCCACAATGTCGGCGTGACGGGCCAGGCCGTATTCTCGAACGTCCAGACCACCGGCACAGTCACGGGCCAGTGGCAGTCTCAGGACATCGGCCTGCTGAGCAACAGCGCCCAGCCGATGTATGTGGCTGTCGCCAATAAGACGGGGACGCCTAAACTGGTGTTCCACGACGACCCTGCTGCTACTCAGACAGATGCCTGGACGCAATGGCGTATAGACCTTCAACAGTTTGCAGACCAGGGTATCAACCTGAGCGACGTTGACAGCATCTCAATCGGCGTAGGCGACAAGAACAATCCAGGTATTGGCGGCTCGGGCGAGATGTTCTTCGACGA
>JBDREF010000161.1:0-5883 GCA_043820045.1 Planctomycetota bacterium | reverse complement strand
GTGCACACTCATTATATCGGCAGCTCAATTGCCTGCCGCTTTCATAGTCTCTTGAAAACCTACCGGTACAGCCGAATGTCGTCGAAGTACATCGTTCCTGCGCCGCCGGCGGCCGGACTGCCTTTGGTGCCAATGCCGATTGTGATCGAATCGACGTTGGCGAGGTTGACGCCCTGGTCCGCAAGTGCCTGCAGGTCGATTATCCACTGCGTCCATGCGGTTGTCTGCGTTGCGGCAGGATCGTCGTGATAGACCACCGCATTGCCCAGGGTAACAAACAACTGCTCAGGAGCATTAGCCGAATCGCCGCGGAACCATAGAGACATTTTCGTAGTTCCTCCCTCGGTCCAGTCACGCGGATAGACCAACGTGAGCGTTGCTTCGGAAGTCTTATTGTTGTTGTCGTAGAAATACGGCATCGACTGGGCGGCGCCGTGGACAATAGTCTGCTCGGCATAAGGAGGGAAGTCATTGCCTACAAGCGCTCCATTTGTCGCGGTTCCAAAACCGTCTATCCATTTGTCGAATATCCTGTTGCTGTTGGGGTCGGGTGGGTCGATGTCATTGTAGGACTCGAAGTCGTCCACGAGAATGAAACCGGCAGTCTCAAAGCTCCACACAAGACCTTTGACTGTTCTATCCGGATAGACCGTATCCACGCGCCAGTAGTAGGTCGCATCCAGGGCGAGTTTGCCGGGATCGTAGCTCTCCGAACCGCGTGCTTTGTTGCCCATGTACTCGGGTGATGCCGCGGCAGCATTCTTCACGGCATCGGCATCGGTGCCAAAGTACAGTTCGCTCGAAGCAGCATTGTCCGCCGGCGTCCAGCTAAGAGTAGCCGTCATCTGCACATCCACGGCGCCGTTAGCCGGCTGCGGGTTGCCGGCGGCGCCCGGGGTCGTAAAGCCCCAGACATCGCCCTTATACGTGGCAACGCCGTCAAACTCATCCACACGCCAGTAGTAAACCTTCTCCGATTCAAAGGAGGCGGGCTTATAGACTAAGGCCCCCTGGGGAAGGCCTCCGGCTGCATTGCTCACTTCGTCGAAGTTGTCGCCAAAATACACGGTGTGCAATTTCGCACCGAAACCCGGCGTCCACTTGAGCGTCGCAGTCAGAGGAACGCCCTCTGCACCGTCGGCGGGGTTGGGATTATAGGCGGTCTTCGGAGGGATTGTCAAACTCCAGATATCGCCTTTCCACGGACTGTTCGGATCGGCGTCATTGACCTCGTCGATTCGCCAATAGTACGTCGTACCAGGCACAAGCCCCTCCGGATAAGCAAAGCCCGGGAAGCCGGCTACATAAAAGTCTGCCACCTGGTTGCCGCGGTATACGTCTGAGTCGCGAGTCGCTTCGTTCACAACGTCGAAATCCTCGCCCAGATAGACATCGTGAGAAACAGCAAACTTCCCCGGCGTCCAGGAGAGGGTTACCCATGTATTTTCATGGATCGCACCGTCTTCGGGAATCGGGTCCTTGGCTTTGGCAGCAAATACAATCCCTATCTGCACATTGTCGATGTGAAGACTTCCAACAGTGCCGGCCGCTGCATCGCTGGCGATGAGCACGCTCCCGATGCGGGTGAGGTTGGCATTCGTGAGAGTACCGACCACCGCGTCGTTAAGGGTGATGGTAAACTCTGTACCGTCTTGCTCCAACACCACGGTGTTGTACTCCCCTGCTATTACAGCTGAGCCAGCGATGTCGGTCCAGCCAGGCCAGCCGCCATCTTCGGAATTGGCATGGATGAGGGGGCCACCCCATGTGTAGATCTCGAGGTAGGCGCTGGTTTCTGCGTCGCTGACACGGATGTGGAAGTTGAAGCTGTCATCGCCCTTGAAGTCGCAGGAGACCCTCGTCTCATCCACAACGTCTCGGGAGATACCGCACCGCACCCAGTCGACGGCCTGCTCACCGGCGATGAGAACCTCGTTGTCCACGATTTTGACCTGAATGGTCCCGTCCGCCTGAGTCGCCCAACCATTCCCTACATCGCCATCGGGTCTATCGAAGTCGTCCAGGAAACCTGCTCCCCAGGCGTTGGCAACCGAGAGCATAAGAACAAGCACAGTGAAACTTCGGATCTTACCCATCTTACTTCCTCCTTCATAAATAAAACGTGACGTTGACAGTAGTGCCAAAGCTGGAAATCAGGCAAAAACTATACTATTTTGCCAGAGCCAATTTCAAAGCTCACGCAATCTAAACCGGGATTTCCCATTTACACTTCACGGAAGCTCTCCCGGAAGTTTCAAGTCTCATAATAACATAATTTCATCTCAGTATCTACAATATTCCGGCGGAATCAGCGAGCTTTCTCACAAAAAACGCCAACGAAGTCGAGAAAATACGTCGAAAGCAGCTTCTTCTTACTCTTCTGGCTCTTATCTTCATTGGGCAACGCCGGTCGCCGTCTTTTTCTTTGCTTTTTCTTTTCCAGAGTGTATGCTGGCCCCAATGGCGTGGTACGCCCGGGAGGTGATGGGATAGATGAATATATGCTGCGCCAGGCGCGAAAATGAGCCGCCGGAGGGATAAGGATATCCGCGACGAGGATTTTGTCCCGACGCGAAGTTGTTTGGATATGGAGATTTGTTTTGTATGGTAAATTCCGGCGATAAGATCAAGTACAAGCACGCCCTTGCCCTGAACCCGTATCTTGGCGATACCACCGCGGCGATGGGGATTTTCCCCCCGACCGGCCTTGAGTACATCGCTGCGAGCATGGAGGGCCTGGTCGGCAAGGTGACGCTTCTTGACCTGCGGTACGAGTCGGCCTATAGGGAGGCCGATAAGCTCAACAAGTTCATCAGGGATGAGGTCGATCTACTCTGCATCAGCATCCAATGGCACTCTCGCTTCGATAAAGTCTGCGAGTTTATAGCTCAGTTGCCCGCCGAGGTCTGCACGGTCGTCGGCGGCTATAAGGCGACGCAGGAGGTCGAGCACATCTTCGAGCGCTGCCCGAACGTGGACTTAATCGTCAGGGGCGAGGGCGAAGAGACCATCGCGAAGATAGTCACCGGCGTCCCGTACGAGGACATCCTCGGGCTCTCATGCCGCCGCAACGGGCAAGTCGTCCACAATGACAATCATCCCTTGCCCGACGTCGCGAAGATACCGTTTCCCGACCGGTCCCTGAGGAGGCACGATTATCGTGCGGTCGTGTACGGCGTCCCGGTCAGCAGCCATACATTCGATGCGGTGCTTACGACGAGAGGGTGTCCCTTCAAGTGCAAATTCTGCACTTTCAGTCTCAATCCGCTGGGGCAGAAACGCAGCTACACGGAGCGGCCGGTCGAATCGGTTATCGAGGAATTGAAAACGGTCACCGCCGACGTCGTGCTCTTCAGCGACGACAACTTTTTCACGAACCCGAAGAGGAGCGAGCGGCTTTGCGACCTGATTGTCGAGAACAACATCAAGAAGAAATTCGTCGTCCAGACCCGTATCGACGTCGCCAGGCATCCGACGACCCTCGAAAAGGCCCAAAAGGCCGGCATCAGGATTTTCCTGATCGGAATCGAATCGCCGCACGACAGGATACTCGAACAGCTCCAGAAGGGCATTACCCAGCAGCAGATCCGCGAAGCCCTTGCGGTCCTGACGCAATACGACTTCTACCTGCACGGGTACTTCATCTACGGCAACATCGGCGAGAGCCGCGAGGAAATGCTCTACATCCCGAAATTCGCCAGGGAACTCAAGCTGGATTCCATCAGTTTCCAGAAACTCCGCATAGAGAAGTTCTCGCCGCTGCAGGAAATTGTCGAACAGACGCCGGGCTACCGCTGCGAGCGTGTCGGCGGGCCCGTGTACTCGGATCGCTACGGGCACAAGGAACTCAAAGAAATCCGCAACCAAATCCGCGCCGGATTCTACGACTTTGGGCAGCTCCGCCGTATTATGAAGAAGGCTTCGCGAATCGGACTTGTCGGATGGCGTGATTTGAGGGTAGCTGCGCCCAACATTCCTGTGCTGGCCTATAAATGGGCCGGACGAAAGCGGGAAAAGAAGAAAACGCACCGCAACGTGCACACAGCAAGTGCTGCCCAGCGCCGCGAAACGCAAACCGCCGGTACAGCAGCCAAGTAGTCGCTGAAGCAGATTAGTCGTGTAGGATGTGCATCCCGGCGCGCCGGGGTTGCCCATGCTGTTCGGTCCGCTATTAGGTTTTGTTCATTCGCCCGCGAAAAACGTATGGTGCGATATTTCGCACCATTTTTTCGATCCGGCGTCCCTATTTTATTGGGGGAGCTGTATGAAGAATCCTGAAAAATTTCTCTTAGCAGGCATCCTCACATAGAACCAAAATGTCAAAAGGACAGGCGATATCTGTCCCGCTCTGACGTCCGATAAAATCACTGCTGCCCGGACAGAAGCATACTGTCGTTTTGTATTGTGTAACCGCTTTCTTATACTTTAATTGGTTGCAGTACGGCCGGGGAAGTACGAAGAAATTGAGCGCATCTCAGATGGCCATGGTCTTTGAGAATCAAGCGCATCATCACCTTCGTTGACTTACTGAATTGCTGAGGTAGAGGAGAGGCTAATGGATCACGATTGTTCTTACGATATCGTCATCACCAAGTTGCCGGCGAAGCCGCTGACCGGTGATGAACTCCGTGCCCTCAACGACAAGTTGGCGGTTGACATGCCCAAATCCGACCTCCTTGTGGATCTCGGGGCAGTTATAGAGCCTACCTGCAAATCCATCGATACACTTAAGGCATTGTCCGATGTCTTGAGCCAGCGAGGGCGTTGCTGCATGTTTTACAATCTGACTATGGCCACAAAACGAACCTTCCACCAGCATGGCCTCGATAAGGTTTTCCATATACTCGAAGCTTCTGATGTCGTACTTAAGCCTTCGGCCGAGCACATGAGCCGTGGCATTTTGGAGCTTCACGGCTCCAAAGAGAGAAGAAAGTACATCCGTTTGAGGGTCCCTTCATGGTTGCGAGTTGACGTGCTCATTTGGCACGGCGGCCGAAAAGATGACTATCACAAAATGCTCCCGGGGCACTCCTGGCCTGGAAGGCTGATTGACATTTCAGAAGGGGGAATGCAGGTGGCTATCTCCACCACCGAAGCAGCAACTCTCGGCAAGGGCAGGCTGGTAGGAATAGAATTCAGGCCGTATCACGCGGAATCTGCGCTGACATTCGATGCCTGGATTATAGAGATTTTACCCACGGCAGATGGCAGGAATATTTGTCTTGGCTTGCAGTTCATAGCGTTGGAAGCAAATCCTCAAGGTCGTCAGGGTCTTGCGAGGCTCTGCAGCTCCGGGGGCACCAATTACGAAGCGAAGAAAAATACGGTTGTTTGACCTTTACCGGTTTTCGCCGGTCGGGTCGTTTTTTTGGGGTAGTTGAGCGGTTTATGCAATCTCTGCGAGCTTTATTCTGTAAATATGTAATACCTTTGGGCATCGCCCTTTCGGGTGGAGCAAATGTCTGTGTCAGACTCCTGGCCGGATGGTTTCTCCGATCTGCAGCACTGCCGCGTATTACCGAAGCCCGAATCAGGGTTGATCCCTTCGATCTGCCGTCGTTCCGATGGTTCAGAGGCAGTCTAATCGCAGTCAATAACGGCCGCAGAAAATGCCTGGTGACCTATCTGCGCGTACGAGACGAGAAACTGGGATTTCAAATCAACAACGTAGCCGAGCAGTCAGAAATGGATATGACCTTATGGATAAAGGGGAGAATCAAAAGCCTGCTCCCATCACCCGTCGAGGCAGGTGAAAGCATAACTCTTTTCTTTGGCGGTCTCCATGAAGTTGAGACACTCGATGAGCTGCCGGAGAGCCTGTCGCTTGAGGTTTCTTTCGATTGCAGGCAAGAGCCTCTTCGATGCACCCTGACTCGCAATTCA
>JBDREF010000160.1:0-3222 GCA_043820045.1 Planctomycetota bacterium | reverse complement strand
CGTCCCTTCCGCCCCGTTCCTCTACGGCCCATATCTGAAGAAAATCCCCGAGAATCCATTCAACAAGCTCTCGACTATCGCTTACGTGGCCGAGGCGACAGCCTTTTCTGCTGCGGCGGACGGCACCTCCAGCGGCTGGCTTTACAAGAAGGAAACCGGCGAAATGGCCATCAACTGGACCGGCACCGATAGTGGCGGCGTAGCCTACTACAATTATTAGCCGCCGGCCCGCGAGAGCTACCACGGAAAACAGCAGCTATAGTGGCGGTAGAAAAGACCTATCGAACGCATTGCAACTATCGTTATTACCTGGACCGCGAGATTGGCGAGCAGATGCAATGCCACCACGAGATTGCCACGTCCCGGGAGCTGGCCGTATCCTACCGTTCTTAGTTGCAGCTCCCAGGCCAACAGGAACAGACCGACCACCGCGAGGTAAGGCCAAAACGCCTTCACCACAGGTTTGAGAATATAATCCGGCCGGAATATCATTGCAGTATCCCGACCTACAGAAAGAGTCAGAATCGCCATCGGAAAGACAAAGAGTCCTATATGGCCGAGTATGATCGACGACAAGTTGGCCTCGCCGGATAGCGCGATGACAACAGCACTCGGAAGCAGGAGCACTACAAGTGCGAGCGCAAAGACGGTTAAAGACCTGATAACGTTCCAGATAAGACCAAAGAAACCGTCCATGTAAACGTCCGGCAGTTCGTCCACATCAAGCGCCGCGGAAGAAATTATCTCCATGTAATACCAGAACAGACATCCCCACGCACCAAGCGTAATCACAAGCCCGACCGGGGCCTGAAACCTGAACCCGCCCATGGACCATGAGTAGTCCGTATGACCGGTAAAGAACTTGAAGCACACCGCAGCGGTTACGAATACGAGTCCGGTCAGATTTTGCGGCTTTGCGAACAGCTTCCAGCTATCGACGAATGCCGCCCGATAGAAGCCGGGCAGCGGCTCGCCTTTTTCTTCAGGCGGCTCAATCTCTTGCGCTTTTTCATAGTCTTTGGAAGGGATTATGAAACGTTGTCCGCAGGTGGTGCATCGCGCTCGTCTTCCACGGTGCTTGTCGGCAAAGCCTATCACCGCATTGCATCCGGGGCAATCGAACTGGATCGTCATACTTAATCCTGCTTTACAAGAGCGTGCTTATGCCGCGTTTACCAGGGGAAGTGACAGCTATAGTGGCGGTGGAACAGACCTATCGAACGCATTGCAATTATCGCTATCACCTGGACGGCTAAATTCAAAATTAAATGAAACGCAGTCGTCGGCAGGGCGGCGGCGGCGTATTGATTTGCCTGCGTTTGAAGAAACGCTGCTGCGCCAAGCAAAGCGGCCACCGCCACATACGGCCAGAACACTCTGAATATCGGAACGAGGAGATAGTCGGGCCTTAGCATCGTCAAATCTCTGCCCACAGCGGCCGTCAGTATGGCCATTGGAAACAGAAACAGCCCGCCGAGCATCAAGACACGCGTGAGCACGAGCCATTCGTATCCTGTCTTCTTCGATATTAGAAAGGCAATGACGAACGGCAGCTCGACCACCATCAGCATAATAAAGAATGTATAGACGGACTTGACGATGCGCCAGAAGAATCCGGGTACGCCCCCGACAATCACATCCGGCAGCCTTTCGGCATCGAACGCGGTCGAGTAAATCATCTCCATGTAATACCAAAACAGGAACCCCCAGGCCGCGACGGTCAGAACGTGGCCTATAGGCAAAGGGAACTCCATAACAAGCGACTGACCCGGTATGACGATTGTGTAATTCATGCGGGCTACAAAGAACTTAAGGCAAGCCGCCGTTGCTATGAACACCAGGCCGGTGACATTCTCATTGGCCGTAAAGAGCTTCCAGCTATCGATAAACGCCGCTCGGTAGAAACCGCCCAACGGCTCGGCCTTTTCTTTGGGCGGCTTTGTTTTCTTCGCTTTCTCGTAGTTTACGAGAGGGATAATAAATCGCTGCCCGCAGGTGGTGCATCGTGCTCGTTTTCCGCGGTGCTTGTCGCCAAAGGCGATGACCGCATCGCAATTGGGACAATTGAACTCAATCGTCATACTCAATCCCGCTGCATTGCGTCAGTGAAACATTTGATATCATTGGTCCATTTTTTAGCCTCAAGCAGGTCAACCTTATCATCCTTCACGAGCATTGCCAGATGCTTTTCCATCGTGATCATTTTTTCATCCGGCTTGTTTCGAGTCTTCGTTTGCAGTTGTGAGTATATTTGCTCGACCTTGCCCAAACGTATCAGGTTCGCGCAGGCGTAGTTGTTGTTCAGTATCTCCATGGCTACGATTCTGCCGCTTGCGTCTTTCTTAGGCACGAGTTTCTGGCTTAAGATATAGGCCAAGCCGAGCGAGAGCTGATTTCGCACCTCGCCCTGCCTGCCGGATGGAAAGTAGTCGAGTATCCGCGTCACCGTGCCGGTAGCGTCTCTTGTGTGCAGCGTGGAGAAAACGAGATGGCCCGTCTCTGCGGCCATGAGCGTCATGGCTATCGTCTCGGCGTCGCGCATCTCGCCGACGAATATTACGTCCGGGTCCTGCCGCAGCATCTCCCTGAGCCCCTGCTGAAACGACTTGACGTCTCTTCCAAGCTCGCGCTGGGAAATCATCGAGTGCTTCTGCGGCAATATGTACTCGATGGGGTCTTCCACGCTCATAATTCGGCAGGCGCTTTTTTCGCTGATTCGGTCTATCAGCGAGGCAATCGTGGTGGATTTACCGGCTCCTGTAATACCGGTCACGAGAACCAGGCCGTGCTTGAGGCCGATGATATCTTCCCAGACGTCGTTGGGGAAGCCGATTTCATCCACTTTTGGAATATCCATCGACAGCGCCCGGATAGCCCCGGCCAGGCCGTCGTTTTCCCGGAAGATGTTTATTCGAAACTGAAGCGTGCTGAGTCGGTACGAGCAGTCAACGCTGTGCTGGGTCTGCAGCTTTTGCCGCGTTTCGGCCTTCAAAAGGGGGTAGATCAACTGCTTTGCCATATCGGGCGTTACGTTTGGTCCTTTGAGCTTCACCAGCTCCCCGTCGATACGGTACGCCGGCGGCGAGCCGACTTTGATGTGCAGGTCCGAGACCCGCATCGCACCGTGCTTGACAAAATAGTTCAACATGTCGAGGATGCTGAAATCGCCCTGCTCCGCGGTTGGATAAACCTTCGCCGACGCCGAATATTCTTCTGCCATAT
>JBDREF010000159.1:0-17406 GCA_043820045.1 Planctomycetota bacterium | reverse complement strand
GTCAACGGCAAGCGGCTCTACCTCGGCTCGTTCGCAGAAGAAATCGACGCCGCCAAAGCCTACGACGAGGCCGCAAGAAAGCACCACGGCCAATTCGCAAGCCTCAACTTTCCGGATGTCACCGCAGAGAGTAGTTAATCGGATATGCAGGGCCGGGCTCGACCCACCGTTGTTCCTTCGCATCGCTTCCTTCCGAGAAATAGATATGATGTCCCCCGATTACGCCCCTTTAATAGATATGATGTCCCCCGATTACGCTAAAATAGGATCCGTCCATATGATTCTCACTATTATCCCCCTTCTATTATCCAGAATTCTCTTCTGACTCGTGTTCTTCTATGATGCGTTTTGCTTCCCGCTCGTATGAGTCAGCTAAGCCTTTAAGCGAAATAGCAAAACGGTAATACCTAGCATTCTCCAACTCTTCAGCTTGTCGTTTGTATTTGGCGGCCAGTTCTTTTTCTGGTTTGCCGGTTGGATCGACGCAATGAACTCCTCTCGAATTGAATATTCCAGTACAAAAACCCTTTCGCATTTTCTCTGCATCTTCTGCATTAAGAACTTCTGCTAGAGTTCTGTGAATCCAAAGCCCGCTGGGATCAGAAATATAGTGAATCAGCACTTGACCGACAGTGATTAAAGCAACGTCAAGATGGCCTGACCTTTCACACTCTGTCTTAACTCTTTCTATCCATCTATTGAAGTCATTTTCGCAGAAAGTGCCATCAATGTGCGTACCCGGGAGAGTAGTCCAATCAGTAAGAAGTTTCCACACATTTTTTGCCATCAACTTTTTCTGTTCTGTAGGTTCTTTACCTGATGTTGTCTCGTTCTTCGATTTGTAAAGCATGCGGATTGCTTCACAGAAGAAATCCGGATCAGTAGCCAGCCTCTGTTCCAATAGCTTTGGGGAACCACTCTTTCCAGGGCCGGTCAGAAGCGGCAGATAAGCCCATTCAATGCTAAAGAGGTCGTCCTGATTGGTGTCTGGATTATCCTGTAAGAATTTGATAATTTCAACGATTTCAAAAGCATCTATGGAATAGGGGGTTTCAGTTGAGGAAACTGCACATAGCAATGCTCTTACCGACTGTGTATTGTCTAATGTCTTGTTAAGATTTAGCGTTGCATATACACAACGGAGAGCAGCCATGGGCCGAGAATGTTCTGTCAGTTTTTCGATTGCAAGAGCAAGGCCGGACTCAGCTTGATATGGATTGAAATCAACAATACTCCAATACTTGTTCTCATCGTCTCCTAAAAGATCTTCCGCGAGTTTCCACGTTTCTTCTTTGAAAGGCAGACAGGATAGGAACTTGGCTATTTGTGCTTTAGACCACCTTGAAGTATCAATTTGGCGTGCCCATTCAAATCCTTTACTTCGATGCTTTCCCCAGACAAATCCACTTGTGAATAGTGCCAACTGTTTGTTCTCAGTCTCAAGCAAAGCCGGTAGAATCATTGAATCCAATCCATTGTCTGCGAAGAGACCAAGTGAAATACCAACTCTGGTGGGAGATTCTACCTCTTTTGCAAATTCGAGCACTGCACTCGGTCCAAAACAGCTTATAATCTCACGGATTGCATCTTTGCGTTTCTCTTCAAGTATCTTCTCTTGGTCTTCCCAATTACCTCTCTCTTCGTACAAATCAAAAGTACGGTCAGAAAAGAGGCGGGCATATCGATTCTGTGGTTTCTGAGGAACAAGGCTGTTTGCGACCTGTTCGATTTTGCCTATTAATTCCGGGCTCAGCGCCCATTCTGCATCTTTGAATCGCTTGTGTTTTGTGATGAATCCCAATAGTGCCTCCCAGAGGACGATGCGTTCCTCTTCCGGGCTATTCACAACATTTGGTGATCCCAGATTATCCAAGAGCTTATCAAAAGAAGACTTGGGCAAATCATCGAGATTCCTTATTAGCTCTCTGAGTATAGAAAACTCATATTCTGCTGTCTCAACTGCAAGATCAGCGTAAGTAGAAACTTGGTCCCAGTATTCATCGTTGGTAACACCTTTTTCCCAATTGGCAGGTATTGTTTCTCGCCAGACAGGTTTGTGGGAACCCATAGAAGACTGATGCTGCTTTGGTAAGAGATCCAACAATAGCCTCCAGGCAATTGAAGGTGACTCCTTTTGTAGGGTTTGGATGGCGACTTTACGTTTTTCAACGGAAGCAAGAGTCTGTGGAAGCCAGGGTAAAAAAATAGTTATGAGAGAATTGTCGGGACGATTACCCCAGTTCCCTCCCGGATCATGTGAAGCTAGTTTACCGAGAATCACGGTTGCTTGTACCAAATATTTCTCGTCCCAAGCAAGAGTCTCCAATGCCCAAAGCAGACCAGTCATGTAATTGGCGCCAAATATGCCTATACCTTCTTGGGAAAACAACTCGTCGAATGGGCAAGGAATCTTCCGCAACGCACTTTCCACTGAACTGAGAAATTCTCGTGGAGCAGCTTCTGCAAGTGTAGGTAGTAGACTATCGAGACTTCCCCAAAGAACCCAATCCGCATCATGGAGAATCTCTCTGACCGCAATTACTGCGACTGCTTCAGCTTTGCCAACTGAGCAGTTTTTAACTGCATCTGGTTGACTCCCTAATAACGCAAGAGTTTCAGCGAGTCCTTTTCGCAAGGCATGAGAATGCTTTAAAACCTTACCTCGTATATTAGCGGCATAACGCTCCTCAGAATGTAACTCAAACTGTGGATCACGTTCTCTGAGAACATTAATAACGCACTGCCTAAATCGATCCAAGTGGTCGTCGAAGAGCCTTGGTCCCAAAACTTGCCACATCTCTCTTCTATTGACAACTGTCCATACGCCATTATTGAAGGATAGCGGGCTTTCGGGCTGCTGGAGTATTTCACGGATTCCGGAAATCCAGTCATCGTATTTCTCGGCGGCGAGCTGCTCGACTACTTGTCTATCATTATTAGACATTTTCATTCCATCCACCTAAAAGGTTTGCAATAACAAGTTTCATACTAATCAGGTTGACTGCTCCTGTGGTAGATGGTTTTATCCCAAGGTCTGTTGGGACAGTCTCAACCCTTGGTTTTTGAAATACATTTCTCAGTTCTTCAGGAATTGATTCTAATGTGATTGTTCCAGCATTCTGGTTTGCTAATTGTACTTCGTCAACAATTTGTGTCCATAGACCTTGAATGTTCTCCGGAGAGTATTGTCCGATCAATGAGTGAAGTAAAGAAAGAGTCACTCCCGCTTTGATGTCTAAGTCATATCCTAAGATATGGAAATTCCTCATGAATTGCCACATCTCTTCATCTGAAACGCCGCTACGCTTATTAGCGTTGTCAAGGTGAGTACGGAAGGCGTTTAGCTTTCTTATTTTCGATTTGCTGCTAAATCTGAGTAGATTGACCTTTGTAAGGAAGTCTGATGCACTGTCCGAATTTCGAGCCCATTCAAGGATTGTTCTAACATCACTGATATCAGCAGCGCTTAGAGGACCTGTTATAAGTGCGATCGAATCTCTTCCTGCGGTAAATACTTTCGTGTTGTTATAGTCTACCCATGCGGCCAAGATCACTTCTCGAAAATGGCGACTCGTCTTATTTAGACCTATTGAGTGCTTAATCTGACAAAGCAGTTTCCTTTCCCTCTTACCATCGCGACTTTGAACAAATACAATAGCATCATCAGTATCATAGCCTGCGTATTTTCCCTGAAGCTTAATCTTTCTTATTGGCCACGGAGGCATAGACGGCACAAAACCCCCAGATAGCATTAATGTAACAAAAGACGCCTGAACACGTGTCTCAAAATTGAATCCGGCGCCACCAGTGGAAGACGGATTACTGAGGTATTTTTTATGCATGGTTTTATTAGGTGGTTTTATTGGATGGACCCTATTAAAGCCCATTTGTCGCTCGAAAAACTCTCATATTCACTTCCGCCTTCTGTCGCTCAATCTGGGTTGATGTTTCGTATTATATGCGTTGTTCCGGCGTCAAAGCACCACATTTCTGCCCATTTCTATACATAAAGCGATTCTCGAAGGCCAAATATTGATGGTCTTTTTCAAAAAAAGTGAGAAAACTACACTTTTTTTCAGAAAGCCGCGTTTTTTGGGCGAAAAAGGGGAATCTGAAAGGCAGAATTTAGAATACAGAACACAGAATACAGGAGGAAAACGGCGGGGATATTAATAGATCTCTCCACTTCGGGCCGCCTGTGGCGGCCCTTCGGTCGAGATGACAAGAACAGACCGGCGGCGGGGGGTGTTATTGTGCTTTTTGGGCTGCGGGCCGGGAATATCGAATAACGAATACAGAACATCGAATGTCGAAGGCTAACGATGCGGCGAAAAGCGGGTATCGGGGTATCCGGGGGGAAGCCGAGGGATAAAGGAGGGCGGACGCGCTGCGACGGGCGGGGACCAGGGTACCGGCGTATCAGGATTGTCGGGGAATTAGTCGTTCGTCGGTGTCAATCGGGTCAATAAGTGTCCAAAAACAAGGAATTCACTTGACGGCCGAACCTTCCCTGAGTATAGTGCGCATCTAACTGCCGCATAGTCGATAGTGAATTGTCGCTGGTGAATGGCGGGTGGTGAATAGCGAATATCGCATTTCGAAGATCCCGACGCCCGCGGGGCTGAATGTCGAAGAGAAGCAACCTCCACCTTCTCAGTGATCCCGGCTGTTGCCGGCAAAGCCGGTTGGATCGGGAGGTTCTTTCGTGAAGAACAAAGCCAATTCCATGAAGGCCGGAATGAATGTAAGCGTTTTCTCAATACAGAGTTATGAACACAAGCCGGTTTTGGGGGTCCGGGAAAACAAACCCAATTCAAGCTTGTCCCTTCAACAAGGTTCATGGCAGGCTCTGAGCAGCGTCGAATGGAGCCGACCTCGAAACCCTGCTGCGAAGCAGTGGCCGGAATAGTCGGATGCAGGGGCATCTTTGGGCTGCGGGGGGCCGAAAAAATGCTCTAATTTCCAATAAACTTTGAATTTGAGGCTGTTTTTTAACGATAAAGATATTTGTTTGGCTGTTTTTGAGGCCGTATTTGTCCGGCCTTCTCGTGGAGAAAAGGTTTCAATGCGAATAACGTATGCAGTTTCGTCGATGGTATTCTGGGGGCGTGAGCACCCGCTTTCTTTCGAGCAGGAGTGCCAGTTCCTGATCTCGTTAGGCTTCGGTATCGAGTTATGGCCCAATATTAAGGGTCAGAACGAATGCCGCTACGACAGACGCAACTGGTCCAGACTTGCGGCCGCAACCGCCGGAATGCAGGTGGTGATGCGTTCACGCGACGATAATCCGACGCTGGAGGAGTGGAACGAGCAGATAGAATGTGCAAAACTGCTCAACGCCAGTATCGTGACCGATTTGCGGAGCGTCGGAATACCCGAAGATCAGGAGCTTAACGGCTCGGCATTCGCCGGCGAAGTGGTCGATATGGCCATTCAGAACGATGTTAGGTTGTGCCTGGAAACCGGCCGGCTCGGGATCCTCAAACAGGCCGGCGAGCGGTATCCGTCCGTGTGGTATTGTCTCGATACGGGCTTTGCACACGTGGATAGTGCACACCCGTTCAGGCAATATGTCAGTGATTTGGCTCCGAAAGTGGCCCATCTGCACCTGACGGACAACTACGGCCTGGTGGACGACCACGTGCCGCCCGGCTTGCAGGGCGGGATGCCGCGGGAGGATTGGGATTATCTGTTGGAAGTGCTGAATAAGTACGATAATCATGTAGTCGGCTCACTGGAGATGTGTCCGTGCATGCCGTCTGTTATGATACGCCAGGCCACTGAGTTTCTGTTTGACTCGCTGAAATGGCCCGACAGGCCGCGAAAACGCCCTGGGTACGCCGATATTGGCTATAATCCCATGTAGATGACGCCGGACGCTTGTACCCTGGGCACGGGTGGAATATCGAGAATCGAGAGTCCGGTTTTTGTTGCTTTCTCGTAGCCTGTGCGGTAAAATAGCGAATACAGGGGATACATGCAATTTGTTCGATTGGAGATTTAAACGATGAGAACGCTCTTTGTAATGCTGATAACTGCTGTCTTGCTGATTGGCGGCTGTAGTTCATCGCAGAAAAGCTCTTCCAGGCTCGGTTATGATTTCAGCGGCGTGGAAAAAGTTGCCGTCGTGTCGGTCGAAGGGGCCTTGAGAAGCGAGGCGGCGAAGGATCAGATTGCCGATTTCTTTGCCATGGAGCTATTGGAACATGGCTACGCACCTGTTGGGCGGGCCCAGGTGAGGGCGTCGCTTAAAGACCAGGAAATCGATTTTGCGAACCTGAGCACGACCGAACGCGCAGTCGAGGTTGGCAAGCTTCTGGACGTTCCGGCGGTTCTTGCTATCGATATACCCCACTTCGGTGAGCAGATATCGATTACCGGCAAGATGATCAACGTCACCGACGGCAGCATACTGTGGCTCTCGAGCGGTCGGGGCAAAGGCAAGCGAACGCTGTCGAATATGTTCGGCCTTGCAGAGAGTCCGTCACCCGGTCCCGGCGCCGGACAGGATCCGATGTTCAGCGAAGTCATCGGCGGCGCGCTGGGCGATATCTCCAAGCAGCCGCTGTCGCCCGAAGAGGCGCAAAGAGCGCAGAGCGTAATCAGGAAAATGTGTCAGAGCCTGCCACAGAAGATGACACCTGAATGGTAAGGCTCGGAGGGTGCAGCGGTAGCACCACTCACCTCGCAAAATCGGTGCGGCTTATCACACCCCACCTCCAGCCGCGGAGATAAAGGCTTCGATGTTTTTCGTCGGGACGCCGGGAGGCATTCCGCCGCCGCACGAGAGGATTATTCGACTCCTATCGCTCACGGATTTGAGTACGTCATTCACGCTTTTGCGCACATCGTCAGGAATTCCCGCCGCAAGGACGTCCCGCGTGGGAATGTTTCCAAGCAAAGTCACAGCATTGTTCGTAAGCTCTTTCATCTCCGCCAGGCCGTGTTGGAAACTGAAGTTGAACAGATTCACCCCGATTTGAGCGAGATAAGGCGCGCAGACCAGGCCGGCGGCATCGTTGTGAAAGAATTTCACGCTCGCCTCGGATGATTGGAAAATCCGTTCAAGGTACGGCAGAGCTGCTTGTCGAAAATCCTGGTCTCCGAGGAAGCCTACAATGTCGTCGAGGATGAATATGCCGTCTATGGAGGGAAAAGTCCGGGCCTGCAATTCGAGCCAGTCGATGATGAAATCCGTCACGGTCCCGAGCAGCTTGTGCGTTTCGTCGGGATCGGTGCGGATGGCCATGAGAAACTCCGTGCTGCCAAGCAGGAACGACGCGATGTTGAGCGGCCCTCGCGAGACGGCGAATTTGATACTGTGTCCTTCCTGCTCGATGCGGCCCTGGTAATGCCTGAGTCGATTGAGGACAAAGGGCAGCAGGCCGTCTTGTTTGGGGTTGGGTTTGGCGAGCGAACCGACGGCCTGGATATCAGTGATAACCTTATCAGCGTAAGGCAGCTCATTTTCCTGCCAGGTGCACTTGGCCCCGAACGCGGACGGCTCGGTGCACATCCCGAATTCGGACCAGAAACCCGGCAGAAACATAACGTCGGGAAACTGCCGGACAGCTTTCAGGTTGGCCTCGAACCACATCCGTTCGCTGGAGTAGTAATCGAGCACGGATATTCCGGCCCAGCCGGGCAGCCAGGGGCTGTCGATGATGAACCCCACCGGCAGCGGGTCAAGCAGCTCGCCGTTGATTACCGCCAACAACTTTTCCCATTGTTCGCGCGTCATGCGGTCTGAGGCTTCTTACGAACGAAATGCACAACAACGCACAGAGCGATGAAACAGACGAGCAGGACAATCCCGAGCCATTGCAGTTTCGACCAGAGGCTCCAGACACTGCCGAATGCAGCGGCGCCGGAAGCCAGCGCCATCAGGACGTTCCAGAGGATGCGTTTGCCTCCGCTGGGCATGTTGTTGCCCATGAAGGTCTTCTGGTTCATCAGCAGGAAGAATGCGAAGTACGCGATCGGCAGCAGGACCATCGCAAAGACCGATGTCGGGATGGCCAGATACGGAGCCGCGTCTTTCCAGAAAAACGGGCCGAGCGCTCCGACCGAGACCATCAGGCTCCCGAATCTCTGGGTCCAGCCCCTCGGCGGCCTGCCCAACAGCTCGCAGAAACAGAGCCCGTTGATCGTCATGAGCATTGTCGCGGCGCTCATCGCCATTCCGATGACGCCGAGGCCGAAGAGATATTGAGCAATAACCTTGCCTGTTAGCGGTGCCAGCGTATCGGCCAGATTAAAGGCGTCGCGCTTGACCAGCATGGCCGCCATTCTCTTGTCGGCCCAGGGCAGATCGTTGGATTTCTGCTGTATCTGTTCGGGGGTAAGAGCGGCGAATTGCTCTTGGCCGATCCCGAATTTGAGTCTGTCTGCAAGAAGCCCCTTGTAAGGACCGACGAGGTTTGCGGCCGGCTCGACTGTTATCTGGCCGCCGGGTTCGTCGGCGACCAAACCCGCTGCCGGCTGACCATGAAACTGGCTGCTCGAAGCGATGACAACGCAGCCTGTCGCCAGAATGAACGGGATGAACAAGCCGGTTGACAGGTCGAAAATCGCCAGGCCGCGGAAATGTTTGTCCCAGCCTTTGCGGAGCATCGAATACGGCAGAAGGAAGGTCATGTTGATGCCGACCGCCGTGGCTGCGGCGCTGATCATGACGTCACGCTGCTGGCCCACGATCATGTTAGTCCAGAAGGGTCGGAAATTCTCGGCGACCTTTTCTATGTGAGGCATTATTTTGTCGGTCGGCTTCATAAACAAACTCAAATCAGGAATCAAGCCACTGAGGATCTCACCCCAGACGATCTTTCCCTCGATGCTCAACTTGACGACAACGCCGAGGAAGCTGAATACTATGATGCTGACGATCGTCTTAATCAGGATCTCGAATATCTTGACGCCCTTGCCGCCTGCGCTGTAGGTCATGGTAACTGTCAGGCAGATTGCTAAAAACACCCCGCCGGCTATCATCTTCCCGGGTATCTCACCCATCGCGTCAGAGCCGATGAGCCCGGGCAGAAGGTTCTGTCGCAAGGCGGCGGTTCCGAGTGCGAACTGAGGAAGCGACCAGACGAGGTTCGCCATCATTGAGGCAAGCAGCCAGCCCCAGCCCAATACGGGGCTGACGTGCTCGTTGATGCCGCGAAGCGGCCTGCTTCCGGTTGAGAGCGTGACGTACGCTATAGCACTGAGCATTATGACGCCGAGGATCATCGCGAGGGGCTGGAGCCACATGAAGCTAAAGCCCACCAGCACACCCAAGTAAAGGCTTGAAGACAGTGAGCCACCGCCCAGGGTGATGCCGCTCTGCAACCAGCCTGGGCCCGATAACTTGAGAAACACCTTGAAACGCGCTCCTGTGCCTTTCTTTTCCGCATCCAGAATCATTTGGCGATCCTTCTCGATGCGCGGGTTCATGTGCATTACCTGCTGCTTTTTGCCTGGCGAGCCTGAAGGACCTGCCTGATTTTCATTAGGCGTCATAGTCTTATCTCCTGCTTAATCGTTTTATCCGGCGTTCCTGGACGAGACATACTTTTTCGTGTACAAAACCATTTCGGGGTCCGCTTCGAACGGCAGGCAACCCGTGCCGATGCAGACCAGCCGCCTATTTTCAGCAAGCGCCACGACTCTGTCAACTTCCTTTTCGACCTGCTCCAGGTTTTTTGACGTGATCGGTCCGGGGTCCATATTGATTCTCACCATCACATCGGGTGTGGAACGCATCCTGTCCATGAACTTTCGCTGGTCTGTTTTCGCCGGACAGCAGACGTAGCCTGTTCCCGTCCGCAGAATATCATCGAGGATCGGCAGCGTGTCACCACCTATTATGCACGGCACAGGATGGCCGAGAGCCGCCGACGTTTTGTCCATGATTTCCTTCAGAGGTCCAAGCTCGATGTCCCTGAACTGCCGAGGGGACAGTAACGGCGGTGTCGCCGCCGATTCGAAGAACGCAATATCCAAACCGCGACGGACCACTTCCTCACAGAATCGAACCTGTCCCGCTACCAGATGCCTCAGTGCCCGCACGACCGATTCGGGATTGGTCTGAATCTCGCACAACAGGTTTTCGAATCCCATCAAATTGGCCGCGACCGAAAAAGGACCGCCTAACGGGATTCGAACATCGGCCTCGGGGCACTCGTCGGCTACGCGCCTCGCGGCCTCCATAACCATCGGGACACGACCGTCTTTCTGCGGGTCGAAGTGCTCCAGGCTCAGAAGCTCTTCGGTTGACGAATACGGGTGCCTGGAGATAGCCGGAATTCCATTGCCGGACGGCTTGGCCACTGTCGCGCCGTAAGCTTCGGCTTCCAGATTGTAGATGTCTATGCCCACGACTACGGGGCGGTGATTGTATAGCCGAAACGCTTCTATGTGACCCTGCGACAGCAAGTCACAGCTTCGCGAGACGTCCCAGGGGCTTCTATCAATAACCCGGGCGGCGTGCTCATAGACTGAAGGCGAGAACTGAATCCGCCGTGCCTGTTTTGGTGGTTCTTGCTCGCGCATTCGAACGTCAGAACGTTTTGATTGAAACTTCTGCTCCCGATTTTTCAGCCGAAACATAGGCACTGTAGATGGTCGAGATGCAGTCGGCGGCTAGGTTGCTGGTGCTCTCGAGGTCATCGCCGTACGCGATGGTTCTGTAGAAAGCCTCCATCTCCTGCGGATAACCGGTGAACCAGTCCTCATCCGGCGACGGATTCGACCAGCCCTGTTTTGTGCCGGTTTTTTCCACGACGTATATGTCCTCGAAACTTGCATCGACTGGATTATACGTCTTCATCGCGGTGTTGGGGTTTATGTTGCAGATGGTCCGGTGATTGTTGGCGGCGACTTCGAGCCAGTTGTGTATGCCGCCGAGGACGATATCGGAGGCGAAGATGTCGGCGATTGTGCCGTCGTCGAAGACCACGTGCATCAGCGAGAAGTCGTCGATGTCGTGGTAGTCGCAGCGGATGTGCCCTTCGTCCCGGAATTTCTCCAACCTTGTAATCGCGTGGGTTCGCGCCGAAACCGACTTCGGCTTGATCGGTTTGCCGTTTCTTGCCATGCCCTCGACGCGCTTGAGATAAAGCGCCGCCGTCAGCGGATGACAGCCTTTGCCTATCATTACCCCGCCGCCGGAGAATTTCCAGTAGGCGTAGGTTGCCGCGTGTGAGCCTGAGTGTGCTTCCTCGCCGTGAATCCAGAGTATCTGGGCGCCGGTCTTTTCGATGATTTCACGCTCTTTCTGAATCGAAGGGGCATAGACCCAGTTCTCGGCGTAGAGGATTTTGCCCTTGCTCTTTTTCTCGGCGGTGAGCATTCGTTCGACGCTTGCCAGCGCGTGGTCTAGCGCATCTTGCTTGGCGAATGTATCACCGTTAAAATCTTCCGAGCCGTCGCCGAAGTAACCGGTGAGCGGCTTTTCCACGATGGCGAACTTGTCGCGTTCGAGGGCCGCAACGGCAATCGGCTCGTGAGCCACCGGCGGCGTGCAGACGTGAATGACATCCGCTTTATCGAGAAGCTCTTCGAGGCTGCCGAACGTTGGAATCCCGCGCTTTTCGGCATAGGCCTTGGCCTGGTCGGTATCTGTGGCGAATACTCCCTCGACCTCGACATTGGTGCCGTGGATCTTCTTCAGGCATTCAAAATGAAACGTCGCGGCGAAACCCGCTCCAATAATGCCTGTACGCACGGTCTTCTTTTCCATCTACGCTTTCCTTTCCGAAAGAATTCTGTACCTGACACTCAAAGTCATGGTTCTGCCTGCTGTTGATGTTTTCGGATATCACTCAGCGACAAAGCCCCCCGGTTTCCGATTCTGCTACCGAATATTTTTATGCCGCGCAGAGACCCGCGAAACTGTCGGTCTTTGCCGTGTTGGTGAATGCTTTCGTTGTAGTTTCCTATTGTAAGAGTACCGCCGCCTTTACCCGTCGGCCCGCTGGAATAACTCGTCGTCTTATCAAGCCTTGCAGGACTGCCGGAATCGCCGAAGTACCAGCAGACGTTGTCCTTTGATTTTGTCCCGTCATAAGCGACGGCGAAGAACGTCCATTTGCCGGTCTTGAGCCTGCCTGCTGAGCTGTCGTTGTTCACTCGGTCGGGCCATTCGTTGACTGCCAGCCGGAACCGCCCGTTATTCAGATGGACCAGGTCGAATCCCGAGCGGTTGTAGTTCAGGTTGAACGCGATGCGATTTCCCCCGCTTCCAACGCTCAGGCTCGTCGGATTGGCCCAGCCGAGGATCGTAAACGAGCGCAGTCCTTCGAGCGTTTCAGTCGGTCCTTCTCCCACCGAGATCCATTTCCACGGTTCGCCGTCGCCCAGGTCATACGAGCCGTCTTCGCCCCGCCGGACATTTCCGTGCAGTCTGATGGCGGCAGTTTCACCTCGCTCGAATCCCACTCTCACGAGCGGCGTATCAGCGGCTCTGTCCACCGCAATCGCAACCGGCATGCTCGATGAAAGTCCTTGCGCGTCTGTAACAGTCAGCTTGGCCGTGTAGAGGCCCGGCTCGTTATAGGTGTGAACCGGGTTCCTTTCAGACGAAGAACTGCCGTCCCCGAATTCCCACCGGCACTGCAGTTGGCTCGGCGTCGAGAATTGCACCGTCAGAGGAGGCACGCCCCCGGCGGGGCCGGCATCTGCCCGCACCTCAGGCCTCATTTTCTCACCCGGCCCATATAAGGACAAACGAAGAAGATAGTTGGGCTTCGGTGCGGCAAAGCTGAATCTGCCGGCTTTGGCATTTCCCAAAGACGTCACGGTCATATTCCACGTGTCGATTCCATCGACCTTATACACTCCGGGACCGGGCAAATTCAGATCGACCGGCTCGGCCGAAGTGAGATATAGAAAGTAAAGCTCACCGTGCTTTGCGAGTACGCGGTTGCCGCCGGCGAACTCGCCCGGAAGCATCTCGTCAAACGGCACCGGCTCCATAATTTCTTTGAGAAAAGCGATTCTTGCCGGGCTTTGCCCGTACAGCACACCGCCCTTCGACCACCACAGAATGTCCTGGGGGTGCTTGTATGTCTCCCCGTGCCCGACGTAGCAGCCGGCGATTGTTCCCAGCCAGAACCTGTGTACCATTTCCTGTGCGGTAATGTTGCCCCAACCCTGTGGGATGTTCCCTTCGTATTTGCACTCGTCATAGATTATCGGCTTTTTATATTGGTCCCGCCACCGCCGTCCCGATGCAATATCCGAACTCTGAATACTCGCGTGTGTGACCCAGGGTTTGGTGTGGTCGTAAAAGCCGCGGCAATTGTGAATCCCGCGCATGTGATTGTAAGGGTCGTACTTCTGAACGATCTGAAAGGAACGGTCCCAGTCTTCCATTGTCTTGGACTTCATCAAATCGAACTCATTAGCGAACGACCACCATACGTTGCGATAGGCCGCCAACCTGGCTACGATGTAACGCAGATAACGGTCGTCGGTCTGGGCATCCATTCTGGAATAATCCCAACGGTCGTAGGGATGGAATAGAATCAGGTCGGCCTCGATCCCCAAATCGCGCAGGTCGCCTACGCGCCCTTCGAAATGGCGGAAGAATCCCGGATTGAAACGGGTGTAATCCCAATAGGTGAGCGGCTCGCCCTCAAACGGATAGAACTCGGGTTCGTTTTTGTTGTACGAGTAGCTTTTTGGAAAGACGCACATCCGCATCTTGTTGAACGGTGCATCTTTGAGGGTGGAGAGCGTCTGCTCTTCCATCGCGCTGCCCTGATGGACCCAGGCATAGCAGGTTGTACCGACCTGAAAATAAGGCGTGCCGTCGGCGTACTCAAGGTGCCACGTCTTGTGCACGCGAACAGGCCCGTGATTGTGCCCAGACGGCTCAACACAGGTCAGACGGCCCTTTTTGCCGTCTAATTCCGTGCGGTTGCTCTTCGTGAGGTAAGACCACACACCGAGGGCATCGGGCATGAAGCGGATGCGATAGATACCGTCTCCGTCGTAGAAGCCCTCCGGCCTGAACACTCGCCCGTTCTGCCTGAACTCGGCGCTGAGTTGCACATCGACAAACGGATTACCGCCGGAAGGCCCTTTAAGCGCCAGCTCAAAGATTCCCCACCGCTCGACAGTATCCGGCTGAGAAACTGCGACCGCCGGCTGAACCGCAAGCAGTACCACAGACGCCAAAACTATTGCTCTGACGAATACTCCAGTCGGTGGCACTGCCCGCATCGTTTGTCCTTTGCATTCAGATTCAGTCTAAGGAGCCAAATCGAACGGCGAGATGTAATCGCCGTACTTGTCGCCGGCTTCCTTGAGGCGTTTTCTTGTGGCCTCAAGCGTATCATAAACTATCTGCGGGCTGCCGGGAACGTTCTCTTTATGGTATTTCTCAACGCGGTCGATCTTTGCAAGATTCTCAGGGACCCGGATGGTGAACTGCTTTACATAATCATCTTTGGTGTATTCCTTGCCGAGGACCTGGTCGAACAGCTTCACCAGGTCGTCATAGCAGGGAATCCGGCCGGTCGGGCAGGTAATGGCATCCGCATCGCCGTGGACACGCAGTTCCATCCATTTTACCCAGACGTGCTTGTCTTGTACGCCGTTGGCGAATTTACCTTCCTTGTCCTTCAGGAAGTAGTTCACGCCGAAGACCGGTGGCGTCTTTCTCATTCCTTTGACAAAATCGATATTATTCTGGATGTACTTGCCGAGAGGAATCGCCAGAAAGTCCTGGATACTCATCAGGTTGATTTCCATCACGCCTTCTTTGCCGATTATCGCAAAGGTGGTCTCGGTTTCAAGCGAAGCGCCGTAGAGGACCACGCCGTGGGCCCAGTCGAAGCCCTGCTGGACAGGCACAGAGGCCCTGGGGTCCCGGCCTCCATACATTACGCCTCCCAGAACAACGCCCTCGGGGCTGTTCAGTTCCGGGTCACAGTTGGCAAGCGCTTTCAACGCCACCGTGTATCGTGCGTTCTTGTGCGCCAGCGGAATCTCATTTCCTTTGGCGTCCTTCTTGCCTTTGAACCATTCGCCGGAGAAGCTGACGCCCTTGTCCGGCGTCTCTGTTCCCATTCCCAGCCAGTAGGGCCTCTTGTCCGCAACCAGAATGTTGCCAACAATCACCTCGCCGGGCTTGTGCAGTACGTCCCATATCAGCGGGTCGTCCTGGGCATTGACATTTTGAATAATGCCGAAGATTCCCGATTCGGCGTTTACGGCCCGGAACTGGCCATTGATTTTTCTAAAATAGGCAATGTCGTCGCCCAGGATGGTCTCGCCGGGCAGCATTGCCGTCGAGGTTTTGCCGCAGGCGCTGGGAAAGGCGCCGGCTAAGTAGGTCTTGCGTCCCCCGGGGCCATAGACGCCTGATATGAACATGTGCTCGGCCAGCCAGCCTTCGCGGTCTGCCTTGCGAATGGTCAGCCTCAGGGCCAGTTTCTTGAGCCCCATCGTATTGCCGCCGTACTGCGTATTGACGCTGTAGATCGTGTCGCGCGTGTAGTCCATGTAAACACGCTTATTCTCCACATCGACGCTGACCATCTGCTCGTTCATCTCGCCGGCGGAGTGCAGAAAACAGAACACGTTCTCGTCCCTGCCTATCTTGCAGAACTGCTCGTAGGCGCTTCGATACAGCAAGTCTTCGCTGTGCGCGACGTACCACGAATCCGTCGCCTGCACGCACGGAACACTAAAAACCGAACCCGCCGGCCCTAAGGAGAGAAACCGCAGGATCAAGGTCCTGTCCTTCATGGAGTTCTTGAGCAGGCCGTGTATCTCGGCAAGGCCTTCCTCCCTCTCGATCTGATTCAGTGCCTTGCTCAGCGTCTCTGTCTTCGGCACCAGATACTTGGTTATTTCCCTGTCGCGGCCCTGATCGTTGGGCCCGTCGAAATGATAGGTGTGCCCCGGCGTTTCCAGAGGGCGCTCTTCGCCGCTCTTGACCGCCATCTCGCGTACGTGCTTGACGTCCTGTTCCGAATCCGTGCAAACAAAGACCTCATCGGGGTTTGTAAGCTCTATCGCCTCAGCGACAAACGCGTGTATTTTCGCATTGTCCACAGCCATAAGCCTGCTGTAGTTTTCTGCCGTCAGTTTCTTTTTCAAAAGTTCTTTCACATTACTCATTTACCGCCGTTGCCTCCTAATATATGGGCTAACAAAGTTCAAAAACCGGATAATTGTACTTACACGATCTAAAAACGTCAACGTCTTTCTCCAGGCGCATGAATGCCGGAACGTCGGGGTGCACCCGATACTTCTCAGATGCTTCCCCCAAGTTGTATATGCCGGATGACTTCTCCTGACGCGACGGTAGTGCCATTGACGCACCCGGTCACATTGCAGAACGAGATAGAATTGTTGAAATCGAGCTTGGGTGTTAATCCTATGACTATCATGTCGGCGTCGGCTTTGCAACTGCAGTTGATGAGCTTCTTGAACATGACACCGCAGTGAGGACAATACAACTCGTCCTTCATGCCTTTCTCCAACTCGCCAGAGAGGATAATCTTGTCAAAATCACCTTGAACTGCCGAGATAACAAACTCACCTTCCATGCCAGGCCGCCTGAACTTCATCCGCAGGCCGGGAGCACCATTTATCTCGTGTTCCCTGTCAACAATGTTACAGCCGTTCGGACAATATGCTTCTGTTACCACATATCGCACTCTTTCCTCGTCCGTCTCTTTTGTGCCTATTTTCCGCTGCTCCAGCGGAATAATCAATCTTCCGTCCTTACTGAACCGCTCCATACGCAATTCCTTTCTTCCTGACACCGGCACTTGGCACTCTTAGGCACACCTTCTGACCTTTCAGTAATATAGAACCGTCAAGAATCAGAAATCAGTGTTCCCCTGTCGGCCGGGCTCACACGGCAGCCATCTGTGCCGGACCGGCTAAGACCTTTATATCCTTGCACTAAAGCCAAATTTGAAGCTACGACCCTCTCAATGAACATCCGCTCCGCCGGACTCGTCGTACCCACGAACCTTATCACGTGGTCCTGAGAGAGAATTGGTGCGGCGGGAGGCACAAGGGATCTCTCGGCCAATTCTACCCCTTGGACAACAGCGCCAGTGCCGATATATACTCCATCTCCCAATGTAGCATCAAACACGTGTGCGCCAAATCCAACAAAGCAGCCTTCACCCAGAGTGCACGGCCCGTGGACAATACAGCCATGCCCCAGTGATGTTCGGCATCCAATCGTCACTCTTGTACCACCAAGCGCATGAATAATTACTCCATCTTGAATATTGCATTCCGGCCCGACTTCAATAGGCGATACCTTGCCTTGGGCATCCGCCTCGTCGCCTCTGACCACAGCACCGGGCCCTACATAAACCATCGAGCCTATATGTACAGCGCCGATGATTTGCGCGGTCGGGTCGATATACGCCGTCGGATGGACTTCGGGCC
>JBDREF010000158.1:0-23977 GCA_043820045.1 Planctomycetota bacterium | reverse complement strand
GGGAGGCTGAGAATTCGCAGCCCTGAACACCCTCATTTATACCAGATTTGGCGCTTTGCCGTCAAGGAATATCTTGTGCCTGAGGATGTGGATCATCTACTCTCTCAGCCGTGAGCCGATGATTCGACAGATACCAACTGGCCGACCTGTCAACTTGGCGTAATAGCACAGATATCAATGCCAGAAATGGCACCTTTGCCTGAGTCATAAGCCGCGGCCCTGGCCTGTAAGCGAGTTTTTTGCTCTACCTAATATCTTGTCATTAAAAGGGTTATCGCGGCGGGGCCAAAATAGAAGCCCCTTGGCGGAAAAGCTGGTATATCTTTTGCAATTTGAATGTAGATTGTCCCAAAATAGACAAATTTGAGTAGGCAAACTTAATACGACAGCAATGTAAAGGCTTGATTAGCAAGGGATTAACGATTGAATCTTTTACCAAGCAGACCATTTATGGAGGCAAGTAATTATGGCAGTTAAAGAATTGACATTTGAATCTGAGGCCCGGGCCAGTCTGTTGGCCGGCGTTGAAAAACTCGCTGCAGCCGTCAAGTGTACACTGGGCCCGAGAGGCCGAAACGCCGTTATCGACAAGGGCTGGGGCGGTCCGACTGTGACCAAGGACGGGGTAACAGTTGCCGAGGAAATTGACCTTATAGACAAGAACGAGAATCTCGGGGCCAAGCTCGTCAAAGAAGCCGCCAGCAAGACGTCGAAAATTGCAGGCGACGGCACAACAACCGCGACCGTGCTGACTGAGGCGATCTTTAGAGAGGCCTACAAGAACCTTGCGGCCGGAGCTGATGCCATGGCGCTGAACCGCGGCATGCAAAAGGCCGCCAAAGCCGTAACCGACAAGCTTGCTTCGATGGCAAAGCCGATCGATATCGCCAAGCCCAATGACATAACGAATATCGCGTCGGTATCAGCCAACAACGACATGGAGATAGGCAAGATTATGGCGGATGCTTTCCGTCGCGTCGGAAAAGACGGCGTTATCACTGTCGAGGAGGGCAAGAGTTTTGAGACTACCGTCGAATTTGTCGAAGGCATGCAGTTCGACCGCGGCTATCTGTCCCCTCACTTCGCAACCGACACCGAGAATATGGTTTGCGAGCTTGAAAAGCCGTTCATTCTTGTTTACGAAGAGAAAATCAGCAACGTTGCCAAGCTCGTGCCGCTGCTTGAGAAGGTAGCCAAGGCCAGGAGACCCCTGTTGATCATAGCAGAAGACATCGAAAGCGAAGCGCTCGCAACCCTGGTTGTCAACAAACTCAGGGGCATCCTGCAGGTGGCGGCGGTCAAGGCTCCGGGCTACGGCGACCGAAGAAAGGCAATGCTGCAGGATCTCGCAGTTCTGACCGGGGCAGAGCCGATCTTCAAGGATTTGGGAATCGAGATGGAGAACATCAGCGTAAAGCAGCTCGGCCAGGCCAAGAAGGTGACCATCGACAACGACGATACAATCATCGTCGAAGGAGCGGGCAGCCGCGAAGCCATTAACGGAAGAATCAAACAGATAAAAGACGAGATAGAAGTCACCACCAGCGAATATGACTGCGAGAAGCTCCAGGAACGGTTGGCCAAGCTCACCGGCGGTGTTGCCCAGATCAGTGTTGGTGCGGCCACTGAAGCGGCGATGAAAGAGAAAAAGGCACGTATAGAAGATGCCCTGCACGCTACCAGGGCGGCTATCGAAGAGGGTATTGTGCCGGGCGGCGGCGTGGCCCTGATTCGTTGCATCGACGCAGTGAAGAAGCTAAAACTCGAGGGCGATGAGCAGACCGGGGCCGACATTCTGGCAAAGGCACTCTCCATGCCCTGTTACTATATAGCAAGCAATGCGGGAGCGATTGCGAATCTTGTAGTCAATAAAGTGGCCGAAGGTAAGGACGGTTTCGGTTACAACGCCGGTACGGATACATACGAGGATCTCGTGCAGGCGGGCGTAGTCGATCCGGCAAAGGTTACCCGAATTGCCCTTCAGAATGCGGCCAGTATCGCCGGTTTGCTGTTGACGACAGATTGCCTCATTACCGAAAAGCCGAAGGAAAAAGGTGAAATGCCCGGCGGCGGTCCCGGTATGGGTGGCGGTATGGGCGGCGGCATGGGCGATATGGGCGGTATGATGTAAGAACGCTGGAATGTGCTCCAACGGCCCCGTACGAATTCGAGGGGCCTGGGCCCGTGCAGGTTTGATTTCGCAGAGTTATGATGAAACAGGGAGGCGAAAAAATGAACGACAGGACGACCCATTCGCGCAGCCGTGACTTAACAGCCGCAGGCGGAGTACGCCTGTCGGTCATAATGGCGGTGCTGTGCACGTTGGCGATAGCAGGCTATTGCCAGGATGGGGCTAAAGCAGCCGGTCTCGATTCGCTCGGTGGAAAACGCACGTTGAGCAAGGACGAGCGGATGAAGTGGTGGCGCGAAGCCAGGTTCGGCATGTTCATCCACTGGGGTCTTTACGCAGTGCCGGCCGGCGAATGGAAAGGCAAGCAGATTCCGGGTATCGGCGAGTGGATTATGGAAAGAGCCGATATTCCCGTGGCCGAATACGAACAATTGGCAAAGAAGTTCAATCCGGTCAAGTTCGACGCCGACGAGTGGGTGCGCATCGCCAAGAATGCAGGGATGAAATACATCGTCATAACCAGCAAGCATCACGATGGTTTCTGCCTCTGGGATTCGAAGGTTACCGATTACGACATAGTGGATGCTGCGCCGTTCGGGCGGGATGTGCTCCGCGAGTTGTCCAAGGCGTGCAAAAAGCAGGGCATCAAGCTTTGCTTCTACCACTCGATCATGGACTGGCATCATCCCGATGCGCAGGCGCCTTTCTATCCTAAATACAACGATGGGAGTAATTCGAACCCCTATTTCTCCCGATACGTCGATACCTATATGAAGCCGCAGCTCAAAGAGCTGATAACCAATTATGGCCCGCTCGGGGTGTTGTGGTTCGACGGCGAATGGGTAAAGGACTGGACTGAGCCGCAGGGCAAGGACCTTTACAACTATGTCCGAGACCTTCAGCCGAACATCATCATCAACAACCGTGTCGGCAAAGGCCGAAAAGGAATGGAAGGCTTGAGCAAGGGCGACCAGGAATACGCAGGCGACTTCGGCACCCCCGAACAGCAGATACCGGCTGAAGGACTGCCAGGCGTTGACTGGGAATCCTGCATGACGATGAACGACACTTGGGGTTACAAATCCTACGACCATAACTGGAAGTCGAAAGAGGACCTGCTCCGTAAGCTTGCGGATATCGCAAGCAAGGGCGGCAATTTCCTGCTGAACGTCGGTCCGACCGGCGAGGGGCTGATTCCAGGCCCCAGTGTCGATCGCCTGGCGGCTATCGGCGAATGGACGAAGGTCAACGGCGAGAGCATCTACGGCACGACGGCGAGCCCGCTCGGCAAAGTGCCCTGGGGCCGCTGCACCGCAAAGCCCGGCAAGCTGTATCTTCACGTATTCGATTGGCCGACGGACCGCAAGCTCGAAGTTTCGGGCGTCAAAGGCAGCGTCAGGAAGGCCTACTTGCTGGCCGATAAGAAGCGAGTCTCGCTGCACGTTGCCCGTGGAGATGCGGACAATATTGTTGTTAGCGTACCGGCCGAGGCGCCGGATCCGATAAACACGGTTGTCGTGTTGGAAACCGGAAAGAGATGAGCAATAAATAAGTGTAACTTAGATAGATAAGGAGTGAGTTATGAACCTTAGACCTTTGGATGATAGAGTAGTTATCAAGCAGTCGGATGCTGAAGAGAAAACCGCGGGCGGGATCATTCTGCCGGACACTGCAAAGGAAAAGCCGCAGATAGGCAAGGTGGTCGCAACCGGCCCCGGCAAACTGCTCGACGACGGTAAACGGAGCACCATGTCGGTAAAGACGAAAGATGAAGTTATCTACGCGAAGTACATGGGCAGTGACGTCGAAATCGACAGAGAGAAGTACGTAATTCTCAGGGAAAGTGACATCCTTGGAATTGTTGAAAAATGAAAGGCTGGGTTGGGCTCAGCGGCACGAAGAAAACAGACAAAATCTGAAACAGTCGATAATTGAGAAGAGGAAATAAAAATGGCAAAACAATTGATGTTTGACGATATGGCGCGATCGCAGCTCAAGGACGGGCTGTCGCAGTTGGTTCGGGCTGTCAAGGTCACGCTCGGGCCTACCGGTAAAAACGTTATACTGCATAAGAGCTGGGGCTCGCCGAAGATAACGAAGGACGGCGTCTCGGTCAGCAAGGAAATCGAGCTGCCTGATCCGTTCAAGAACATGGGCGCAAAAATGGTCAACGAGGTCGCCAGCAAGACTTCCGATGTTGTCGGTGACGGAACCACAACATCGACCGTTCTGGCCGAGGCAATTTACACCGAAGGGCTGAAGTATGTAACCGCCGGCGTCAATCCGATGGCCATTCAGCGCGGAATCAGCAAGGCCGCCGGGGTGGCCACGAAATTCATCCAGGACGCCAGCGTTCCCGTAAAAGGCCACGGCGACATTGCAAAAGTGGCGACTATCAGCGCGAATAACGATCCCGGAGTAGGGCAGATACTGGCCGATGCAATCGACAAAGTCGGCGCAGAAGGCGTCATTGAGGTCGAAGAAGGCAAGGGAATGGAAAACGAGCTGAATGTGGTCGAAGGCATGCAGTTCGACAAGGGATACTTGTCGCCGTACTTCATGACCAACACCGACACGCTCGAAGCAGTTCTCGAAGACGCCTATATTCTGCTCCAGGAGAAGAAGATATCGAACGTGCGCGAGCTTATTCCGCTGCTTGAGAAAGTGGCCCAGGTAGGCAGGCCGCTGTTGATCGTCGCCGAAGATGTCGAGGGCGAAGCGCTTGCGGCGCTGGTCATTAATCGCCTGCAGGGCGTGCTTAAAGTCTGTGCGGTCAAGGCTCCGGGTTTCGGAGACCGCAGGAAGGCCATGCTGGCCGACATCGGCATTTCGACCGCCGGAAGTGTGATTACCGAGGATCTGGGCACCAAGCTCGAGGGCATTGAACTGTCTCAGTTGGGCCAGGCGAAGAAGATTGTTGTCGATAAGGACGCGACGACAATAATCGAAGGGGCCGGCAAGAAGAAAGACATTAAGGCCCGATGCGATCAAATCCGCAGTCAAATCGAAAAGACAACCAGTGACTACGACCGCGAGAAGTTGCAGGAGCGTCTGGCCAAGCTGACCGGGGGAGTGGCCGTCATCAATGCCGGCGCCGCAACTGAAACGGAGATGAAAGAACGAAAGGACCTGCTGGAGGACGCCCTTCACGCCACGAGGGCCGCGACCCAGGAAGGCGTGGTCGTCGGCGGCGGCGTCATCTTTCTGCGGGCGGTTCCGGATGTGGAGAAGGCCAGGGCTAAGGCGAAAGGCGATGAGAAAATCGGTTTTGACATCGTGGCCAAAGCCCTCAGGGCTCCGACGACGCAGATTGTGGAGAACTGCGGCGAAAAAGGCGATGTAATCGTTGCTCAGCTTATGGAAAAAGGCAAGAACATCGGCTACGATGCCAATACCGGCGAATTTGTCGATATGTTTAAGGCAGGGATTATCGATCCGGCGAAAGTCGCCCGCACGGCCCTGGAAACGGCTGCCTCCGTAGCAGGACTTATGCTGACCACAAGCGTATTAGTGACAGAGCTGAAGGACAAAGACGAAGAGCCGATACACGGTTCGGTCAGATAAACCTTCACGACTCCTGAACCGTGGCCTGGCTTTCGAGTCACGAGCCGGTATTCACGAGAGACCACAAGATGGCCAAACGGGACTATTATGAAGTTCTCGGCGCAGGCAAAAAAGCCTCCGCCGACGAGATAAAGCGCGCGTATCGGCGCATGGCCATGAAGTATCATCCGGACAAGAACCCGAATGATAAGGGGGCCGAAGCAAAGTTCAAAGAGTGCGCCGAGGCCTACGAGGTCCTGAGCGACTCGAGCAAACGCCAGCGCTACGATCAGTTAGGCCATGAGGGTCTTCGCGGCTCCGGCATGCACGATTTCTCGCGGATGAACGTTGAAGATATCTTCAGCATGTTCGGCTTCGACGATTTCTTCAGCGGCATCTTCGGCGGTCAGAGCAGACGCTCTGGCGGGCGGGCCGGCCCCACCCGCGGCTACGATTTGGAGACCACGGTCGAGCTGACACTCAGCGATATTTCCAAAGGCGCCGAGAAAACGATTGAATTTACCCGGCAGGACACATGCAGCGAATGCAAGGGCAACGGCTGCGCCAAAGGAAGCTCCCCGGGCGCGTGTCCGAGCTGCGGCGGAACAGGGCAAGTAGCAAGGGGCGGCGGGTTCTTCCAGATGGTCTCGACCTGCCGACAATGCGGGGGCGCCGGACAGATTATTTCCGACCCCTGCAAGAAGTGCAAGGGCACCGGCAGAGTGCCAAAGAAGAGAACCGTCAACATCAAGATCCCGCCCGGCGTTCACGAGGGACAGGGTGTAAGAGTTGCCAGCGAAGGCGAACCGGGCCGTGCCGGCGGGCCGAGAGGCGACCTGTATTGCTACGTCAAGGTAAAGCCGCACGAATTCCTCCATCGTGACGGAAATGACCTGATTGCAGTTGTTCCCATAAGCTTTACACAGGCCGCTCTTGGGACGACCATCGATGTGCCGAGCATCAACGGGACCAAAGGGCTGAAAATCCCCGCCGGAACCCAGTACGGCAGCATCTTCAGAATAAAAGGCGAGGGTCTGCCGGATGTGCGAACGCACCGGACCGGGGACCAGCTCGTGCAGGTTACGGTTGAGACCCCAACGAGGCTCAACGCAGAGCAGCAGAACCTGCTTAGAGAATTCGCCAAGACTGAGAGCAAACGTGTCTCGCCGAAATCCGCCGGCTTCTTCGAGAAACTGAAACAACCCTTTGGTAATCACTGATGAAACCGAAAAGAAGAGATAAGTCAAAAGCCGACGATTCGCACGAAGCCGACCGTGCAGAGCACGAGGCGAAGTCGCATGAATTGAAAGAGCTTCGTGAGGCCGTCGAGTCGCTGCAAAAAGAGAAGGATGAGCTTTTTGCAAAACTCCAGCGTGTCAGCGCAGACTACGCGAATTTTCAGAAGCGCGTGCCCAAGCAGATTGCTGATACGATAGGCTACGAAAAAGAACGGCTCATAAAGACTCTGCTCCCGGCCCTGGATAATTTCGAGCACACGCTCCAAAACGCGCACTCGGCGGAAGCTGTGGATGTGCTCGTCAAGGGTATCCGGATTATATACGACCAGATGCTCGACATTTTGAAGTCCCATAATGTGGAACGGATAGAAGCGCTGGGCGAGAGATTCGACCCCGCCGTGCACGAAGCAATGACCCAGCAGAGCGACCCCGACAAGGAAGAGAACATTGTCCTTGAGGAGTTTCAGAGTGGTTACAGGCTTAACGGCCGGGTCATTCGGCCGAGTAAAGTGATCGTCAATAAGCCTAAAGTGAACCAGGAAGCCGGGCATCAAGGGACTGAGCCGGTGGAGCAGGCAACCGACGGGCGTGAAACAGCCGATGAATGCAAAACGACCGATGTGGAGTGACCGCTATGCCAACGTATGATTACGTATGCGAGAAATGCCGGCACCAGTTCGAGCAGTTCCAGAGCATTACTGCCAGGCCGATGCGCAAATGCCCGAAGTGCGGCAAGGCCGGCCTGCAGCGGCTCATAGGCGCCGGCGCGGGTATAATCTTCAAAGGCTCCGGATTCTATCAGACCGACTATAGAAGCGACAGCTACAAGAAAGCTAAAGAAAGCGAAACGAAGAGCGGCACTGATAAGAGCACCACAGAAAAGAAAACCGAAACCAAGGCCCAAGACTCAAAACCCGCAGACACAGCCAAACCCGCCGAAAAAGCCAAACCAAGCCCAAACGAGAAAAAGAAGTCGGCATAACGTGGCGCTCAGCCGCGCCCGCTTGCGGGTGTCGGCTGCAGCAGCGGGTTAGAGAGCAACTTCCTGCGATGGAGCGCCCCAGAGCGCGGTGAGCACCTGCGTGCCCAGCCACTCGCTAAGTGTACCCGCTGGACGCACCTTCCCGATCGTGACACCGACTCGTTGCGTCCAATGCACGCCCTTGGTGTCGAGGATCTTGCTAATCTCATTGACGACTGATTTCAGATCGTCCCACCGGCGATCCCATTTTGGCGCGTTCGCCAGTTTGTCAGCCTTTGAGCCGAATTCACCAGCTCGCGCGACAATCGCCGCACAAGCATCGGGCCAGTTTGTGCCAAGCTCTCCAAGAACCTCGTCGGTGAGGTACAGATTCTCGGCCTCCAGGCATTCCAGGCGTAAAAACCGCACGTGTTTTTGTGAGGGGTTATCAGGCTGAGGTTGGGACTTGTCGCCGTCCAGTAGTGCGAATCCGGCGAGACCACCTGTCGGCTCACGCAAACTCTGAAAGACCTTTTCTAGGCTCGCCTGATAATCCCGGATCTTGTCTCCGCCACAGGGGACGACCGCGAACGTCACCACATGATGGCGAGGAACCTGGCTCCATATTCTATAGTCATCATCCCCCTCCACTAGCAGGAGGGGCACCCCAAAAAGGGGACCCATCAGCGCGTGCCCGCCGAGAATAGCTGACAGTTCCCTGAGAACGTCACTGAACGGTTGCGCTACAAGCTCGTTCTTCGTGCGATCAATGTAGACGTGAGCGGTGTGGTCTTTCCCAAATTGTCCAATCGCGGCCAGCAACGTCGTGCTATGGGTTGCGATTACCACTTGAAGCTTGAATCGCGTTGCGACTTGCACGAGAAAATCGGCAAAGCGTACCTGGAGATCCGGATGGATGTGTGCATCGGGCTCGTCGATCAAGAGAACACGAGACGGGGTTGATTGAAGGCTCCAAAGCGATGAGATGGTCAACACGTCGATTGCGATACTCAGCAATTGAGCCTCACCGCTACTCAGCTGATCGGCATTGGCAATCTCTAGCTGGTCTGAGGTGCGGACGATCTTGTAGGGCGGAACGGAGTTTCGGAGGGTGAACTCAAAGTCTGGCAACAGCAGCGCCAGAAGACCCTCGAGTACATCCGGCGCTGGGTCGCCGACACTTCCAGATCGACCGGCACCACGCTCCAGGAAGTATGCCTGAATTCTTGCCAGCGTCTGGGAGCGGTACTCCGGTATGAAATTCCGAGTGGATTGATTGCTTCGCGTCTCCGCCGCGAGTTGTGGCTGCAAGTAACCAGCGTTGTATCCGAATTCCCCCGTTCGCTCCGGAACGACGTAATGTGTGCCTGCCTTATCGCTATCGCGCCACGATCTCAAAAGCAGACTCTTTCCGCTAGCATTCTTGCCAAATATGACGGTGAGGGCACTTAGTCCAGTCAGAACCCATTCGCCCCCACCAAGTGTGCTACTTCGTGGGAGGCGCATTTCAGTCACGTAAGTGTGCATCGAATTCCTAGGTTGTTGCTCTCTAACAATAATTAGATGGACCCGCATAAAACGCGGGGTTTCGGTTTTCTGCCCGCATAATCTGCCGCTGAAACGGCTGCGCAGGACCTACTAATCCCTTTGAATTCCAGGGGTTGCGTTCTATACATGCTTTTATCATGGCGTCTTATGCGGGTCCGCATAAGAACCTCCTTTTCAAAGCCCGTCCACAGGGCTGCGCACGCCTGACGGCCCTCGGTTGAGGACATGAGTATAGATCATCGTGGTCTTGACGTCGGCATGGCCCAGCAGTTCCTGAACCGTCCGGATATCGTATCCACCTTCAAGCAAATGGGTGGCGAAGGAATGCCGGAAGGTATGGCATGTGGCCCGCTTTGTCAATCCCGCCCTTGAGACCGCGGCCCGCACGGCCCTCTGGACCAGCGATTCATCCACGTGATGCCGCCCCTCTTCGCCGGTCTTCGTATTCTTCCAGCGGTTGTCCTGCGGGAAGACCCATTGCCAGCGCCAGTCGGCAGGGGCGTTGGGGTACTTTCGGTCCAGCGCGTCGGGCAGGAGCACGCGGCCCCATCCCTCGGCCAAGTCACGTTCGTGAACCGCCTTTACCCAGTGGCAATACGTTTCTTCCGTTCGGCGGCTGTAATGCCGTGAGTGTAACGCCTCTTTCAGTTGATCAAGCAGCTTGGAATTTCGCGGCTGCTGAACGCTCTGTTGGGCAACTGGCGCAACTGAACAACCTCTCAAATTGGCCCGGCGCACCTTTTCCATCTGTTAATTGCTCCATCGATTTATTAGGTTAACACACCGGTCTGCGAATACCAAATGGAAAATTTGAAAAAAATCTGTCTTTTTTCCTTTCGCTCGAACCGGAGGCTCTCGACAGAGGGGGCAAAAATCCCCTCATAAGGGCAACAAGCTAACAAGGCAACGGTACGCCGTAGTATCACTATTTAACCAGCTTGGCGATTTGTCTGAATTGAGGATGTTTGGCGGTCTTGAGCAGTTCGAAGAGTGCCATCTCTACGGAAACGATTTTTGCGCCCTCGGCGGCCATTCGGCTTATTGCAATCTGCTTGTTGGCGGCCGTTCGGGAAGAGACGGCATCTGCGATTACACTTACGTCGAAGCCCTTGCGGAGCATATCAACGGCTGTCTGGTATATGCAGACGTGTGTTTCTATGCCGCACAGCAGAACCTCCCGCCGGGCCAATTCATTTAACCTTGCGTTGAACTGGCCGTCGCCGCAGCAACTGAAAGCCGACTTGTTTATCGGCTCGTTATCGGCGAGCAACTCCGCTATCTCCGGTACCGTGGGCCCGAGAGCTTCGGGACACTGCTGACACCACAGGATGGGAATATTCAGAATCTTCGCGGATTTGATGAGTATCTGGATGTTGTTGAACAGAGCCTGCCGCTCGTGCATCAATTGCGCCAGCTTGCCCTGCACATCGACCACGACCAGACAGCACTTCTCTATCTCAAGCATCCTTACCAACTTACTGTAATTGTCAGGCGGACGAGTCGGCCATCTTCAGCCTGGCCCGCCGGTTTCCTGATGCGTTTCGAATTGCCGGTCAAAACGGGTTTTGGTATCGTCATCAAGCTGTTGTTCTGGCCCTCTATAGCAGCCAAAATCCCTCTGCCCGGCAGTTGCTCGGCCATATTGTTCAGGACTGCAAAACTCTTTGCCGCGTCGATACGCTTTTCGGGATTGTCCTGATGGACGATTTCAGCTATCTGTTCGGGAGTTACGGCGTCAACCACCACAGGTTTGCCGAATACCTCGCTATCAACCAGCAACGTGGCCGAATCGAGCTTGGACCATATGTCGTCGAGATCGGCCAGAAGGGAGTCCAGGCCCTGCCTGCTGCAACTGATATAATAAATCCCCTTATCCCGCTGTTTGATAGGACTGGCGGAATCTGAAAGCTCGTTCTCCTCGATGGCCCTGTTGACGAATGCATCCACCGCGGCGAAGCTGCTTGTCTTTAATTCAAGCCTTCCACAAAATGCCGGGCCGGCTGCTGCGGGGCTCGGTTCCGTCAAGTCGATTCTGTTCTCAGGTTGCCCTGTCCCGATGGCGACTGGCGTTTCCGGGGTCGCCTGAGGAACGATAATCGCATAAATCACTGCGGCCAGAACGCCCATCAGGCCTATCATGGCGGCGGCAGACAATAGCCTGCGAGCCAATAGCTGTATCCTCCCGGCACGTTCGTCATAAACCGGCCCCTCCTCATGCAATGGCGCTATCCTGGCCAGCGAGCTTCTTATACCATGCAGTACCTGTGCCGGAGCTTCGGCGTGGGGCATAGAACTCACCAGAGCCTTGCATTTCTGAAGCCGTTGCAGTTGCCGGGCGATCTTGATATCGTGGGCAACCAGCCGCTCAACTTCGGTTTGCTGCCTGGGCGTTAGCTCGCCATCAATGAAGCCATTGAGCAATTCGTCAATATGCATGTCGGAAGCATATTCGTCTGTATTCGAATTCTCTATCATTCCGAAATGGTCTCCAAAATCTCTCTCAGCTTGTTTCTTGCCCGGCTCAGCCGGCTTCTGACCGTGCCCAACTCGATATTCAGCACTTCCGCAATTCGGGCGTAACTCATACCTTCTATATCCCGCAATATGACCACAACTCTTTGGGCGTCGTCCAATTTCATTAACGCCCTGACAGCTATTTCGAACAGCTCTTTGTTCTGAGCCACAGTCGCCGCATCGGGCGAAGTCTCATCGCTCAGAAAATCCTTCAGCACATGCCGTCCCTGGCTCTGGGCATGTTCTTCCTCGGCGTCCAGAGACCTGACCGCCAACCTTGCGTTTCTTTGGCAATAGTTCAGGGTCAGATTGACGGCAATCCTGAACGCCCACGTATAAAAACTGCTTCTGCCCTCGAATTTACCGATATTCTCTATTATTTTGACAAAAGTTTCCTGTGTAAGTTCCGCGGCATCTTCAGGATTTGCACATATTTTCAGTATAACGTTGTAGATGCGGTTCTGGTACCTGAGAACGAGCCGTTCCATGGCCGCGGGATCGCCGCGTCGAAACTGTTCGACCAATGCGGCATCGCCAATGCTCATATGTCCGCCGGTAACTTGTTGGCGCGGGATATCAATATCCGCTGCTTCCGTCACAGCTTTTCTCCTGAATTAGACCAACATGGCCCCAAAAAGTTCCTTTTGTTTGCAAGGCTAAAATGAGGCCAAACAAGCGACCATAATCGCAGATTGGGCGTTTTTGGTCAATTCAATTCCACAGTGACGGTGCATTTAGTTGTGTGTCGGAGGCAATTCTGCCGTGATGTCGGATAGCTGAATGAAGTACGAGCGGGGCCTGTGCCGTATGGTTCGACACAGGCCCCTGACTGTTTCATATCCGTTGTTTAAGCATACGATTACTCGCTGCTCAGCCGGTTCCTGCGGAGTTTACCTGCCCAGCCGGATGTCGTCGAAGAACATCTTGCCCGAGCCGCCGGCGGCCGGACCATTCTTGGTGCCAAGGCCAATGGTTATCGTGTTGACATTGGTAAGAGCCGCGCCCTGGTCGGCGAACGCCTGCAGGTCGATAACCCACCGCGTCCATCCGGGTATCTGGGTCGCGGCGGGATTATCATGATAGACAACCGCCGTGCCGTTGAGGGCAACAAACATCCTCTCGGCGGAATTAGCCGGACTGCCGCGGAACCACACTGACAGCTCCGTAACGCCTTCCTCGGTCCAGTCACGCGGGTAAACCAGCGTCAGCGTCGCCTCCGATGTTTTCAGGTTGTTGTCGTAGAAATACGGCATCGATTGAGCGCCGCCGTGAACAACCGTCTGCTCGGCATAAGGAGGCATTTCGTTGCCGACGAGGGCTCCATTTGTCGTGGTTCCAAAGCCGTCAATCCACGCCTCGAATATTCTGTTGCTCGTCGGGTCGGGCGGGTCGATGTCATTGTAGGACTCGAAATCGTCCACCGCGATGAAATCGGCGGTCTTAAAGTCCCAGACAAGGCCCTTGACCGGACCGGAGTTGTAAACTGCATCAACGCGCCAGTAGTAATCGCTGTGCCAGGCGAGTTTCCCTGGATCGTAGCTCTGAGCACCAAGCGCCTTGTTGCCTTTGTACTCCGGCGAAGCTGTCGTGGCATTTCTCACGGCGTCTTTATCAGTGCCGAAGTACACATCATGCGATACGGCGGTAGTTGCCGCAGTCCAGGTTAGTTTCGCATTCATCTGCACACCCACTCCACCGTTGGCCGGCTGTGGATTGCCGGCAGCACCGGGTGTCGAGAATCCCCACACATCGCCCTTGTGCGTTGTGACTGCGTCAAATTCATCAACTCGCCAATAATAAACCTTCTCCTCCTGGAGAGGGCCTGGGTTGTAGGTTGCGGGACCCTGCGGTGGTCCTCCGACGGCGTTGCTTGCGTCGTCGAAACTGTCGCCAAAGTAAACAGTGTGCAATTTGGCGCCGAAACCCGCCGTCCAGCTAAGCTTTGCATCAGTGGCCACGAACTCTGCGCCATCTGCCGGGTCCGGATTATAAGCAATCCTGGGCGGAATCGAGAAGCTCCAGACATCTCCCTTCCAAGGGCTGTTGGGTTCGGCGTCATTAACCTCGTCGATTCGCCAGTAGTAGGTGGTGCCGGGAACGAGGCCGTCTGGATAGGGAAATCCGGGAAAGCCGGCGACGAAAAACGTAGGAATCTGATTGCCCCGGAACGCCTCGCTCTCGTGTGCAGCATCGTTCACATCGTCAAAACTGTCTCCCAGGTACACATCATGCGAAACCGCGAAATCTCCCGGTCGCCAACTGAGGGTTACCCATGTGTCCTCGTGCAGTGCACCGTCTGCAGGATCGGGACTCCGAGCTGCTCCGAAGTCGCCCACACCGGCCATTATGTTCGGGATATCGTCTTCGGCGAGGGCCTGGTTGTAGATCATAACTTCGTCTATCATGCCGTTGAAGAAGGTTCCACCTCTGCTTCTTCTGCCGATGGTAACTGAGGCCGTATTCTGCGGCATCTTTCCTGTATATGCCCACTCTTCGGCCAGTTCTCCGTCGATGTAGCACTTGAAGATGGTTCCGTCGTAGGTTGCTGCAATATGGTGCCACTCTGCCACCGGCGGCGAGTCAGGAGAGCATGTGTCTCTGCCTCCGTCATCGTAAAACTGCCAGAATATAACGTCCCCGGGAGTTTCCGTTAGTTCGTAGGGCAGGTCGTTAGCCGCCCATCCTCCTTTGCTGACAATTGCCATTTCTCCACTGGCATTTGCGCGCATATAGGTCCATGCGGCAATCGTAATTTCATCGGTGATTGAGAGGCTGGGATCATGAGGAATCTCCACGAAGTCTCCGCTACCGTTGAAATCCAGGGCGGTACCCATATAGCCTGTGACCCATTTGGCATTTCCGCCCAGGGTACCATCGTTCCCATAGGCGCTGGAATCAGTCGCTACGGTCCCGGAGCCCTCATCGAACTTCCAGTAGCCCACCAAATCGGCGGATGCGCTATTCACCACGATTAGCGCCGCAATAAGAGAAAGTAAACAGACCAATTTTCTACACATAATAATCCTCCTTCCAGCACTCGATTTGCGTAATTCCTTCAAAAAAGTGATTTATGACAATCATAACCTGAACCGTCTATGACGCATAGACGTGACAATGTCGTACGGGTTTGGAGCGTGTTCCATGAAGCACGTTGATTGAGAGACAGCATTTTCGGCAGGAAGCAGAGCGTTTCTATACATAACCTTGTCCCTCTCACTAAGGAAATAGAAGAATTCCACATGCAAAACAGCCACAAAGACAAAGCTTCACTTGGTAATTTATACTACATCAGCCGGCATCTTGTCAAGTCAAAAGTCCGAAAAAAACGAGGGCCACTGGCCATCCCTGCTTGAATCCGGGTAACTCAACTGTTGGCATTTCGGCCTGCGTATTCCGGAACCAGTTCTTTGATTTTCCGGCTTATTTCGTGGTGTGTTTTCCCGATATTCAGCAGTTCGTCTATTCCTGAGCGAAGCCGGTCGCGGTCGATCGGGATATTCTTCCATATACTGATTTTGGGGTGCCTCGTGCGCTGCATATCTTCGCCTTCTATCGAGAGTTCCTCGAATAGCTTTTCGCCCGGTCTTGGGCCTGTGAAGGCTATTTCGATGTCTTCTCCCGGTTTGAAGCCGCTCAGCGTGATAAGCTCTTTGGCGAGGTCCACGATTTTGACCGGTTCGCCCATGTCGAGGACGAAGATTTCGCCGCCTTTTCCCATCGTAGCAGCCTGCAACACGAGTTGGCTCGCCTCCGGTATGGTCATGAAATACCGCTTCATTTCAGGATGCGTAACAGTCACGGGCCCGCCTTCTTCTATTTGCTTCTTGAAGATGGGCACGACCGAGCCCTCGGAGTCGAGCACGTTGCCGAACCGAACGGTTACGAAGTGCGTCTTACTGGTCTTGCTCAGGTCCTGAATGTACATCTCGGCGATTCGCTTGGATGAGCCCATTATGCTCGTCGGATTGACGGCCTTGTCGGTGCTGATCATCACGAAGTTGGCAGCGCTGTGCTTGTCCGCGGCATCGGCTACGATTCGCGTACCTGCGATATTGTTCTTTATCGCTTCGCCGGCATTGAGTTCCATCAGCGGGACATGCTTGTGGGCGGCGGCGTGGATGACGACTTGCGGTTTATATGCGTCGAAAATCTCATGAACACGGCTTTCGTCAGTGATGTTGCATATCAGTCCTTCGATGCTGACGTTTGGGAATCGCCTGCGCAACTGGCGTTCTATGTAGAACAGCGGATTCTCGGCCTGCTCGACAAGCAAGAGCCGGCCGGGCTTGAAGTTGCACAATTGACGGCACATCTCCGAACCTATAGAGCCTCCGGCGCCGGTGACCAGAATTGTCTTATCCTTTGCAAAAGCCTCTATGAGATCCAGATCGAGCTGCACACTCTCCCTGCCCAGCAAATCGTTAATATCGACATCTCGAATCTGGGAAACTCGCAGCTTGCCGGAGGCGATATCCGTGATTGACGGCACGGTGCGAAACCGCAGCTTGGTGCCCTCGCACACCTGAATTACCCGTCGGAGCTGCCTGGGACTCGCCGAGGGCATTGCGATGGCAATTTCCTCGATGTTGCGGTCTTCGCAGACAGCCGGCAGTTGCTCGACGGCGCCGAGAACCGGTATTCCATGGATACGAGTGCCGTGCTTGACAGGGTCGTCGTCGATAAGGCCGACGACATCATATTGGGCCACGGGCATGCGAAGGATTTCCCGCAGCAAGGCTTCGCCTGCGTTGCCTGCTCCGACGATGAGAAATCGCTTTAACCTGCCGGCTTCGGCAGTGCGAAACTCCTCGTAATACAGCCGTACAACCATCCGCAATCCGCCCATCATGAAGATTGTGGCGAACATATCCGCTACGCACACGCCTTCAGCGGGTCTCTCCAGGCCAGCCGGTAAATATGTGCGTACGGCAGAGATGTTGCCTATTGTGAACCACAGAACTACCACGACAAAAGTGCTGAGAAGTGAGGCCCCGAATATACCGAGAAGGTCGGAAATCCCCACGTATCGCCACCAGCCGCGATACTGTTTGAAAAGGCCGAAAACAGGCAGCTTGACCATCAGGAAAAACAGCAGCATGGCGGGATACAGTTCAAGCCACTCTGTTCTGAATTGCATATTCTGCACTACGAGGAAAGAGAGCATCAACGACGCGGCAAAAGCAGTTATGTGGGCCAGTACGATCAGAGGTCTTCGGAAACGAAGCAGCACGGCAGGGGGGAGATTTGCGGGTTCTGGAAGGTTTTGACTCTTATCACTCGACGGTGTATTTGTGCTTGTCTCAGGCATATTCTCTCGGCACGACAATTTCTATTTGTCCCGCATACCAAGGCATATTTCGCGTTGAAAGTCCCTTCTATTGCGGTTGCTAAGACGGCGAGTCCGTCTCCTCTTCGGACTCTTCTGGCTCGGCCTGCTCTTCGGATTCTGACGGCGATTGCCCTTCCGGAGAACTGGGCAGGTCCGGATTCGGCACGGACTCGTCCTCGTCGAAATGCGTGCAGATGTCTCCGAACGCGGTATTGTCAACTTTGTTGCGCATGAGCGAATAGATAATGGTATTGGCAGAAAAGTAAAAGCTGATGATGAAGGAGACTACCAATCCGACGACAACCAACAAGGACAAGTAGATGAGAAAGGCTGCTAAAGATTCCGTCCAGTTAGCGGCTGCCAATCCGGAAGGAGATGAGGAAACAGAAAAATCCCAAAGTTTGGGCTGAGGCCAAATCGCCTCAAGTTTGCCAACTCCCTTCGTGCTGCTGTCAACCCAGAGACCCAACTGCAAAGAGCAATGGGTGATCCAGAGCAGTAAAAAGGCAAAAAGTCGGACAAATGCGTAGCAGACTGCGCCGTAAGCCGCAGCTATTGCCGTGTAAAAAACCATCCGCCACGGTCTTGCATACACATAACTGAAAGAGCGACTTATTGCGTCAAAGCAGTCTGATCCGTCATAGGCTACGGCGGGGAACATAAGGTTGAAGCCGGCTAAAGCTCCTATCAGGATGACCGCTATCAGGGCTCCGGCGGTCAGGGCCAAAGGCATGCCGATGGCTATTATTAGCTCGCCTGCCCATGGAATATTGCCGACCAGCCCCAAAAGGAATATGAACGCGCCGATAAAAACGATTATGCCAACCGGCGCTAAAGGCGCGGTGAACAAACTGCTGAACCGCTTTGTGCTGAAGTGCAGCGATTCGGTCAGGCCTGGTTTCTCGCCCTGGGCGAATTGCAGCGCTGCAATCCGGCAAATGGCGCCGCCGGCGATGGAAATGGCTGCAAGCTTTATCACCACAAAGATGAGACAATAAATGTAGTGGTATTTCATCGCCCAGCCAACTGCTTTGAAATAGTCAGTAATATTCTCTTTTACACCCTTGAAGTTAAGGTCAAACAGCCCTTTGAGTGCCGCATGGAATCTGGCTGAGCCAAAATGCCAGAGGGTGGAGAATACCCCCGCGCTGCCGCCTTTTTCCTTGAATTTGGCGATGTGTGATTTCACTGCCGCGTCGGGATTGTCGCCACGGCTCATGTATGCGCTCAACTCCGTGATTTTGCCTGCTTTGTCGGTGACAACGGTCTTGCTGAAGTCCATGATCCAGCCGGCCAGACATACGACGGCTACGGCCATGAAAGCGATTATCAGTTTGGTCGGTTGAATGGCTATCCGGAAAGACTGGAATATCTTAGGAAAGAGAAGGTCGTCAAATAGTCGGGAAGATTCCGTGCCGCTGACCATTCTTGCGTCCTTTCAATGAGGTTACAGTTGCCGTTGGTTCAGCAAAAAAGCGTACGCAGATATATATAAGGTATTATCGGTCGAATGCAACAAATTCTACAGGATTTTGTGCCGTGAAAACCACTCTTCAGGGGTTGCCGGCCGGGGGAATGGTAGTGTCGGACGGTTCGTCGAATCCCTCTGAATCCGGCGCGATGGCTATCCCATGTTCACCGTCCAGCCATGCCCCCAAATCGATCAGCTTACATCGCTGCGAACAGAACGGAAAGAACCCCAAGTCTTTGGATTGCCCCTGAGTTGGAACTTCGACGGTCTTGTGACAGACCGGACACCTGTGTTTCATACTGACGCCTACTCTTCTTCCGCTTCTTCTGCGATGCCCTGTTCGAGCATTCGGGCGTATTCGACGCAGTAAGAGGCCCAGGGCTGAGCTGCAAGCCGAGCCATTGGTATCGGCTTGCCGGTACCTCTGCAAACGCCGTAGGTCTTCTGGTCGATGCGTTCCAGCGCTTCATCAATCTTTCTGAGCAGTTTCCTTTCGCTGTCCATCAGTCCCAAAGCGAATTCCTGCTCGTAGTTATCAGTTCCCAGGTCGGCCATGTGGATCGGCATACTTGACAAGTCTCCGGTGGCATCCAGCCGGGACTTCTTCAGAGCTTCGTCTTCAAACTCAGTCACATTTATCAGGATTTCCCTACGTTTTTCCAGTAGTATTTTTTTGAATTTCTCTCTTTCCGCCGTGGTCAGACCGTGCTTCTTGGTCCGAGTTGAACTTACTTGCTTTCTGGAGGCTTTCTTGCGTTTTTGTGCCACTTCCTGGTTTACCTTTCTTACTGCCAAAGCCTTCTTTGGACTTTCGAGTAAAATACTATTGTAACATTTTGGGGTATGTTCCGTATAGTCAAAGTTCACGTTTCATGGCATATCTCAATTCAAAACTGACAAATATAGACAACGAGGTGGAATTGTTCAAGCCAAATAATCAAAGTGTGCCTAACTGCTTTTGGGATAAGATGTTACTACTGCGTCGCGTCCGGCTTTCGGGCGGTCCGGCCGGCGTGCTTACCAAGTTTGCCCAGGGGGATGAAGAATTTTTCCTGCCCGGCTGTGCCCGCAAGAACGTCCACATCGAACGCTTTCTTGATCTGCTCCGGCAGGAGAACCGCCTCGGTTTTGCCTGTGTTGTAGCTGAAATCAGCGCCGAGAAGCAGTACCTCGTCGCAATATTGAATTGCCAGGTTGATATCGTGTGTTACGGCAATGATTGTTTTACCCTTTTCCAGTTGCGCTGCCTTGAGCAGGTCGTATATACCAACCTGATGTTTCAGATCCAGAAAGTTCGTCGGTTCATCCAGGAGCAGAATGGGGCTGTTCTGGGCAAGTGCTCTCGCAATGAAAACCCGCTGTCTCTCGCCGCTGCTCAGACTCGTGAGCAGTCTTAAAGCGAAGCGGGCGGTATCTGTTACCTCTAGCGCATCATCAACGATCTGCCTGTCAGCCTGGCTCTCGAACCCCATCCGGCCGTAGTAGGGTGTCCTGGCCATCAAAACCGTCTCGGCCACCGAAAAACCGAATGCCGGCACGAATTCCTGCCTCACAACCGCTATCTTTGACGCAAGGCTCTGGTTGTCGTAGGATTCTATCGGTGCCGAATCAATCTTTATCGTGCCGGATTTGGGCCTCAGTGCCTTGCACATAAGGTTCAGAAGTGTGCTTTTTCCGGCCCCGTTCGGACCGGCTATGGCCAGGAATGTCCCCGGCGCCACTTCGAAGCTGAGGTCCTTCAGAACCGCGTTTCTCGATGAGTAGCCGAAACTCAAACCATTAACTTCTACAATACCGCTCATCTCAGCCAACCGACTTTTCTACTGTACTTGACCAGCAAAACCAGGAAAAACGGCCCTCCCACAATGGCCGTTACCACACCAACGGGAAGTTGTGCAGGGGCAATAACGGTACGGGCCAGCGTGTCGGCGATTACCAGGAATATCGCCCCCGTGACGGCACTTAACGGCAGCAACTGACGATGATCCGGGCCGAATACGAGCCTGACGGCGTGGGGGACAACAAGTCCTACAAATCCTATAAGCCCGCTCAAGCTTACTGCAATGGCGGTTATTGCCGCCGCTACTGCAAAGGCAATTGTCCTTGTCCTGGTGATGTTCACGCCCATGCTCCGGGCATCGTCGGCGCCGAAGCTTAGAGCGTTCAACTGCGGGCTTATGTAATACAGTGCCAATATGCCTGCGACAACACATCCGGCTCCAACCCACAGCACGAGTGTATCCTCCTCGATCATGTTGCCCATGAGCCAGAATATTGTCGCATGAACCTGCTGGGCCCTTGCTATCGATGTCAGGAACATGATAACAGCCGAGAAGAAGGCGTTAACCACCACCCCTGCAAGAAGAAGGCCTGTTATGTGGAACTTGCCCGTAAGCCGGCCGATGAACCACACCAGCCAGACTGTTCCCAACGCTCCTGCAAAAGCGAAAACGGCTATCGGGGACCGGCCCCACAGAGTCCAGTTCAGGCCGCTGATTACCGCGATAATCGCCCCCAGGCCCGCGCCGCTGGATATGCCTAATATATACGGGTCTGCCAGGGGATTGCGCAAGAGAGCTTGGAAGACGACTCCCGAACATGCCAGCGCCGCACCGACGAGAGACGCCAGGACAATCCGGGGCAACCTGACCTTCACGAATATCTCATAGTCGGGATTGGCCGTCGCTTCCGTGGCCGGCCCGGAGAATACCGCCTTCAATGAGACCTTTTCGCTGCCGATCGTGGAGCATACGAACATGACCGCCGCAAGCGCGACCAGCGCCAATGCGGTTCTGACGATAAGTTTTCTGGGCGTCAATAGTTGCTTCATTCTTTCAGTTCTCGAACAGGTGGGGCCTCAAGCACCTGGCAATTATTTCCGTGCCCTCATACAGTCGCGGCCCAAGCCGTGAGACGGAATCGGAGCGTACGACGTAAATTTGCCCATTCGCAACGGCGGGCACGTTCTTAAACCTGCTCCAATACCGGACGGCGGTTTCTTTCTGGCTGTCCAGATTGCTGTGGGTCATTGTCGGCTCAATTATGACGTCGGGCCTGCAGGCGATTACCTGCTCGGCGCCAATGGGGGGGTACTTATGCACCGTTGCCCCAATTGCATTCTCTCCGCCGGCCAGCTCAATCATTTCGTTGATGAACGTGTCTCTGCCGGCCACCCGCAAAGGCTCTCGCTGGACAACCCAGAGGACTCTGATTTTTTGCTCGGCCCCGACCATGCTTGACAGCGTCTCCAGCTTATCCTTGAGGTTGCTAACCAATTCATTTGCCTGGGGCTGTCTGTCGGTCGCCGCCCCGATTGTCTCGATTGCCGCGAAAAGGTCGTTAACCTTCTCAATATCCACTACAAGGCTGTTGTAGCCGATTCGATGCAAACGCTCGGCAAGGCTCCTTTGCTGCTCAATTCGCAGTGTAACTACCAGGTCCGGTCTGGCCGCCACCACCGCTTCGATGTTTGGTTGCCAGAAGCTTCCCACCTTCGGTTTTACCAGGGCGGCCGGCGGATAATCGCTGAAAACGGTAACGCCGACGATTTTGTCATCCAGCCCAAGCGCAAAGAGGATTTCCGTCAGACTCGGCGCCATGGAGACGATTCTCTTTGCCTGGGTCGGCGGGGGGGGATTGCTCCGGTCCAGATCCTGCCGGGAACCGAATACGGCAAAACCCGTAGCCATCCAACACGAGATACCCAGAAATAGCCAACACCAGCGGTTCATCATGTCCTCTTGAACTGCTTCTCCAAATCGCCTATCGTAAACTTTATTGCGGTCGGTCTGCCGTGCGGGCAGCGGCTTACTGACTCGGCGGCCTGCCTGTCGGCAAGCAATTGTTCGATCTCGCTGTCTGAGAGTTTCTGGCCTGCCTTGATTGCAGCTTTGCACGCGGCCATATCCAGAACCTCTTCAAGCAGTCTCTCCGGCTCCAGGCCCGGGTCCTTGTGCTCGAGTATGTCCACCAGGTCCCGGACGAAATCGACCGGCTCAACGTTCGACAGCAGCGTGGGAAACGCCTGGATTGCCATGGTTGCGGGACCGAACGGGACGAGTTCAATTCCCAGTTTTTCTACCAGTTCAGCATTGGCTTTCAGCGTATCGGTCCCGGCGGGGCTAATCTCGAAACTCTCCGGTATCAGTAGTTTCTGCGACTGGAGCTTGCTTGTCCTCACGCGTCTGCACAGATCTTCGTACATTATGCGTTCGTGAAGCGCGTGCTGGTCGATAATAACGAATCCGGCATCGGTCTGCGCGACGATGAAACTGTTGTGTATCTGGAGAAATCGGCTGTCGTATTGCGGCGGCGGGCTTGGCGAGACGTCGTGCGCTCTTGCCGCAGGGGACGGATGAAATCTGATTTGTTGCTGTGTATGAACCGGCCGGTGCTTCTTGAAGAACTCGGCCATTGCATCGGCTATCCTCTCGTCTCGCATTGAAGCCGGGCGCGGCCGAGCACTTACGGCCTGCGGGATCGCGGGCAATTTCGCCTGCATCTCAAGATCCGTCCCCAAAAGCTTTTCGCGCATCGCACCGAGAATCTGCGAATGAACCAGGTTGGCGTTATAGAATCGCACCTCGATTTTCGTCGGATGCACGTTCACGTCATAATCTTCATACGGCATTCGAATAAACAGAAAGACAACGGGGAACCTGTTAGGCTCCAGGAGCCCGCGATACGCCTCTTTGATTGCATGTGAGACGAATTTGTCGCGGATGAACCGGCCGTTCAGGAACACATATTGAAACCTGTTGTTTGTTCTTGAGATGGCTGGAGTGCCTAACAGGGCGAGAATGTTCAGACCTTTCTCACTGCTTCTGGCTTCGATCAGGTCTTTCGAGGTCGTGATGGAGAGCGAAGGAAACAACTCGGCTATTCGCTGGCAGAGACTTTGTTTGCTCGCCAGCCGGTAAAGCTCTCTGCCGTTGTGTATGAGTGTCAAATCCAGGTTTTCGTTTGCCAGTGCAATGCGCGTGAACTGCTCGGTGATGTGGCCCATCTCGGTATTGGCGGTCCTGAGGAACTTGCGCCGGGCTGGCAGTTTGTAGAAAATATCTCTGATTTGAATTGTCGTACCGAAGTCTCCGCTGCCCGGGCTGACATTGCTCTTGCTGCCGCAGTCAATTTCAATGCAGCTTGCCCCGGCGGAGCCCCGCGTCCTGCTTATTGCCCTGACCTGGGCGATCGAGGCGATACTCGCCAGCGCCTCGCCTCTGAACCCGAGCGTGGAGATACT
>JBDREF010000157.1:0-3950 GCA_043820045.1 Planctomycetota bacterium | reverse complement strand
CACAGCCGACCATATATGTAATATCCGATTTTTTCATTACCATGACCCCCTAAGCAGCGACAGATAGCAGCCCACGACGACTTTGTACCAGACTATCACGTTCAGCAGCACACAGAGCGGCACATAGAACCAGAGTTTTTCCTTCTCGACGTCCGGCTGGAAGTTCTTCCGAAGCCAGTAATATACGAAGAAGAAAGCGAGCCCAACTGCCCCCCAATGCTCTTTGACCTCGAACAGGCCCGTCGCCCACGGCAGTTGCGGGTCGAAATAGTCGGCGCGGATATAAACGCGGTACGCCGGATATATCAACGCCCCCACGACATAGACGATTACATACGACCAAAAGGCCACGCGGGCGTAGTACAGTTCGAGTTTCTGCCGACCGAACTTGCCGCGGACGTATTTGAGCACGATGAGCAGGTTGTGCGTCAGGCAGCCCACCAGAACGAACGTGGCGAACAGATGGGCCAGCAGCAGCACTTTGTAGAATCGCTCAAGGAACACCATCCGAACTTCTCCAGAATCCGGCAGTCACACCGGTACAGGTTAAGTATCGTCTATTTCCAACTTTCTTCAAACACGACTAAATGCCCCCCTTAGGAATTAGGGGTTCTCAAATTAGAGAATTTATTGGGGGCTGTCAACTAAAATAAATTGAGATTTGGCCGGCTTTGTGTCATAATCGTCATCACTTGCGGTGCGGCTATTTACAAGCAGTCCCAGCCGGATACTATGAAATGAGGTTTTCGTGGGCGAGAGCCGCGAACAAGAACGCTTGATGTGCGTCAATCAGTGGGCCTGGAAACGATGATGGCGGCGGCAGAGAAGAAAGGAACAGAGAAAGTCGTGATTCGGTGGAAGACAGATGCTTGAAGAATACGACTATCCGGAGACGAGCGGACGGCGGGTCTATGTGCTTCTGTTTTTCCTGGTGCTGCTTGGCGCGCTTGCAGGTTTTTTTGCCCTTAAGGACAGGGTGGGACTGAGGGGTGTCTTGGTTTCTCCGGATAAGAAGGCCGACCCCAATCAAGCGGCTGCTGCCGAGCCTGACAAGACGGTCCCTGAGCCGAACAAGCCGGCTGCCGAGCCGAACGAACCGACCGAGGACAAGCCGACCGAGCCGAACGAGCCGAACGATAAGAAGCTCCTGCGTCGTACCCACAAGCACCCTGCCTTTATTGAGCGCGTCGCGGATCGGGCGAGAATGGTTGACTGGCAGATCGACGCCCGGGGGATTGATGACCCTAACGTGCTGATGGCGATGCAAGTTGTGCCGCGGCATGCTTTCATCCCGGAGACCCAGCAGCGCTACGCGTATTCCGACCGTCCGCTGCCTATCGGCTACGAGCAGACCATCAGCCAGCCCTACATTGTGGCTTTCATGACCGAAGCTCTGCAACTGAAGCGCGATTCGAAGGTGCTGGAGATCGGCACCGGCTCGGGTTACCAGGCGGCGGTGTGCTCGGAGATTTGCCGCGAGGTTTATACAATCGAGATTGTCGAAGAGCTTGCAAAAAGCGCCGAGGAGTGCCTCAAGGAGCTGGGTTATCGCAATGTATTCGTCAAGGCCGGCGACGGTTATTTCGGCTGGCCGGAGCAGGCCCCATTTGATGCGATCATAGGTACGGCCGCCGCCGGCCGCGTACCCGAGCCGTTTATCGAGCAGCTCAAGCCCGGCGGCAGAATGATACTGCCTTACGGAAGCTCCGACGGATTTCAGTACCTGGTGCTTATAACCAAGGACAAAGACGGCAAGCTTACCAGGAGTAATGTCATGCCGGTCCGATTTGTCCCTATGACCGGTGAAGTGCAAAAGGCCGAAGAAGAGCCAAACGAATAGCCCGGCTGCCGCGAGCAAAGATTAGCAGGTCAGTCGCTGTTCGGCAGTCTGCTCAAGGTCCAGTAGTCGTTAACGGTCCGCATCCTTTCGACGAACTGCCTATAATCGACGGTCTTGAGAATGTAGCCGGCGGCGGCTGATTCGAAAGCCTTTGTCACGCTCTCGTCTTCATCGGAAGCTGCGAGGATAATCATGGGAATTTTCTTCAGGCGGTCTTGCGATTTTACGATTGCCAGGAATTCGAAGCCGTCCATTCGAGGCATGTTTAAATCCAAAAGAATGATACACGGCTTGGCGTTGCTTTCATCCATCAGGTATTCCAATGCCTCTTTGCCGTCGCATTTGTGAACGAGCTTGTTAGCGACGTTGAGTTCACTAAGCGCGTTTTGCGTGGTGAGTGCGTCCACCTCGTCGTCTTCAACCAGCAGTATTGGCTTTGAATTCCTCACTTTGTACCCCCATTTCCTGCATCGGCAGGGTGAAGAAGAACGTCGTCTCTTCCCCGGCCTTTGATTCTACCCAGACTTTGCCATTGTACTTCTCAACGATTTTCTTGACGACCGACAGGCCGATCCCTGTGCTCTCGACTTCATCGCGTCTGCGGAGGGTCTGGAATATCTGGAATATCTTCCCAAAGTATCTCTCTTCGATCCCACAGCCGTTGTCGGTGACACTGAACTTCCAGAAGCCGTCTTCCTGCACGCAGCCCACTAATATCCGGCCCTCAGGCTTGTCGATGTACTTGATGGCGTTGTCGAGCAGATTTTGAAAGACCTGTGCCATTCGAATCTTGTTGCACACGAGGGATGGTAAGTCGCTTTCGACGAATATTTCGACATACGCAGGCGGGTCTATTGTGGTGATCACCTCTTTTACCAGCTCATTCAGATTGACGTGTTCCTTCTTTTCGTCCAGGCGCCCGATTTCGGAATACGCCAGGATGCCGTCTATCTGCTCGTACATTCGGTTTGCCCTGCCGACAAGCATCTCAAGCAGTTGCCTGCCTTGGTCGTCAAGGCAGTCTCTGTACTCGGCCCCTATGATCCCGGCCAGACTTCCAATTCCTCGCAGCGGTGTCTTCAGGTCATGGGCGGTTATGTGGGCAAAATCGCCGAGTTCACGGTTGGCCGCAGTGAGCCTTTCCACCGCCGTCGCCAACTCCGCGTTCAGGCTTTCCAGCGCCTGCTCGGTCTGCTTGCGTTCGGTGATGTCAAAGGCCGTACCCTGAGTGCCGATGACTTCTCCGGAAGCGTCGTGTCTCGGCACCTCGTTGAACAGAAGGTGTCTTTCCTCGCCGGACCTGGTGATATAGGTTGTTTCGTATCCGACAACGGACTGCCCCTCAAGCAGTCTGGCGAATACCTCCATGTCTCGTGCGGCGATCTCGGGTCTCTTGAAATCAGAGAAGTCTCTGCCGAGCATCTCGTCAATCCGGTAGCCGATGGTGCTTTCCCATGCCTTGTTAAGGAAGACATACTTTCCTTCGCGGCTGCATTGGAAGACCAGGTCGTGAGAAGTCTCAACGAGATTCTGGTAGAGGAGTTTCGAATTGCGCACTTCTTCCTCGGCTCGCTTGGTTGCTGTGATGTCACGTACGATGGCAAGGCCGCCCATGATTTGGCCTTGCGTATCGTGCAGGGGGCCGTAATATCCCTCGAAGAAACCCTGCCTTCCCGTCTCCGGGATTGTATAAAGTCTGTCTCTGGCGACAACTGCTCTGCCGGCCAGGGCTTCAAGCAGCAACTTGTCATCACCCGTATCTTTCAAGAACCCAACGATATCAAATAGGCATTTGCCGAGTATCTGCTCCCTGCTGATTCCTGTGATGCGTTCCATTGCAGGGTTCCACAACGTGCAGCAGCAATCGGTGTCATAGGCGAAGATGCCGTCGATGCTGCTGTTTATCAGGTTCCCGGAAAACCGCCTTTCCTTCAGAATCCTCTCCTGGGCCTTCTTTCGTTCGGAAATGTCGATGGTATGCTCTATTATCTGAGAGACGTTGCCCTGGCTGTCGAAAATGGGATAAGCGTGGACTTCGACGTAGCATGGTTCGCCGTTTTCATTGTAGTGGATATGTTCAACCGTCACCGGCTGTTTGGTCCTCTTGATC
>JBDREF010000156.1:0-2112 GCA_043820045.1 Planctomycetota bacterium | reverse complement strand
GGCCAGGTCGGCCCATTTCTGATAGTGCTCCTCCATGCGCTTGCGGTCCCAGCCGTGTCCGGGCCAGACCGGCTCGGGGAAACTGCCGCTGTTTACCCACGAGGCCCCGTAGTGACTGATGAACATCGGCTGGTAGGCCCGTGTGCTCTGGCCGATGCCAAGGTCGGCCAATTCCGGCGCCGGCACGTTGCCATAACTCATCCCATCGGCGACGACTATGCGGTCGGGATTTATTTCTCGAATCGCCGCGACTGTCGTGCGGACCACGCGTTCGTGGTCGGCTCGGCTCATCTGCTCGCCGATGGATGGCGGCTCGTTGATAAGATCGAAGCTGAGCTTGTCCCTGGAAATGCCCTTGTACCGCTTGGCCATCAACTGCCAGTGGAAACAGAACGCATCGAGGGCGGTCTTGTCCTTCCAGAGATTGTGCGGCTCTGTGAATTCTCGATTAACGGAGTATCCGGGCCCGCGATGAAAGTTCAGACTTACGTGCAGGCCGTACTTACCGCCGAGTTCAACGGCTCGGTCGAGCTTCTCCAGCATCGGCTCATGGATTTTGTAATCGTCCCCATCTTCTATCCACAGCCGGTAGCACATCGGCAAGCGAACGAAGTCAAAGCCCCAGTCGCGCATCCAGCGGAAGTCATCTTCCAGGAAATCGCCTTTGCTGCGCATTGTGAACATATCCAGCAGATTGAACCCTCGCCACCGCGGCAGAGAAGTCTGCGCCGGCTTGCTTTCCCGCTTCGTATCCCGTGCATATCCCGGCAGTGCCGCCGAAGCCACCCCAGCCGCGGCCATCTTTAGAAACTCGCGTCGATTGCTTGACATTCGTTCTTTCTCCTTAAAAGCTCCCGATCCCTTCTTGCGTCTATTTCTGTTCCAGGGCGGCCCGGTGGGCGGCGGTGGTCTGGATGATCTGCTCCCGCGACTTGAACGGCAGGTACATCGCTCGCATCACAAAGCGGTATCGCTTCCCAACTTCGTATTGGGGTATGAACCACTGGAAGTCCCAGGCCGGATTTCCCTTGCCGCCTCCCGACGGAGACTGACTGAATCGAACGCGGTCGCCGGGCCGAAACATAAGCACAAGGGCCATTCCGTGACTTACGCCGTAGTACCAACACTCACTGTAGCGGTAATTAGACGTGTTGAAAACCAACGTCAATGGGAAGTCAGGATCGTGGGCGAAATTGCGAGTATCATCAACCGCCGGATGAGTCGACAATTCTCCATGGGCAGGTGTCACACCTCGTATCCACTGCTTTGCCGCGTCATCATCATCGGCAGGACGCCCCAGGAAGTGGATATCCATCGATTCCGGTTGGTCTATATAGCTGGCAAAGAACAATCCAATATAGCCGTTCTTGAACGTGCGAGCGTGGGGGATGCATTCGAGCGTCATCTCAATGGCGCCATCCTCAAGCAACTGATACCGCAACCAGCTTTCGAGTTGCCAATGCGGCGTGGGCGGCTGGTGGAGTTCCACCGTATGTTGATCCACCTGCTTGGTCGCCATCGGGGCTTGTCGGGGCTCGAAGAGTATCTCTCTGGGCTGAGTCGTACCATCATGAATGTGCTCGAAATTCAAGCCGGCATACAACGGAACGAACAGATTCTTATCTTGTGAGCGGTGAGTAAGAGACGCTACGCCGCTATACCCGCCGCGGTGCCCCGGCAGCACCTCATCACTGACCGGCTCGTTGCTTACTATCACGGCCCTGACATCGCCACGCTCCAGTACAACATAAACTTCCGAACCGGCCAAGATACTGCAGAATGATGACAAAATCATCATCTCAGCAGCAAGGTACGTTCCACATTTCGTTCCCATGTTGCATGCTCCCTCATGTCTGGTCACGGCTTGTCGCTGGATGGCATCCCCTTCAATACTCTAATGCGTTACTCTCCAGCCAGTGGGCTTCCAATATGGCCAGGTCCAGCTCATCGACTATGCAGTCCTCGTTGATATCGCCCGGTATCAACTCGAAATCGGGCAGGGACTTTGCGGCTTCACAGCCGTCGGCATAGACGTCGATTGTAACCATGGCCGAGCCTGTGTACTCGCCGTCGTTGGCTTCAAGCTGCAGGACATATCGACCAACTGCACTG
>JBDREF010000155.1:0-3652 GCA_043820045.1 Planctomycetota bacterium | reverse complement strand
GAGGAAGAGACGTTCCAGGATAAGCCTGCGGACCTTGATCGCTGAAGACGGCGTTTCTGCCGAAAGTGCGAATGCGGTCCGGGAATTGCAGTTAGAGCCAGTTTGAATACTGAGAGCCTAGAGTAGCACGCAAGTAAGGTTGGAAGCTGTGGATAAGGTCCTGCCGGCGGCTGTTGTTGTGGCCTACGTGGCGCTGTTCACGTGGGTGGCTTTGCGCGCCCGGAAGGCCCGGTATTTCGCGGAGTTCTCTGTCGCCGGAAGGACCCTGCCTCTGGCACTCGTGTTCGGCAGCTTGGCCGCCACCTACGTCGGACCGGCGTTTTCGATCGGCTTCGTGGGCAAGGGGTTCAAGAGCGGCTTTCTTTTCCTCGGCCTGGGACTGGCCTACTCGATTCAGAACATCTTAGTCGGTCTTTTCATAGCGCCGCGTCTGCGGCGGCTCAAGGGCTGCCACACGTTAGGCGATGCAATCGGCCAGAAGTACGATCAGAAGTGCCAGGTCCTGGCCGGAGTGATTTCCGTTGGCTTATGCGCCGGATTCGCCGCGGTCATGGCCAAGGCCGGCGGCAACGTCCTGCGAGACACATTCGGCCTGCCGCACTGGTCGAGCGTCTTTCTCGTGGTGGCCATAACCGCACTTTACACCACTTTCGGGGGCCTGCGGGCCAGCGTGATTACCGACGCCTTTCAATTCTCGGCATTCGCAGTACTGCTGCCGCTTATTTTCTTGTGGATATTGTGGTCCCATTACAATGGGGGGCCGGCCGTTTTCGCTCAGCAGGCTTCGATAGCCACCGGCGAAGGGCTAAGATCAACGCCCCTTATCGAAATTGTCGCGTTGCTCGCGGCGTTTCTACTCGGCGAGACACTGATACCGCCATACGCCAACCGGGCCCTGGCATCGAGAACGACGCAAATCTCACGAAACGGCTTTGTTCTGGCGGGGTGTTTCAGCGTGGTCTGGTTCACTCTAATGGCTGCCCTGGGAATCATCGCACGGACCATCGTTAGTCCGGAGACGCTGAAAGCCTTCGGGGGCAATATGGAGGACTTTGTCCTGTTAGGCCTGTTCAAATCGACCATGCCGACGGCCGGTTACGCCCTTTCGCTGGTTGTGCTGATGTCGATCATAATGTCGAGCCTCGATTCGCTGCTCAACGCCGGCGCCGTTGCGTTCACGCAGGATATTGCCAAGCCGTTCGCCGACCTTTCGACTTCGCTCAAGGCAGGCCTGTCGGACCGGGCGGCACTGAGCGTCGGTCGCTGTGCCACAATTGTCATAGCATTGACCGCCGCGGCCGCCGCAACCGCCGTGGACAGCATCATAAACGGTCTGCTCATCTGCTATGCCATCTGGGCCCCGGCGATCCTGCCGGCCCTTATCATAGGCCTGTGGATCAAGCGCCCTCGCCCGCTGGCGGGAATCCTCTCGATGGGCGTCGGCTCGATTGTCGCGATAACGCTGTGGGTAACGTTCAATTTCCTGCTTGATGTCGAGAGAGAAACCGAAATATCACGTATTATCATTCCGGCCCTTGCCGCAGCACTGCTGGCATACATTGTCGGACACTGGGCAGGGGGCAACAGCGGTTCGAAAAACGCACCATGTTTCGAGGAGTCGGAGCGATGAGAGTATTGCTGCTAATTCTCGTCTGTATAGGCGCTCTGCTCGTCATCGCCGCCGGCGTCTGGGTCGCAATCGCATTGGCTACGGCCATCTCTTCTCATGCCCCGAGCAGCGAGTCCGAATCACAAGCATCCGAATCCGACCAATAGGCCACAGCACCTACCCGCTCTCCTCAAGTAAAGACGCACAAAGAAACTCGTGCAAGTATTATTCCGTTGCCGCGGGCGCCCTTTCGCAGGTACAATAAGTCCTACGCATGGGACGTGGCGCCAGCCATCCCCAGGTGGACCTTACCGCGCGGCACGCCGGCAAAGGCAAACTTCAATTTGGCATCCGAAATTAATGAGGAGTTGCGACTATGATCTCACCGACAAGAACAAACCGACTCAAGGCGATACTTTATCCGGCATTGGTGTTGACGGTTTGCCTCAATACTCCGAGAGCTTCTGCGTCGCCGACAGAACAGGCAAAGCAGATTCTGGACGACGCTGGCATCAAAGGCGGCCTCATCGTCCATATCGGCTGCGGCGACGGAGAGCTGACAGCGGCGCTTGGTGCAACAAAGAATTTCCTGGTGCACGGCCTTGACGCCGATCCGCGTAAAGCCGAGCAAGCCCGCGAACATATCCGCTCGCTCGGGCTCTACGGCCCAGTCTCGGTCGAGAACTTCAGCGGCAATAGCCTACCCTATATCGACAACCTTGTGAATCTTGTCGTCTCGGAAAACGTAGGTGAAATTTCGACCGAGGAGATACTCCGCGTTCTTGCTCCCGGCGGCGTGGCCTGTATCAAAAAAGGCGACGGGCCTGGCCCCGGGGGCTGGACAAAGACCTTCAAGCCTCGGCCTAAAGAGATAGACGAATGGACTCATTACCTGCACGATCCAGGCAATAATCCCGTAGCTCATGACCAGATTGTCGGCCCGCCGCGTAGATACCAGTGGATCGGCAGCCCGCGATGGTCAAGACACCACGACCACATGGCAAGCATGAGTGCGCTGGTCTCGGCGGGCGGCCGTGTGTTTTACATTATGGACGAGGGATCGAGGGTCTCCATTCAATTGCCGGCTAAATGGCTTCTCATCGCCCGCGATGCGTTCAACGGTACGGTGCTGTGGAAACAGCCGATCCCTTCCTGGAACACGCACAAGTGGCCGCTAAAGAGCGGACCGACCCAACTGACGCGCCGTCTCGTGGCGGTGGGTGACAAAGTCTATGTGACGCTTGCGCTGGATGCGCCGGTGACAGTGCTGGACGCAGCCACGGGCGAGACCGTCCGGACCTGCGAGGGCACCGCCAATACCGAAGAGCTGATAGTCTCGGACGGCGTGATATTCGCGGTGGCCGGCGATGCTCCGTCCAAATGGCCCGAGTACCGCCAGGAATTCTCGTATGTCTGGGACAACTCGAATCATGCAAACAGGGACTGGGCATGGGACGAGCGGCCCCGCCGAATCTGTGCCGTCGATGCGGACACGGGCGAGACGCTGTGGAAAGCCGTCGCGCCCGTCGCGCCGATGACGCTTGCGGCCGACGCGAAGCGCGTGTATTTCCACGATGGACAGAAACTAATTTGTCTTAACAGACTCAACGGCGAGCAAGTGTGGCAATCAGAGCCCATAGGACGCAGAGAACTGATGCTGACCTGCTTCGGGCCGCGCCTGGTCGCGTGGCAGGATGTGGTTATATTTGCCGGCGGTGACAGGTCGATGACGGCGGTCTCGGCGGAAACAGGCAAGAAACTCTGGACGGCCGATCACCCACGCTCCGGACACCAGTCGCCGGAGGATTTGCTTGTTGTGGGCGGCCTGGTTTTCTCGGGCGACATCGCCGTCAGCCAGGACTCAGGTATTTTTAAAGGGCTCGACCCGCACACGGGCGAGGTCAAGAAGGAGTTTCCGCCGGACGTGGACATCTACTGGTTCCATCACCGCTGCTATCCGGCCAAGGCGACGGATCAATACCTGCTGACCTCGCGAACCGGGATCGAGTTTATCGATTATGAAAAGGAGAGCTGGCTGACCAA
>JBDREF010000154.1:0-24962 GCA_043820045.1 Planctomycetota bacterium | reverse complement strand
ATTCGAGAACGCTTGGTTTATAGGTTGCAGTACCCTGCGGGAATCCTCCGGCGGCATTGCTCACGCTGTCAAAATCGGTGCCAATGTAAACTGTGTGCAATTTGGCGCCGAAACCAGGGGTCCAGCTCAAGGTCGCATCGGCGGCCACAAACTCGGCTCCGTCAACCGGATTGGGATTGTAGGCAGTCCTGGGCGGAATCGAGAAGCTCCAGATGTTACCTTTCCACGGACTGTTCGGCTCGGCATCGTTGACCTCATCGATTCGCCAGTAGTAAGTCGTTCCCGGGACAAGACCCTCCGGGTAGGCGAATCCGGGGAAGCCGGCGATAAACATCGTTGAACTCTGGTTACCCTGGAAACTATCGCCGGTCCCGTTGTTTACATCGTCGAAATTGCCGCCGAGATATACATCGTGCGATACGGCAAAATCCCCAGGCCGCCAGCTAAGAGTCACCCACGTATCGCCAAGCATAGCTCCGTCAACCGGATTGGGGCCCCGGGCAAGGGGCAGTCCTTTGGCTCCTTTCGCTAAGGTCATGATCTCGTCTTCGGTCAAAGCATGGTCATAAACCGCCGCCTCATCGATGATGCCGCGGACGAACCTGTTGCCGTAAGACCAGCCAATCTGCAAGGCGCCAACGGTCTCCTGAGTATGGGCGATCGCATTGGTGCTCTGCGTGAGACCGTCGTCATCCGTGTACACGTATGCAGTAGCGCCGGTCGGATCGATTGTCACGGCCAACATGGTCCACGTATCCTGGGGAATGACCGGGCCGCCGGTCCAGCCCCATGTAGCTGCCGAATCATTGTTCCAGACGTAGCGCAAGGTCTCATCGTCGCTGAAGATCATTTCACACTGACCCACGACACGGGATGATATGAGCGGCGCCCAATCGCCTGCCTTCCAGCCGTTGAGCCAGGTAACAAACGTGATGGTGTCGGTCGTGAGCTGGAAATCGGGAACCGAGACGTAACCGCTGGTACCGTCGAGTTCAACACCGCCTCCGAAACGGCCCTGGGCCCACGTGGCCCCGCCAATCAGGGTACCGTCGTTGCCATTGCCGCTGGAGTCATAGGCTGTCGTGCCGGACCCCTCGTCGAACTTCCAGAGGCCGACCAGTTCCGCTCTGGCCGTACTTGCCATCATTAGACTCACCGCCAGGGCAATAAAACCCATACAGATCAGTTTCTTGCACATAAGAATCCTCCTTCAATTAAGGAAAACCAATAATGATGCTACCAGTATTGTTCTTTATCTTGGCTCAATTACAGAATATTGTGTCTGTGCGGGATGTTACAAAGAGTCTCAAGCTGCCTCCCGGCTTGATAAATCGACCAACGGCTTACAACATAAGAACTTCACTTGTGAAGTACATGCCCTCGGCAATGTTAGCTGTACCCTGCAAGTCCAATTCCTATATACCAAACCAGCCGCCCACCGGTCAAGGGAAATCTTTGGATCATACATGAGGGTGTGTGGAGGGGAAGGGGCATTTCTGTTGATTCTCTGCTCCGGAGAGTGTACAATCCTCTGATGACCCGTATGAATTTCTGTCGTGGCGGTATGGATAGTCAGAGGGCATTTACGCTGATAGAACTCCTGGTTGTTATCGCCATCATAGCATTGCTGATGGCAATTCTGATGCCCGCACTTGGCTACGCACGCGAGCAGGCGCGTTCAAGGGCCTGTCAAAGTAATCTCCGGCAGTTGTGCCTGGCCATGAATCTTTACACGCTCGATCACGATGAACTGACGATGCCGTTTTCTCATCGGCCCGGCGAGTACTGGTTCCACCAATTGGCGCCATATCTAAGTGAAAGGGCGTACAAAGACAATCCGCAGGAGCACATAGAGGGCATGATGAGAGTGGCATTTTGTCCGAGCACTAAACGCCAGGACCGATCAGAGGACTCTTTCTACGGCTCGGCACGTTTTGCATGGCGTTTCATGGGCGGAGAAGGCAGTTACGGGGTGAATCTGTGGCTGCTGCCTGACGACCCGATTTACGCTCCGGCATTCCCGGCGGAGAACTTCTTCAGGAAATACTCGGACACCAGGGCCGATGTTCCGCTGTTGGGCGATTCCGTGTGGGTTGGCTCCTGGCCATTCGAGGGGGATGCCGTGCCCGACGATGTCACCGGCGAGGTCGGATACCCCGGATATCCTCATGGCGAAGGATACTTCATGGGGCGCTTCTGCGTCGACCGGCATAAGAAAGCAACCAACATTGGATTTGTGGACAGCCGCGTAGAGCGAGTTTACCTGAAAGAATTGTGGACGCTCAAATGGCACCGACGTTTCAAGCCCAACAATGATGTGTCTATACCGTAATCCGGCCTGCTCGCCCTGCTCAAACAACGCCCGGTATCCAGTTCACAAAAATCTCACGGCAATCCGACACGCCCGAATGTGGAATAGAAAAAGTAGCTGCTGCCAAATTCGGAGATCAAACGATTGAGCACGGCCTGGCGATTGTCGGGCCGCATGCCGGCTCTGAGTTGTACAAACTTCAGGTAGCGGTCAATGGTCTGACGCCTTATGTTGAACTTGTTCAAGTCGATTCTCTGTCCCATAGTTCCGAAGTAGATAAGCATCGCCTCTTCATAGAGAGTTGGGATAGTCTGGTAGTCTAATTCCTTGAGCCGCTCCATGTTGGCTGTGATCTCGTCAACCCGGCCTGTCAGCAAATAATACGCCATTAGGTATTCGAACGCCATCCTATTGCGCCGATTGTGGGCGAGCAATCCTGCCAGCATTTGTTCAACGGGTTCGTCTGCGGTTCCCGGGTACCCCTCTTCATACATGCGCGATCGGATGCTCTCGACATAGGCCGTCTGGTCCGGCGACAAGCCGCCGTCCAGGGCGCCGAGCAAGGCTGCTGCAGTCCCACGACAGATCGGGTCTTTCTTCAGGGCGTTGAGATAAATCCGGGCCGTGCGGTTCTGTCCCTTGATAATATTGATCCAGGCCAGCTTCTCGACGACGATTCCGGAATGGTTCTTTGCGGCCAGGATTTCCGACGCCAGTTTCTCGGCCCTGTTAACACCGCCAAGCTCTATGAATAAGTCACATAATTTCAATTGTGTCAGGTCGGATACTTTCTCTTCGTGCGTGAGGAAAAGTCCGTGCGGTGTCTGCGGGAAGTTGAACATGTCATAGGGCAGTCTGCCGGTATGATACAACGCCCGCATAACATCATGATTGAAGTAAACGTTGCTTTTGCCCCTGGGGAGACTGCGGCTAAGTTCGAGAATCTCGCCCCATTGCCTCTGGAGGGAATAGTCATGTGCCTGGACGAACGGCTTGCTCATCCGGTCATAGCTGAAGTAGAGTCCTGCGGCCGTCAGTATAATAGGGATCGCCGCCACTGCTGTTTTCTTTAAGATGATCGCAAGCCGCTTCCTATGCTCGGCTGTAGCACGCGTTTTCTTTTCCTTGCTCTGCCTGGAACGTTTCTTCTGCTTTTGCCCGATACTTCCGAACACTTCCCTGCCCAGCAGCAAGAGTATTGCGCTCAGAGGAACGAAACTGTACAGGATGATAATCAGCGCAGTTGAAAAAGCATTCATGCCTCGGGTCACCGCCGGAGAAAGGGGCGTCAAAACAGAAAATGTCTGTTGGGGCGGTACGAAGAATACGTACTGAGCGAGGCACCAGATGATACCGAAGCCTGCCGGCAGGGCCAGCACCGGCAATCCGAAGTCCCTGCGAATGAAGATGCCGTAGATTACAGTCATGACTGAGAAAATCAGCAGTCCTCCCGCTCCGGCCAGCCAGAAGAGCACCGCTGCCATAAGGCAATATACCGCCGCACGAATCACCAACCTGCGCGAAGGCAGTCTTTCGAAAATAAGGGAACATAGCAGTCCCATAGACACGGCCAGGCAGGCGGACAATGGATGTTTATAGCGGCTATACAGCAGAAAGAGCAGGATCGCCGGAAAAGAACTCAAGACTGTTGCCCTGGCATAACCTGCAGCTACGAGGTGGCGCCTGGAAAGTTCGCACAGACACAGAGCAGACAGCACAATGATCACAGCACCGAGCCATGAGTAATAATACCACTGGGAGAGGAATCCGGATACGTACATGACGAATCCGCCGGGCACGCCCAGCGAGTTTTCCAGGAAGGGCCATCCGGTAAGGAACATGGGAGCATCAGGCAAAATGGTGCCGAAACACTGATATATCAGACGCGGCTCAACAACGAGCCACAGGTAGAGCATGCCGACAAGGAAGAATATCAGATTGTGCGGAACCTGTTTTATCCTGTGCAGCATGTGTTTTCGTCTCCTATGACCGCATGGTCACTCACGCTCCAGCCGTGGCTCGGATGGTCCGGCCAAAGGCGTTGCTCCGGTAATGGGAATGTCCACGGCCACCGAAGGTTCGGAGCGAGCGACCCTGGCCAGCAGGGATCTGCTGACCTTGACGCTGTCCTCGATCAACTCGGGGACACTGAACGTTTCTATCAGCGAGTCATAATACTCCGGATCCTTTTGGGGCAGGACAAAAGGCTTGTGGACCTGGCCCGTCTTGTCCACATAGCTGATATATGTCCTGGTCAATGTCCCTCCCTGGCGCTTACTGCTGAACGCTATCCACCGGCTGTTGCCCGACCAACTGTGCCACGATTCGGAATATAAGCTGTTCCCAGCCAGCTTGCGATAGTCACCTGTGGCCAGATCCATGAGGTAAAGGTCGCTGCTTGGCTGATATATTGGAAAGCAGCCGTACCGGCACATGCAGAACAGGAGAAACCGGCCGTCCGGTGATATCCTCGGCAACAGGATGCTCAGGCCCGTTTCATCGGCGGACAACACCGTCTCAGCCTTGCCCCATGTATCCGTCTCGACGTCATAGGCTATGCGCCGAAGGTCATACTTGAGCTTGTCGTAGTTCTCGGGAGGCACAGTGTCTCGGTCCCGCCACAGAATCGGACCGCTGCAAAAATAGAGATACCGACCGTCCGGGGACCACGTCGGATAGGTTTCGAGCCGGTTCTTGTCGGCCAAGTCCTCGGGGCATGTTACCTTCTTGCTGTCAAGATAGTAACAGAGCAGCGCCGAGTCGAGATCCACAACGTCCCTGACCTCCATGCCGCCGGCATGAAAGAACTGACGCACCTTGTTTATCGAGTACACAGCGAGTCGGCCGCTCGGATGCCAGGCCGTGTAACCCCATTTTGCTCCGATCTTGTGGACATCGCCATTGTGAGCCAGTAGAGTGCTGCTGCCATATGTGGCACTGCGCAGACCGATTGTCATGGTATTTGAAGTGTTGCCTGCAAAGCTGTGGCAGTTGAGACACCCTTCGCCGAAGGAACGCCCGTGCATGACCAGCGACACATCAAAATCGGTCAGATCGCGCTGATAAATCCCCATGTCCTTCCACCCGTTATAGACGGGTTTCATGAACCGGTACACGAGTGTCCGGCCGATATCTTCATCGGCTATGGTGTTGACGATGCGTTGAAATTGCAGCCATTTATTCTCCGCATTCCTGAGATAGACGTCCACGAAAAGCTCACGGCCTTTGTTGGCGTCAAGCATGGCTCGCCATCTTCTCAGAGGGATGCGGATTCGGCTTGTTTTGCCGGCAATTTCTATCGCCGGGCCGTTATCGGAATGAATCTTGACGCGATAGGCCTGTCCCTTTTCGAGGATTCTGAAATTCAAGGGTGCGATGTTGCATGGGATGACTAAGCCAGAGTAGTCGGGGGAAATATTCGGCTCGCAGGCGATTTGTGTGCCCTCTACCATGACCTCGGATGAGGAGAACACAATCCACAGTCCTAAAAGGATGATAACGACGCAAAAGACACCTATGACGATATATCCTCTTTTCATTGTTCTCCGCAATGGTCAGCAACTTCATGTGGCTCGAATATTCGATGAATCATGATGGTATTATAGACTGCATGCCACTCATCTACAACCCTTCGCCTGTTCCTGTCAAAATCCACCCCCGGTTAAGCAGGTCATGCCTGCCCTTGCGGAATTCATAGATTACAACCCGACGAATGGCCCCCTTTTCGCGAGTTGCGAAATGCCAAAATTCTTCTAAGATTCGTGACTCCATTTTGTCACCACAGATGCTAATTTTGCCTAAATCGCGTCCGAATGTCATACTTAGTTTGGCCTGATGCCGGCGATTGCTTCGCCTTTGCCGACAAGGTAGATGTTGGGACGCGGCGGTGGCGCCATTCCGTCGCCAAGAAAGAACCCCGGGTGTGGGGGCTTGTTATAGACCACGTTTTGCCATGCTATGGCCAGGCGGTATTGCGGGTCGTGCATCAATGTATAGATACGGTGCTCAGTCGGGATAGTTGTGGTGTAGAGTCGCAGAGATTTTCCGTCGGGAGCGGTCATTAGCATCTCTTCCCGCCAGTCGCCCAGGAAATCACCCATCAGGTTCGGACCGCGTCTGGGGCCCCGGCCTTCGATGGCAAATAGCCTCTCTTCGGCTCCTGTTTTCCAGTTCCATTTGTTGATGCTCGAACCGGCAACAAGTTCGCGCAGCAAGTCGCCGTCCCACCAAATCACAAAACCGCCGGACCTCGGGTTCGGACCAATCTCGTGACCTTGCGAATCGCGCAGGCCGCCCGGGCCGCCCCATGCCTCGTAGCCGCGATAACGCGGGTCGATGTCGGCCGCTACGCCCCCGCCGACGTCGACGCCGGGACTGTGTTTCCATATCGCTGAGCCTGTGCGTGCATCGCGCATCGCCGCGCCGGGGCTTCGGAACCGCACGGTATCATCCTCGTTCTCGTGAACGGTGAAGACCTCCAGGCCGGGACGGTCGGGATACATATCGCTGATATGCATCGAGTCGCCATGCCGCCACCCGGTGGAGTAGAGTCCTTTGCCGTTGTCGTCCACAACCATCGCGTGATAGACAATCTCATCCTTTCCATCCCCGTCCACATCCGCCACTGACAGCGAGTGGCCGCCCATACCCGAATAGGGCGAGGCGTCGTCGAAGGGCGGATAACTTATGCCCGAATCGAAGACCCAGCGACCGGCCAGCTTCGCATCGCGCCAGTCCCATGCGGCCATAACAATCCGGCCGTAAACGCCCCGGCACATTACCAGGCTCGGCTGCACACCATCCAGGTAGGCGACACAGGCCAGAAAGCGGTCGCAGCGGTTCCCATAACTGTCGTTTCCGCCGTTTCCGCCGATACCGCCCCAGCCGTTAATCGGATACCGATTCGGGACATAATCCACCGTTTTCAACGCCTCACCGGTCCGGCCGTCGAAAATGGTTAAATACTCAGGGCCGTCAAGGATTCGGCCGTGAGTCCGGTCGCCTTCCTTATAGGTGCGCCAGTCCTTGTCTTTGTCCCCGATGACCCGTCCCTTACCGTCTGTCGTACCGTCGGCTGTTTTGCAGGCCATCTCGGCCCTGCCGTCGCCGTCGAGGTCATAGACCATGAATTGGGTGTAGTGTTCGCCATCGCGGATGTTGGTGCCCAGGTTAATGCGCCAAAGATGCGTGCCATCCATCTCATAAGCGTCGAATACGGGCGCACCGGTGATGCCGGGAAAGGAGTTGTCTCGGCCGTGTGATACTTGATGCAGCACGATCTCATATTCTCCGTCGCCATCCAGATCGGCGATTGAGGCATCGCCGGGCTGGTATTCGGGGACAGGCCGGATCGGGATTTCGAGGTAATTATTATCCCAGGCGCGTGCCGGCCTGGAAGGCGTCAGTTCTTTGCCGTTCAATACCGGCCGGACAAAGTACGCAAGCGCCTGATTGAGATCGGCGCCGCTATCCATATAGTTGGTGGCTCCGGCAACCGGCTCTTCATTGACCTTAACCGGTTCTCCCCCGCCAGTGATGCGGTAGAGATTGAAGGTGACTGTCTCGGGATCGGTGCCGAACAATCTCCAGCCGACATAAACGCCCGCGGCTTGCTTGACGGCCACAATCCCGCGGGTAAGATTTTCCATCCGACGTTGTGCTGCTGCGGGCTTGGAAAGGGTCGGCAGCAGGCCAAGACAAAGAGCGATCAAGGTCGAATTGCGAATCATGACAGCGACGCCGGTGAACCAACTGTATTGCATGGTATTTCTCATCTTGTTTACCCTCTAAACTTATATGGTGAACGGCCGGTTCGTATTATATCACAAGCCGACGGAAATCCAAAGAATACCCCGCCGTCTTTTCCCTGGAAGCGTTATCCCCGCGATGCTATAATCGCCCGGGTGCTTAAATCAAACATCCTGTTAATTCTTGTTAGTTTCTCTGCATGCAAAGGGTTTTTGGAGATCAGAAAAATATGAAGACGTGGCTTTATACTGCAATCGTTGTTCTATTTGTTTTCGGGTGTGTATGGGCGAGAGCCGACCAGTTTAGTTGGCAGAAAGCATACGCAAAGATTTCTTCAACAGGTGACATCGAGTGGTCGCCACAGCCGTTCAGGTATGAAAAAGGGGATTCAGTTCGCTATATTGATTACGAAGAGGGCAATGACTCAAACAATGGTTTGACCAGGGATACTGCGTGGAAACATCATCCGTGGGATACGCAGGCCTCGGGAATTGCGAAACAGTGCGAAGGAATTCACACTTACGTGTTCAAGCGTGGAGTGTACTACAGGGGTACAATGAATGCCCTTGAATCGGGCGAGAAGGGCAATCCGATACGCCTGACAAGCGATCCGGCCTGGGGTACGGGCCAAGCCGTGATCTCCGGCGGGTACAGGATCACAGGCGGATGGAAAAAAGGGGCGGAGAATAAGGATATTCCCGATGCCGAAAAAGTCTGGTACATTGATCTCGATTTTGCGCCGCGTACCGTATATCTTGTGGAACCATCGGGAAGGTCCGCTTCAAAAAATGATAAGATAACACGTATCCCTCTCGCGCGGATGCCGAACTGGAAAGAGTCTGACCCGGAGGATGTCAAAAGCGAGTGGTGGTGCTGGGATAATCCGGGACATCCGTATTTTAATCTGACCATGAAGGCCGAAGGCAGCGAGAAGACCCTGGCCATGGCCAAGGATACGAAGCATATCACAGGCCCGAAAGAACTCTACTTGGGCGCGATTATATGGGCAGAGTTCGGTTGGGTGGACGGCACTCCTTATCCTTCATACGTCCAGGGATTCGATGCCGAGAAGAATGCGCTCGGTTTCGAAGGCTATCTGGGCGGCGCGACATCACGCATCATAAGCCGGGACCACAGGTATTACCTCGAAGACAAGCCGCAATACCTTGACGACCCCGAAGGCGAATACTGGTTTGAAAAGAAGGGAAGCGGTGGAAGGCTTCATATTATCCTGCCGAACGGACGGAACCCGAACACGGCGGTGGTTGAAGTAGGGAAGGAGGCCACTCTTGTTGACCTTACGGCCCGGCAGCATCTTGTTGTAAGCGGCCTGACATTCAGATTCGCGAATGTGTCCTGGGACCTGACAGATATCCCGTGGTTGTATTCGCAGAAATTCAGGCTCAAGAAACACATCTATCCGGCCTGCATCAGGGTCTGGGGGCCTGCTGACGATATAACGGTTGCCAACTGCACGTTCGAACATATCAACAATGGTGTGCTGTTCAAAGCTGTCAACCCGGGCGATCGTATCGACAATATCGTTGTGCGTGACTGTGAATTCCGGGATACCGATCACGGCGGCATAAGCATTGAAGAGGGACTGCTGTGGGGAGATACCCTTCCGGACCGCGCGGGCCATCTGTTCGACGTGAAGATATTGCGAAATTACCTCTACAGGACCGGGCTGCGTTCTCCCCGGGTGGGGGCGTCGAATGCCATCAACGTTGAAAACGCCCAAACCCTGGAGGTCGCAGGAAATGTCGTTGAACGTTCCTGGCACGCCGGCATAAATGTACGCGGGGCAAAGATAAGCGGCAACGTCAGGGATTGTCCGCTTACCCGCATCCTGATCTATCAGAACAAGGTGACAGATTCCATACGTACGGGCGACGACTGCGGCAATATCGAGACATGGCAGGGCGGCAGCGCGTATGTGTTTAACAATGTCTCGGGTAACCCGGGTGGGTACAGATACGATCATTGGGTGTCGGACAAAACCGCAACGACGCCCGGCGGCGCACGGTTCGGAATGGCGTATTATCTTGACGGGGCCTTCAAGAACTACTATTTCAACAACATCGGCTGGGGACTGAGCAATGACATCCGAAGCATGCACGGCGCCACTACCATGTTCCAGGAGATCATTAGCTACCAGAATATGTTTTTCAACAATACGGCCTACAATTTCGTGAAAGGCTCCAGGCGTCAGGCTCCCCAGGCTGGCCGTAACAAGTTCATGGGAAACATCTGGGACAGTATCAGCGACTGGGTGTTCTGGCATACCCAACCTGCGAAAACACCCCAGGACGGCAATGAACGGGACGCCGGGAAAATAGAAAAGAACTACGCTCTTGAGACCAATGCGTTTGCGGGCAACGTCTTTCATAATATCACGGCTAAATACGGTTCATTCAAATCATCGGGAAAGTGGCATCGCACCTTCGAAGAGTGCAGGCAGGTGCTTGAAGAAGTCAAATCAATCGGCTATGACCTCGGTGTTGTTGCGCATAAACCTGTTATGAAAGATCCCGCGAACAAAGACTTCAGCCTGACTGAAGATTCGCCGGCTATCGGTCGGGGAGTAAAGTGTTTTGTCCCCTGGCCTCTGTACGCCATGGTTGCCGAGTGGAACTTCTATCCGGCGGGCAACGACCCGACCAGGATATTAGATGAGCACTGGTACATGACACCTTATTACTATACCAGGGATGATTATTATAAGCAGCCCATGTTCCCCTTGACCGGAGTAAATATCACTAAAGAGAATTATGTTGACGGTCCGCTTGAAGACTGGACAAAGGGGGCGTGCACCTTCAACGGTGAAAACCAGTACGCTGTCTGTCCGAACAGTAAACTGAACGAGACTCTTACTATACCGATCAGGTTCAGATGGGACAAGAATGGACAGAAAGAGGACAGAAAGGTCACAGGCAAGGATTTCAAGAGTCCCGAGGTTTGGGATTCGAATTTCTGTATCGAAGCGTATTTCAAGACGGAATCGAAAGACTGTGTCCTGGTGCAAAAAATGGCCGAACGCGGCTACGGATTGACCGTTGACGGATCGGGCAGAGTTCTGTTTACAGTAAAAGCATCCGGCGCTTCATCCGAGCTTAAGAGCATAAAGAAGGTCAATGACGGCCAGTGGCATCACGTGATAGCTCAAGCCGATCGCTCGGCTAAAGTGCTCACTATTTATGTTGACGGCAAGAGAGATTCTTCAGGATCCGGAATCGGGAACGCCTCCATCGACAATGACAGTGATCTGTTTGTCTGCGGAACTCCGAACGGTAAGTACTTAAAAGGGACTGTTGAATTTGTGAGGATATCGCTCGGAACTCTTAAAGACGCGAAGACCGATATCACAGAGCTGTATGCGTGGCAGTTTGACGGGCCGTTCCTGCGTGATTTCGCCGGAAGCAAGCCCAAAGGCAAGAGAGACGCCGGAGCGCTCGAATCGATCAACTGACCAATGCAAGCAGTCCGGAGTTCAGGGTTTATTTCTATCAGGGAAGCAGTTGAACGCAGAGATAAATCCCTGTCCTAAGCAAGAATCTGAATGAAGGCACAGTCTTGCGTAGATCTGATACAGTTCATGCTACGAGCCATACAAAATCTACCTGGACATCGAACAGCCCGGCTTACATACGATCGAGTTCTCCATGCGAGAGGACAACTTCGAATTCGACAAGTGGCTGATGACAACAGACCGCGACTTCGCCCGGCCTTCAGGCCCTGGACCTGCGGAGCGTCACCTCGCCCGAAGTGGATAAACGGCAGAGCTTCACGGCAGTGCCATTTCGCAATAAACCGGCCACATTTGTTTTTTAGCTTGTACATTGCCGGCTTATATCTATAATCCAGCAGGAATATGAGCGACAAGAGCACATACAGAATTGCGGTCATTCCCGGTGATGGTATCGGGCCGGAGATCGTGCCGGCGGGCATTAAGATTCTCGACGCCGCGGCGGCAGGTTTCGGCTTCGAGCTTCAATACGAAGAGTTTCCTTACGGGGCCGGGTATTACAAAAAAACCGGGGTCTTTATGCCGGACGATGCTTTGGACGTGCTCAAGGCGTTTGATGCGCTCTACTTCGGGGCGGTGGGACTGCCGGACGTCGATGACACACTTCCGGCGAGACTTTTTACATTCAAGGTCCGGACCGGCTTCGATCAGTATGTCAACTATCGTCCAGCGAGACTCTTGCCGGGAATTAAGGGGCCGCTCCGCAACAAGACGCCCCAGGATATCGACTTCGTGGTCGTCCGCGAGAACACCGAGGGCGAGTTTGTTCAGTCCGGTGGTTTCGTCCGGCCGGAGTTTGCCGACGGGATGGCAATGGATACGAGCGTTTTTACACGCAAAGGAATCGAGCGAATCGCTCGTTATTCATTTGAGTTAGCACGCCGACGCCGCAAGCGCGTCACGAACGTCACCAAGTCGAACACGCTGATCCACAGTTTGGCCTACTGGGATCGAATCGTAGAGCAAGTCGGGACCGACTATCCGGACGTGGAATACATGAAGATGTACGTTGACAATGCCTCGGCGAATTTCGTTCTCCACCCGGAGAAGTTCGACGTTATTGTAACAACCAATTTCATAGGCGATATTCTGAGCGACATCGGCGGTGCGATAATGGGAAGCTTGGGTCTCGGGCCGAGCGGCAACATCAATCCGGAGAGGACGTTTCCATCGATGTTCGAGCCGATTCACGGCTCGGCGCCGGATATTGCCGGACAGGGGATTGCCAATCCGATCGGGGCTGTCTGGTCGGGAGCCATTATGCTCGAGCATCTGGGCCGGCAGGAAGCGGCCGACAGAATTGTCCGGGCGATTGAGATGACGGCTGAGCAGGGGGTATTGCCCGTCGATTTAGGCGGCTCGGCAAAGACCGGTCAGATAACAGATTCCATTGTGAGAAATCTTGAAGCCGCCACAGGAGAAGATGTCGCGAATCATTGACCTAACTCTCCCTCTTACCTCCGGAGACAGAGGGGTCCGAATTGAGCCGGCCCGTCGTCTGGAGGCCGACGGCTGGAACGCCGCTACCCTTTGCCTCTACTCTCACTGCGGTACACATATCGACGCCCCCGTTCACTTCGGCGCCGGCACAGAGACAATCGATACCATCGCCGTGGAGAGCCTTGTCGGGCCGGCCTGGGTAGTCGATTTGCGTCCTGTCGAGCCTCGGGCCCTGATTGAGCCCCGGCACCTCGGAGTTGTTGCAGACCGCTTCGAGCCCGGCGACAGTCTCCTGATTTGTACGGGATGGAGCGAGTACTATGGCCGGGAACGATATCGGGACGAACTGCCGCGAATAAGTACCGAGTTGGCGCAATGGTGCGTGGAAAACAAAGTCAGGATGTTGGGCGTGGAGCCGCCTTCGGTTGCCGACGTCAACAACATCGAAGAGCTGACCATCGTCCACCGGACTCTTTTCGAAGGCGGGGTCATCGTTGTGGAAGGGCTGGCGAACCTGACATCACTATCGAAACCAAAAGTGACATTCATCGCGCTTCCCCTGAAGATTGCCGGCGGTGACGGCGCCCCGGCAAGAGCTGTGGCCATTGAAGACTATTAGGCTATATTGGAATTGCGAATCAGAGATGTATGGAAAGGAACTGAGTCATGAAACAGGACTACTTTCATCGCGTCGCCGCCCTGACTCCTACGAAGATGTGGATTAACAATGTCACACCCCAGGAAGCGGAATGGGCCATTGCCGCCGGGGCCATGGGCTGCACGCAGAATCCTGCTTATACGTGGAAGATGTTGAATCACGAGGAGGGCAAGGACCACGCGCTGGCCCTGCTGGACGAGACCCTGCGAGAAAGCGATGACGACAACCAGGTCGAGTGCATCCTACAGCGCAAGCTGGTTAAGGGGATCGCGGAGGAGTTCATGAGCGTGTATGAAAGGACCAACGGCGAGCACGGGTACGTCAGTATCCAGGGGGACCCGATCAATGAGGAGGATCCCCGCGTGATCATTGATGAAGGGCGCAAGAACCGGGCGATAAGCCCGAACATTATGATCAAAATACCCGCGACGGAGGCGGGCCTCGAAGCCATGGGCGTTCTGATCGAAGAAAACACCCCGCTCAACGCCACCGAGATCATGGGTCTAAGTCAGGTCATTGACGTGTGTGAGATGTACCGCAAGATCACGGCCAAAACCAAAAAGAAGCCGATCATGTACTACTCTTTGATCACGGGCATCTATGATGAATGGCTCGGCAAAGAGGTGGAAAAGCTGGGCATCGACGTCTCGCCCGACGTTCTCTACCAGGCCGGCATGGTCATCGCCAGGAAGGTCTATAAGTTCGTGCATGACCGTGGCTATCAGCTCGGTTTCATCGGCGGGGGTGTACGCGGATTGCAGCACTTCACCGAAATGGTGGGTGGCGACGTGTGCATTACCATGAATTGGCGGGGGCACGCGGACAAGCTGCTGGAGCTGGACCAGCCTGTGGTCTCCCGACTGTTCAATCCTGTGCAGGACCACGTTCTGGATGAGCTGCTCGCCAGGGTACCCGCTTTTCGACAGGCGTACATGGAGGACGGTCTGAAGGCGGCCGAATACGAGGAATACGGGCCGGTCAGGTATTTCCGGAATATGTTTATCAGCGCCTGGGAAAACACCTCCAAGCTGATCGAGCAGCGGCGCGCCGCCTCAAGCTCATGAGGATCGAGATACATCATAACGTGGGGACATTGACTGTAAACGGCGGCACATTGTCCTCCCATTTTTGCTTAGGTTGTCTCGGTCATTTGAGGCGGCTCAAGTATAGGATCATATTATGAAACAGTCTCATGGCCGGATGAGTCGTCAGCGTTATGTCCTTATCACAATTCTGTTTTTCCACAGCGTAAACACGTACATGGATCGCGCGTGTATCGCCTCGGCGGTGGATCATATCATGAAAGACCTGTCCATGTCCGGCGAGCTGATGGCATTGGTGCTCGGTATCTTCGCCATCGGATATGCGTTGTTTCAAGTCCCTTCCGGCTGGATTGCGGACCGTTTCGGCGCGCGCAAAGCCCTGGCCATAGTGGTCAGTGTCTGGAGCGTGTTCACCGCGCTCACCGGCGCAGCGCAAAACGCCGCACAAATGCTGATTCTCCGGTTCCTGTTCGGCATGGGTGAGGCGGGTGCGTTTCCCGGCGCCACGCAGGCATTCTTCCGCTGGCTGCCCGTGAAGGAGCGCGGCCTTGCGCACGGCATCAATTTTTCGGGCAGCCGTTTAGGCGCTGCTTTTTCGCTGTTCTTGATGCCCTGGCTGATCATGCAAATCGGCTGGCGATGGACGTTTGCCGTCAATGGATTGATCGGCATTCTCTGGGCCACGGTCTGGCTGCTCTGGTTCCGCGACAATCCCAAAGACAATCGCCGGATGAACAAGGCGGAATTGGACTACATCGAACAGGGGCGGGTCAGTGACTTCACGTCAGCAGTGAAAGCCTCTTTCGCCGAAGTTTTTACCTCTTTGAACATGTCGCTGGCAATGCTGCAGTACTTCGCCAGCAACGTGACGTTCTTCATCAGTCTGACGTGGCTTCCTTCGTACCTGAAGAACCAGTGGCCCAATGATCCGAGAGCCGTTTACTTCGCAGCGACACCGCTGCTCTTCGCCGCCTTTGCGAACTGGGTCGCGGGTACTATGGTGACCGGATTGTTCAAGAAAGGCTATCACGTCGGTTCCAGGCGCGCCACGGCCATTGTCGGCTTCACCCTCGGTGTGATTGGATTGCTGCTGGCCACCCAAACCGACAACCTCTACTGGTTTGTGTTTTGTTTCAGCCTGGCGACGTTCGGCGTGGATATGACCCTGAGTCCGAGCTGGGCCTTCTGCAACGATATCGGCGGCAGCAGTTCAGGCGCCGTGTCGGGCTCGATGAATATGGTGGGTAATATCGGGGCGGCGTTGAGTGCCATCGCATTTCGGCTTATGTTGAACCCGCAGACCGGAAGTGCGAACCGGTTTTTTGTCCTGGCGGCCGGCCTGAATTGTGTGGCGATTGCGAGCTGGTGCTTCATGAACCCGAACCGGACGTCAGAGAGGAAACTCTCGCCGCAGGCGATTCGGACCCGGTTCATTGCCATGCTCACGTCGCTGGTTGTTCTGACGCTCGGTACCGTCGGCTACAACATCTATAGATCGACGCGCAAGAAACCGGCGCCCGCGCCGGAGGCCGGGCAGGTGGATGCTAACGACGTTGAGGATAACACGACGCAAGATGGCAGATAAATGAGGAAGACGAATGAGTACGTTCAAAGCCGTAGCGGTGGGGGCGGGGTATTTCAGTTACTTTCAATACGAGGCGTGGCAGCGGATTCCGGAAGTGACCGTGATGGCCTTCTGTAACCGCGACGCAGAGCGCGCAAAACCGATCACGGAAAAATATGGCATCGCGCGTCACTATACCGACTACCGCGAGATGTTGGAGAAGGAGAAGCCCGACTTTGTCGATATTATCACGCCGCCGGCGACGCACCTGGAGATGTGCAAGATTGCGGCGGACCTGGGCGTTCACGTGATGTGCCAGAAGCCGCTGGCCCCGACGTTCAAGGAAGCGCAGCAGATCGTGGACTACACCGGCAAGGCCGGCGTTCGCTTCATGGTCCACGAGAACTGGCGTTTCCAGCCCTGGTATCGCGAGATGAGGAAGCTGCTCGATGCCCGCGTCGTGGGCGATAAGATTCATTCGATCTATTTTCGCTCCCGCATGGGCGACGGCTGGGGCGACGATGCATACCTGGACCGCCAGCCGTACTTCCGCGATTATCCGAGGCTGCTGGTCTATGAAAACGGCGTGCACTTCATCGACACGTACCGCTATCTGGCCGGCGAGGTCAAGCAGGTCTATGCCGTACTCAAGAAGCTCAATCCCGTCATCGCGGGCGAGGATTACGCCGCCGTCGTATTTGGTTTCGAAAGCGGCGCCACAGGCCTCTGGGATGCGAACCGCTACAACGAATGTAACTATCCCAAGCCTCGTTACACCTTCGGCGAGATGCTGCTCGACGCCAACGGCGGCTCGATCAGGCTCTATTTGGATGGCCGGCTGACCATCCAGCCGCTCGGCGAAAAAGAACGGCCGCACGACTATCATCACGAGGACCGCGCCTTTTCCGGCGACTGCTGCTATACCACCCAGCGGCATTTCATCGATCGCATGCTCGACGGCAAACCCTTCGAAACCAACGGCCACGAGTACCTCAAGACCTTGGCCGTCCAGGAAGCCGTCTATGAGTCGGCGTCGAAAAATGCCGCTATAATCGTCGGTCAATAGACTGCGCGCACGTTCAACAATCACACCGGTCTTGACCATCCGATACGGGAGAACCCAATGGGTGCGCAAGTACACTCGGAGGCTCATGTTGGCCGAGTCGACGGTCAAAAGCGTTGAAACCGTTGTGGCTTGCACTCAGGGGCGGATCAGTTACAATCAGAATCGGCAGCGCGGCGGCTCCGCCCCACCATTATCGACCGGCTGGCCTTAGCTGCCGCTGAATATTCCCCCGCGAAAGAAAGAAATAAGTAACGTGTCCCCCGAATTCCGCTTCGTTCATAAACTATTTCTTATTCTGATTTACGCCAATCTTCCAAACGCCTTTTTCAAGAAAAGCTTCTATGGTTTGGCGATTTGCTTTATTTATCAAATTAGAGTGTGATACCTTATACTTTTTCGCATACTCGGCAAGCGTCATAATGTGCGCGCCTTCCAGATACGCAAGCCTCTTGTGATAACTATTCGTAAGCGCCTTGCCGACTATTTCCTCCATGATTTTCGCGGTACCTTTTTCGCCAAACTCCTGAAACGCCTTGTAATACATTTTCCTGTCCATGAATTTAATATTCACCGGCACAAAGCCTTCCCGTATAAGTAAATAATTGTTTATTACTCTTCCGATACGGCCGTTACCATCAATAAACGGATGGGTGTATTCAAAAGTAAGATGCAGCAGCGCGATACGTTTTATAATATTTTCATGGCTGCTTGCGTTATACCCCGCGAGCATTGTTTCCAGTCTTTCTACTATTTCTTTCGGGTCAGGAGCTATATGGTTGGCTACACGAACGTACTCGCCGGCGGTGCGAAATCTTCCGGCGACATCATCCCGGATATTTGCTATAAGCATTTTGTGCAGCGATAGAATAACATCGAGAGTGAGTTCCTGTTCTTTGGCTCTTGTATCGATATAAGAAACTACACGCGCGAGGTTTTTCGCTTCAAATATTTCTCTTTCAGAGATGTATCTATCAAGGTCTATTTGCAAAAGGATTTTCTCTGTTTCTTCGAGAGTAAGCGTGCTGTTCTCGATGGCGTTGGAGTTATACACCTGCTCGGCAACCTCTGCTTCACTCAATATTTTTATAAGCGATTGTTTGCCGATAGACGCAGCATAATACCGCTCTCTTAAGCCATTGATTGAATTAAAAACATGTAATACTTTTGCCATAGTTACACTATATGTGATTTTCACTCTTTTGCCAACAAAACCGTGAAAATTCACAAAACAACAGCATATTTCACGGTATTCGGGGGGCAATTGACAATTGATGATGGACAATTGACAACTAACAGCGGATAATTGACAGCGGTCATTTGCCCATTCCCTGTTTAGTTGAGTTGATGATGCGGGTTAACAGTTTCAAGAGTTCCTTGTTATCGTTGATGGCCGACTCCGCTTCGTTGGCGTTCAGGTAACCGGCTTCCCGAAGCAATAGAATCCAGTACTCGGTTTCGTTGGCTTCCTTGAGAGCGATGGCCATCTTGTGGACGAAATCGGGCTTGCTTTCCGCCTGTTCCGCCTCGCGAACCAATGCGCCAATCGCCGTGCCGGAACGCAGCAACTGTTTCGATAGCACAAATTCCTTCTTCTCGTTGCACAGATACTTATACAGGTTCACCGCCCGGACCGCGAACGCAAACGACTTCTCTTTGACTACGTTGCTCATTCTCAATTACCTAATTCTCAATTTTCCATTTTCCATTTTCCATTGTCCATTGTCCATTGTCCATTGTCAATTGGCCTGTGAACGCCTTTTGTAATACCGATTTTCTCAGTTCTTCAAAGTCGGCTATTTTTTGTTTATATATCGCTTCGAGCTTCTTCGTCTCAGGCGAAAGAAAGAAATAGGTAACGTGGCCCCCGAATATCCCGCTGAATATTCCCCCGCGAAAGAAAGAAATAAGTAAGGTGTCCCTAATGGCACTAAGTTAAGGGAATCATGATCAACAGAGCCGTTTGTCTGACAGCGAAATCAGCGAAATTCTCAATCAAACGGCATTCTGAGTCAGCCTCTAAGGCGACCAAATATGCTTAACTTAGTGCCATTATAAGGTGTCCCCCGAATTCCTAATTACCCCAAACTACTCTACAGGCAAGATATTCACTTAGAACCATACGAATATCAAGACCTTTCGTCTGATCAACAAGATAGCGGTATCTGTTTGGCTGCAACGTGAACCAACCATACTGGCCTTCAGAGAGCGAGTTGTTGACTGCACGTTTTAATGCGCGGCTGGCTACCTCAGGCCAGAGCTTCACCGATGATGATGAAGGCAACTCAAAGGCTGCTCTCTCTTCATCCGATATAACGGCTAATGGGGCAAACGAAATCTCCTTTGGCTCCTTCAATAGTGGAAGGCCAAGCTCATAAGCGGCATGCCCGCGGGCGAGTTTCAGGATAACTGTCCTAACTGGTTTTATCTCAGGTTCCCAAATGAAATTGCCTTTTTCATCGGTCCTCCGTCTTTTGTACAGTCTGGTGCACAGACAAGGATCATTCTCCAGTATTCGCCTAATTTTATCGCGTTCTACGCCAGCGGGATCAACAGTCCCGATCAGTGCGCACTCAATGAGACATGCAACGTACCGCTCAGAATCTGAGAAGCTTTGATTACATTTATAACATGCGTCAACTTCAGGCAAGTTGTCCGGATATGGTTTGTCTAAAAGGATTAAAGATGGAACGTGATCTCTTGTGTTTGGCTCGCGACCACAATAAACACACATTCCCGTTAGTCGTTGATCAATACATAAGTGCCGTGGGTCCATGTGATTTCACTTATCCAGTTCTCTCTTTAATCGCCTCAAAACTCCCTCTTTATTTCTAAGCCTACACTGCCAGATCGTCATCACGTGCCAGCCTTCTTTTCTTAGTTTCACGGCTACTCTGCGATCCCGTTTCCTGTTCGATGTAATCTTTTTCTTCCAGAAGGCCCTGTTACTGTCAGGTAGTTTCGCTCTATTACAGTTTGTGTGTCTATGCCAAAAACATCCATTAACGAATATGACGGTATCTTTCGACTTTACGACGAAATCCGGTTGGCCGGGAAGGGTTTTTACATTTCGTCTGTATTTAACTCCTATACTCCTAAGTAAAGTAGCTACTTGATCCTCCGGTTTCGTCCTACGATTTTTAACGCGTGACATTACATCGCTGCGTTTGGACTTGCTATAAATGTCCACCACGATAGCTACTCCATGATATTTGGTGGCAATTGCCTCCGACCCGAGTGAATATCATCGTGGCATTTGCTACACAATACTATCAGATTCTCTGGTATGTTGGGTCCTCCGGCTACATGTTCCTCGATATGATGGAGTTCGAGAATCCGTGGATCTGCTCTACTCCACTTGTTGCGATTCCATCCGTCCAATCGGCACGTGCTCCGGTCTCGCTCGTACACTTGCCTCTGAACGTCAAAGGGGATATTTCGATCATGTGGTTCTGATCTTCGCTCGGCGCTCTCAAGTACGTACTCTCCCATCTTGAGGTCGGGACGTCCCGTGAACCGTGTCGCCACAGCATAGCCTTCCTCCGTTCGCAACTCCCGTACCCGCCGTCCGAATTCTTTAGCCTTCGCAACATAAACGAGTTCCTCATTCGTGACGATCTGCCCAACGTTTTCAAAAAGGTAGCGGAGTATTCGGCCCTTGCTTCCCCCTTCAGTCTCTTTTCTGATTCTGTTCGCAATATGCCAACGCCTGGCCGCAGTAACATCGGGCTAACGATCCACCATATTTCCTACCATGCTTCGAACGTGATTGTCAGAACGCAAGTTCGCCATCTTCAACTTCAAGCACTATTGAGATTGCCAAGGCATTTCGAAGCATGAACGATCCGTAGAGCTTCGACAATTTGAGCAAATGCGTGGCGGCTTGAGGACTCCAATCCCCTTCACGAATCAGCGCACCTTCAAGTGAGTCCTGTGAATCTGTTTTTTCAAGAATGCCACGGTATTCTTCGACAAGTGAGCCAACATTGTCCGGCGTATTCATCTTAGTGCCTCCATGATTCGGTATCAGTCCTGAAAAACATTGTTACGATGCCACTCCAAATGGGCTTGCAGTGGCAGGAACCTTCGCGGGCGCACCAGAGGCACACCGTGATATTTGCAGATCATTTCATCTACTTTCCTATCACCGGCCTTGCGCAGGCGAGCGGAAACGAAAACGTCCAACTCACTAGTAACTGCAATGAGGCCCCGATCAAAAAGCCGATCGAATGTTGCGCTTAGGCAAAGACCATTGCGTGGATCTGTTCGATGCTGTTCGGAAATACTCCATGGAACGATGTGACTCGCCACCAGGCACTCCTTGATTCTCAGGCCCGTAATGCAGCAGGTGTCCTCGTAACTGCTTAGAATTGCCTCGCGGAAGAATGCTTGATGAATGCGTGTCTTACGTATCGTCTCTCTTTCGGATGCTCCCTGTGGAATAGAAAAATCGGTATCAGCCTCACTTTCCTGTTCGGTCCGGCTTCCGAGTTCTGCCCTCAATCGCTCCGCCTCCAGAACAAGCCGGTTCCAATCGCCGTTGAACTCGTCCCATACCTCTCCGTCCAATCTGCTCGTGTGTACAAGTCCCGTAATATGCTGCCTCTTTAATTCGGGATCGAACGAGCCAAAATTGCCCAGTTTCCTTGCTATGCCTGCAGGGGAACGCTTAAGCAATCTCGATAGTTCAATAACTTGTGGATTGCTCGCCTTTGTTTTCTTGAAAGGAATGCGGCAGTAAAGAGCAAACGCAAGGATTAATTCCTCCCGCGTCCAAAACGCCCCGTATTTCTCAGGTTGATTCTTAACAGCCATTACATGCTCCCAACCTCAAATACGTTAGGTGAGTTCATCTATCTTTCAATGGCAATCACATCACCTTCGCAAATATCATGTTTCTCGAAAAATCTCCGCACCCATTGTCGGTTACGGAAGAAATTGCGAGGCTTCCCGTTGCTTCCATTCAAACCAATATCCGTTTTTACCGGCTGCTCCAGACCTTCGACGGCAAGTTCGAGTTCTTTGCCGATCCCCTTTGTCCTACTGGTCTCTCCGTAACATTCATCTGGGAAAAAGTCATGGTGGCCGCTCAAATAGATATGTTTGTTAGCCAAGTTTCCCTTGGTTATTGAGATAAGCCTCTTTCTATCACTTACATCGCCACTCACCGGTGATTCCTTTCACTATTACTCATAATAAGGTATATTCTACCCTATTTCGGTAAGAATACAAGTGGCTTGGGCAAACTTCTCAGGTGCCTTCAGGATTCTTATATCATCCTCCAATAGAACAGTGTCCGAGTGATTCATGCGGTACGCTTTGGCAGCATTTTTATTTACTTCAACACCTGCTATAACCTTGAAGCCAGCTTGTTTTAATCCTTCTGATAATCCTCCACCGCCGGAGAATAAATCAACTGCATTTATAATTTCTTTTGTCATAGCGTTTTCTTTACTGAATTATCAAGTCTTTTGGTTCTTTTGGTAGTGTAAGATTCTTTCTGTAAATTCGAGCGAAGTAGTTTTATTTTCCCCCTTCGTAAGAAGGTGAGGGGGAAAATAAAACGGCCCAACATGAAAGGGTTGCAAAAGCGAGTCAAGTCGTTCCAATGAAATCTTTTTAGCCAAAAAGAAAGGATGGAACGAACATGACCCGGAACCAGATTGTACTCGAAGATCTCGTAGAACTCATCAATGAACACGGCGGAATTGACAGTTTTTCGAAGGCCATGAGTCAGCTAATGGATAGAGCAATGGCAATCGAACGGGCGGATGTGCTCGGATGCCTCTCAGCCCTGATGATGGTGTAATGGGCTTTTCAGAAGCCAGGAACTCGCCTTGAATTTTTCCATAATATTCAGACACCTCTGGAATTAAAAGTGTGGAATCAAGAGGCCAATCAAATTCCTTATCAAGTGTGCTATATTTCCTCCTGTTATCAATTGAGATTCTATCTCCGCCGGGTGATTCTATTACTAAATTGAAATTATCGTCGAAAATAAATATTCTTGATAAGCTGTCCGCCAAACCCGAGAAATCAAATGAAGTTTTTCTCTTGAGACCAGTTAGTGTAATTGTAGTTCCGTCATTATCGGTAGTATCTTCATCTATTTTTGTAGCTCTGGGATGATAAGCACCTCTTGCTTCCATTAATTCATCCCAATCCAGCACAAATTCATTTAGTTTATTACCCTGTTTTGTTAATATTGTGATAGTCTTGGCTAATCCGAATAGTGCGAGCTTACCCAGCCCCTTTTTTCCGGTAGGAAGCCTTTTGAATTTTTTGGACGGCTGTTCGCCATCAATCCTTCTGTTTCTTCCAATAACAAGGAACTTGGTTTTAATGTCATCGAGTGACATACCAATCCCATCATCTTCAATTTTTATTTCTTTTGGCGATCTGCGTTCTTCTGATAATGTGATGACTACATTTTCCGCATCAGCATCATAGGAATTGGAGATAATTTCAGCCAGAGCTGGTGGGAGTATAGAATACATCCGTAGCCCCAAGTGATTAATTGTTTGAGGATCAAACCTCATTTCAAGCGATGATTCGGTCATTTACACATTCCTTTCTGCCTGTAAACGCTGCCAGAAGATTTCCTTGCGGTTTTCTTGTCCTTCTCGAAATCATCCAGATATTTCAGAAAGAGAATCCATGAGGTTTGTTCCACATAGTCCAGCTCGCTCGAGCAGCCTGCGTCTTTGTGGAGGATGTCGTCTATATTCTTGAAGGTTTGCTCAAACAAGATAATTTCCCCTTTAACTATCCGGTACGTTTTCTTGGCAAAACCCATCTGCCGCAACTAAAAGCGGGTTTTAGATCTCCAGGTGATTTTCCCGCCATTTCGTTATTTCCTCAAAATGTACGTCTTACGCCGTAGCCCTCGATGGTTAATATACGGCCGCCGGGGGGAAGAAGCAAGAAAATCTTTCGGCATCGCCGTTTCTTAGCGGGCGATTTTGTGCAGACTGGCTTGCGGATCCGGGCTAAGATTGAATGAACTGAGAAATCTCCGGGTTTCTTCATTTGATTTCGAGGGTTGCAGGGTAAGCGTCCGGGCGGCCTGCAGTAAGTGCGGAAGGCAAGACACGCTGCCCCTCAAGCCCGATACGGCCAAGGCTCTCAGGGGAGTTGCTGAAGGGCGGGCCAGTTCCCTTTCGATGTGCAAAGCTCATAGTCCTTTTGATTAATCAAAAGGACTACGAGACTACTGGCGGCTCTGGTGAATCCGGTGGCTTCGGTGAATCCCGTTGGTCGCGTGGCTCTCCGGCGTTGCGTAACGGTTTCTCTCAACGGCGGATTGTCTCGTCATCTCGACTTCAAGCCGAAGACGCAATGGAGACGCTTGCCCCGCAAGCGCGATACGGCCAAGGCTCTCAGGGAGTTGCCTGAAGGGCGGGCCAGTTCCCTTTCGATGTGCAAAGCTCATAGTCCTTTTGATTAATCAAAAGGACTACGAGCCTAATGGCGGCCCTGGTGAATCCGGTGGCTTCGGTGAATCCCGTTGATCGCGTGGCTCTCTGGCGTTGCGTAACGGTTTCTCTCAACGGCGGATTGTCTCGTCATCTCGACTTCAAGCCGAAGACGCAATGGAGACGCTTGCCCC
>JBDREF010000153.1:0-2654 GCA_043820045.1 Planctomycetota bacterium | reverse complement strand
TCATTTTGGCGGTGTTATGGTTGTCAAACGCACATATTCTCTCAATATGCTCGATACTCGTCGAGAATCCAGAATCGAGAATAGGAGCTGTCGATGCGGCTGAATATGTTTGTGTCCACGAATGACGCGCAGACGGGTCTTGGGAAAACTCTTGGCATATTGGGCCCCACCTGGGCCGGATCGCCGGTGCGGCGAATTAGCCAAAGCGTGTGCCTTGCCGGATTCTTAGTGCTGCTTTTCTGGGTATGCTGGCCTTATGGGTCGCGCGATTACGGCCAGGCAATGCGGGCCAGGGAACCGATCGATGCAGAGATATTTCTTGCGCTCGACCCGCTGTTGAGCTTGTCGGTCGCCATCGCTGTCAGGGCCTGGGTCTGGTCGCTGGCGTGGGCCGCCGCGATTATTGCGATATGTACGGTTATGCCTCGCGGTTTCTGCGGCTACGTATGCCCGCTGGGTACGTTGCTGGACATATTCGACTGGGCTCTCGGACGCCGCGTAAGATTCTTGCGCTTGGAGGACAAGAGCCGGTGGGCCGCTCTGCGATATTACATTCTGGCGGCAACGCTTGTCGCGGCTGTGTTCGGTTTGTTGCTTAGCGGATTTGTCGCTGCACTGCCGGTCGTCACACGAGCAATGGTCTTTGTCGTCGCGCCGGTCCAGCTCGGCCTGCTGAGGGGGTGGCATCAGATTCCGCCGATGAACGCCGGCCATTTTATCTCGATCGGTTTGTTCGTTTTCATTCTGCTTCTGGGGTTTCTTCAGAGGCGTTTCTGGTGCAGGTACCTCTGTCCTACCGGTGCGGTCTTTTCGCTGGCCAACTTCCTTCGTCTCAGTGATCGCAAGGTTGAGGCGAGTTGTATCGATTGCGGCCGATGTGCGGATATATGTTCATTTGGCGCGGTTAAGGGCGATTACGAAACACATGCATTGAACTGCACTTTCTGCCAGAGCTGCGGCGGGGTATGCCCGAAGCATTCGATCAAGTTCGTCGGCCGTTGGGACAACGTCAATCTCAAGGCCAGTCGAGATGTCGGCGACGATGCTTCACTTTCCCGGCGAGGGTTTCTGATGGGTATGGCCGGCGCAACCGCCGTCGGAGCGGCGGCGCCGGCACTGGTTGCCGCGAGGGCGACGCGCCCGGATGAGTACGTGCCGGTTCGTCCGCCGGGAAGCGTTCCGGAAAAACAGTTCCTGCAGTTATGCATTCGCTGCGGTGAGTGCTTTAAGGTCTGCCCCAACAATGTTCTTCAGCCGATAGGTTTGGCAAATGGCTTTGAATCGCTCTGGACGCCCGAGGTAATAGCCGACTGGGCCGGCTGCGAACCTTCCTGTAACAACTGCGGCCATGTTTGCCCCACCGGCGCTATCCGGGCCCTGCCGATGGAAGAGAAACGCGCTGCGCGAATAGCTCTTGCCTGCGTCAATGAGCAAACCTGCCTGCCGCACGCAAGGCGTGAAGACTGCCGGATGTGCTTCGAGGAATGTGCCGCAGCGGGCTACCATGCAATTGAGTTCGTCCGTGTCGGCGGCCGGTTGGACGAACAGGGGGCGCCTATAGAGGATTCCGGATACTTGGCTCCGACGGTGCTGGCCGACAAGTGCGTGGGTTGCGGTCTCTGTCAGACTCGCTGTTACAGCGTCAACATCAAGAGCAAGAAGTTGCTGGAACAGTCTGCCGTCACCATAATGGCCGGTTCCGGCAGGGAGGGCCGCGTCATGAAGGGCTCGTACCTGGCCCTGCAGGAAGCGCGCGCGAGGAAGCAGGCCGAAAGCAACGCGACAAAAGAGCAAAATGTGCCCTCCAGCGATTATCTGCCGGATTTTCTGAAATAGGCTGATCGAGAAGATATTCGTCTCTTTTAATCGTTTCGTGGGCCCTCTGGAGCCGGCGTTGAGTGACGCTTTTGCCGTAATCTTTGCATTTTTCGCTAAGTAAGGTATAATTTAAATGGAGGGTATGTGACGATGTGGCGTTTTGAGGCAATCATTTCTTCGGCAATCCTGGCTCCTGCGGTTCATACCCGAATTCTCGAAATCGATAATTATTAGGGGTTCCAGGGGCCGTACAGGCTGCATTTTGGGGGGATAGGTGTCATGAGTACGATAAGAGGTTTTTGGCAACACGCGAACGGCGCAGTTTACGCCATTGAGAGCGACACATTTGGCAGGATCATAGGCGGCGTCGGGCCGTTGAAACCTGACGAGCTGCGCGATCTTGACGACTACGATTACAAACCTGGCATAATAGGCTGGGTCGAGGAGGCAGTAGCACAGCACAAGTTGCACAGAATTAATCCGGTCTCATGCTGGTAGTCGAAGGACGATGGACGAAAAAGACGATGGACGATTCTTCCCTCGTCTCTCATCCCTCGTCACTGCTCCATCGTCCCCGTAGCGCGTATCCGATAAGCAGATTACGTAGTTGTTTCGGAGTAAGAAGACGGTTCGTAATCCAACTCCCGGTATAGGTCAAAACCCGCCGGAATCTTCGTGGCGCCCTCTCGGTCGAAGTTCATTGTAGCATTGCCCTCTACTATGGTGGGGCTGCTGGAGTAATTAATGATCGTGCCCTTGACCTGGGCATTGACATTACCGGCAAAATGCACGCCGCTTACTGCCACAACTCCCTCCAGTGTGGAAAAGTTGCCGCT
>JBDREF010000152.1:0-2977 GCA_043820045.1 Planctomycetota bacterium | reverse complement strand
CGAGCGGGACCATGAAGGGTATCTTGACATTTCCCCTTGTCGCGTTTTGTTCTGTGTTCCTTATGCTATCACTGGTCATTGCAGAGCAACCCATCGGCTCAGGCTAAGGCCTCAATTTCCTCACTCATTCGGCGTATTGGGAATTCCGCCGTCTTTACGCATAATCGATCCCTATAAACCGATACGGGCATCACTCCAGCGGGGGCGGTATAAATATCTCATGATGCGGTTTCACAGTTGTACCCCCATACGAACATGAAGCCTGCCGCGTATCTCTCAGGTAAAGATATCGGTGTGGAAAGTGCACAAATGAACCTGTATCCCAACAAACAGACCCAATACCTGCCGGGCTGCGGTTCACAGGCCCTTTCAAGCCGTAAATCCCTGTTTCTTATAGGATTAGTCCTCTGCGACTGCCTGGAAGCATTCGGTCCCCAATTATGGCCGAACAGCTTATAGGACGAACCGGCCGGGTTGTTTCATGGTTCTGATTTAAGAGGAGGCCGGCGAGCCGGCTCGAATATCCCTGGAAGCGAGGCCTTTCGAGTTGCCGATAACTTCCTCGGCCAGGGTAAAAGAGGCGGGGTCGACCGGCCGGTTTTAAGGCTGACGCGGGCGCTGACGGCCGGACTGTTACTTATGGCCTATGTGTCGCTGGTGGTACTTTCGGCAGACGTGCTGTTGCTGTCGGTAGTGTCCTTCTGCTCCTGCTGCGGTAAAAGCCGTTTTGGCCGAGGGACGGCTTCCGGCTCGACCAGCCGTGGAGGGCTTAACAGCACTTCTTCGCCGACTTCCAGGCCGTTGACGATCTCAACGAACATATCGTTGAAAGCCCCAGTGGCTACCTCGCGTTCCTCCGGGTCTCCGCCAGTGGCAATGTAACAGACCTTCCTGCCGGCCCGATTTGCGACCACCTGGACCGGCACGATCAGGACGTCGCGCAAATGCTCGGCGAGAATCTCGGTTTTTGCCGACATTCCCGGCTTAAGGACATCATGTGAACCGTCTATCGTGACCTGCGTCGTGTAAACCTTGACGCCCGGGTCGAAGAAGCCGTGCTGCGGATCCGGCAGCGGGGCGACTTTGCTTACCTTGCCGTAGAACGGCGCATCGGGAAAGGCCTCCACGGTGATTGTTGCAGGTTGCCCTGGCATGACCATGTTGACAAACGCCTCGTGAACGCGCAGCTCCACGCCCATGAGGTTGGAGTTGGGAATCGTGAAAATCTTCTGGCCCCTGCGCACCGAGTCTCCGACTTCGATTGGATCGTCCCGTCTCTGGTACCAGTCCGCACTGCTGCCGTAGATTACGATGCCGGGGCTCGGAGCGCGAATTACGCATGCCTCGATCTCACGTTCCAGCTTTGCGACATGGTCCTTTTGCAGGTTGAAAGAGGCTTCGGTGCTCTCGAGTCTCACACGGGCCTGGGCGAGCCTCGATCGCGTTCGTGCTGCGGTCCGTTCCAGCTCGCGCTCAGCTTCCTCATAGTCACTCAGAAGCTGCTTTGTCTGCTTTGGAAGATCGTATCGCTTGTAAAGCGACAGGGCATCGGAGGCCTGCTCGTGCTGAATACGGAAGCTGTTCACAGCCAGCTCTTTCTGCCGGACCTCTATTTCAGGCGCGTAGTTTGCGTCGTAGAGCTTCCTGGTGGATGCAAGCTCGCTCTGCGCCTGTGTAAGTCTTTGCTCCGCGAGAATAATGCTGTCGTTCAATTCCTTGAGTTTTTGTTTCGCCCCGCCCCCCTCGCTGTCGGGATCCTCAAGGAATTCCAGCAGCTCAGCAAACTCTATCGGGGCATTGGGCTCCTCCGAAACCTGGCTTACCAGCTTCTCCGAGGCGGCCTGGCCCAGATAGTTCTGCAGATCCATAAGGCCGAATTCAAGCGCTAATTGCGAAGAGGCGATATCGGATTCGTTCTGTTTCTTCTGTATTATGAAGAATTCCTGGGCCTCCAGGTAATTTGCCTGGGCGGCAGAGTAGTCTATCAGTTCTCTGTTGTAGCTATCCTGAAGGTCGGAGGCGTTCAATTCGCAAATGATCTTGCCGTTGGCCACGTCCTCCGCGGTAATCATGGTGCCTTCCGGGATGATACTGGCAATCTCGATGCCGCGCCCCTCGACCTCACATATAATGTCGGTGGACTGCTGGGCCTTGATACTGCCGCTCTCGGTCACCGTGATAATCAAATCGTCCCTGCGCACCGTAAAGGTGCTTGCCGCTTTAGCCGCATCGGACGACGCCGGCTTTCGCATCCATCCGGAGAGGACCAGCGGCGTGACGACAGCGACCAGCAAAACCGTAATTATCCAAAACCACCCGCTCTTGCGTGGTTTCGCACCCCGCCGTCCATTGCCGGCCTGTGACTGTGTTTTCGCGTGATCTGCCATTGCTCTTGCTCGTGCTCGTGCATCTCCCGTCTAACCAATATGCTTAATTTATGCAATTGCCTGATACTACTACATCCAACCTGAAATTGCAAATACTTTTCCGGCCTTTGGCAGGCATCGGGTCTGCTCTTTCATTCCTACGCTTGATCGATGAGTCCGGCTGGAGTTAATTTGCTTCGATGGCCGGTTTCCCCGGGATTTTCAGCGATTTGGAGCGACTAACAGGTAGAAGAATAGAATAAATAAGGGCCGGCAGTACTCAAGACCGCCGGCCCCGGTTGGTTTTCAACATCGCCGCAGGTGAAATCGCCCGATTGATTCGGCCTAATCACCGCGACATAATCACGTCGGCCAGATAAAACTGGGACCGCCTTTGTGGCGGTCCCAGTTTTACTACTTATCTAAGTTTTCAATGCTAAGCAGCTTACTGCAGCGCTTCGACTGAGGTGGGCCGAAGCCCACCTGACATTCCTCACTTAATTGAAGAGTGCCATGATATAGTAGATTACCTCCATGAGAATGCCTTGGGTTTCCTGACTGTCGGCACCCTCCTCGATAAGATAACCACCCTGCTTAGTATGCTGGTTCAA
>JBDREF010000151.1:0-4362 GCA_043820045.1 Planctomycetota bacterium | reverse complement strand
AGCGGCCGAACCATCGTTGTTTACGAACCGGATGATTCCTTTAACATTATCGACCTGCTTCTGGTAACGTCTTTGGAGGTCAAAAACGGCAAGGTTTCGAAAAGCCGCGATTAGAGGATGCAGAAAATCACAATACCGGAGAGGGCCAGAAAGGTAGATTGTTTATTATCCTGTTATCCTGATAACCTCCTCCAGATGACCTGATACCCTGCTACCCATCGCCGGAAGCATCTTCTGCATCCCGTCTCCCGTATTCTGAGTTCTAACCTTTGAAGAGTTCTCTGTTCAATTGCCGCTGGAGGTCTTTGAGTCGGTTTGACTCTTCGAAACCCAATAGGATAATCGGAAAGGCGGTTTTGTTGTGCATTAACGGCTCATCCAGGTCTATCCACCTACGGCAATATTCGCCGTCGGGGGTTCCGGGGATCGGTGAAAAGTCGGCCAACATGCCGCGAATGCCGAGGCTGTTGACAAAGCGCATCGACTCTTCAAGCTCCTGAATGTCAATGTGCGGATGGCCAAGGATTTGATACGCCGTAACGTCCGAAGGTTCGGCGCCGGCGCTCTTAAGGTGACCTACTGCCTGTGCCAGCTCGTCGGAGAATACTTTCGAGCCGGTGCGATTCTGCCATTGCCGGGAAGAACTCTCGAAGCCGAGATAGAAGGTCTTAAATCCCGCCCGCACCATAAGCTCGGCCAACTCTGCTGTCAGGAAGCGGGCGTTGAGGGCGTTTGGGCTGTGGAAGTTCACCTCGATTTCTCGTTTTGCCGCTTCGTTCAGGAAAGGAACCAAAGCCTTGTCGGGTTCGAATAGCAGGGCGTCGTCATAGAACGCGATGTTCTCCGCCCCAAGCTGGCAGAGAAGCTCCAGCTCGGCGAGCGAACGCTCCAGCGACCGCGGCCTGAACCTGCCGTAAACAGCCGGAACCGAACAGTAAGTGCAGTTGAACGGGCAGCCGTCGGTCAGCTTCATCACGCCTACCTTCAGTCTGTCATAAACCTCCCACAGCGCGGGCTGGGCCAAATCCGGAGCGATTCCGAGATATTCCCACAACGGCTCAAGATTTGTACCCTGCACCAAAAGGTCCGCTCCCAGCTTTTGTGCATGGTCGCCGCAAAGCGTCACATAATTGCCGCCCAATATGATTTTCGCCTCCGGCCGAATCCTGCGGACATCTTCCATGACTTCTTCAAGAGCTTTGTACCAGTACGTCATTGTCGTCTGGACAAGGACAAAATCGAACGGGCCTTCGGCAGCCAAAAAATCCGTGAACATACTGCGAGGCAGGCCGAATCGTCGATAGTAGCGAGGGATGGCTCGAAGGCTTGGCGGTTTTTGTATTCGCTCGCAGCAAAACCGGCCTCGGCCCCAGCGGTCGGATCCGAGCACCTTTTGCCTCAGCATAAAAGGGTTCGACCGGTCGAGATAGTCAAACAGCTTGAAATCAGCCTTGCCTCGCAAATATCCGGCCACACTGAGCAGGCCGTACGGTTTGAGCCAGAAATCGTACGCGGCAAAGTCAAGCATCGGCGGGTTTACAAGCAGAATTTTCGGCTTCATCCTTCTTCGACAACATTGAATCCCATCAGGATGCCGAGATCCTTGATCTGCTTGGCGTAGTCCCCGTAGAACACTGCGCGGTGGAGCAGCGCCATCGTGCCGCCTTCGAGTATTCCGGCGCCCCAGTTGTTGTACATCTTGTTGGCGTCGGCGACTTTGGTCCAGAACTGGGTCCGGCAGCCGAGTTCGTCGTGAGTGACCTTGTAAATCTTTCCCGTGGAAATCAGCATTGTATCGAGGTTAATGAATTTGGCGCAAGTGACATCCTGGCCGATGCGGTTCTCCACGTCCAGCGACACGCCTCGCTCGCTGTCACTCTGCGTCCTGATAGTGAAGGGCAGACGCTCGCTGCTCGGCCCATCCATCTTCGTAGCCGAGGTGCAGTGAAAATGTATCAGTGCATTCTCGGATGTATCGAAGACAGGATCAGTGATGAACCCGGGAACTCCGAAGGCATAGCCGAACATGAGCATCGTCAACGTCGAATCCATGTCTCCCTCGCAGGCCCCGACGAGTCCGAGGTCGTTGAGCTTGCTGAACGTCAGACAGCCTTTGGCCGGTCCGCCCATACAGTCCGAACTTGTGATAGCCTGGGCCCGGTTCTCGATCATAAGGTTCTTAACCGCCAGATAGAAGCGCGCCGAACTGACGATCTCCTCGGTGGAGGGCTCAACGATTTTGGCGGCCTTACTGAGCCAATAGTCTTTTGCCTCGGCCTCGGCGGCTTTGATATCCACTGCCTGGTGGGCCTGGAGCGTTTGCTCGACTGTAATCGGTATTACCTCTGCGCCGAGCCGTTCCTTGATCCGCTCGGCCGAACAGGCGGAGGCCGTGCCCTGAGGCCCGCGCACCACGATAATACGCGTCTGCCGCAAATGTGGCCCCACCCGCATCAGCCTGACTACCCGCTCGATCTCGCCCCAATCGCTGGTCGGCAGCAGAACGACCTTCCTGCCGTCCTTCTGCCATTGCGGGAAATACATCCAGCCATGCCCGCTGAATGGCTGCGAAAAGACCGCGGTTGGCAAACCGACTTCGATAATCCGGTCCATTGCCGCTTTCGGAGCGTCTCCGCCGTGGCCGGAAAGATGAAACAACAGGACGCCGTCGGCATCGCCCAGTTTCGCCACGACACTGTCCACCTCGGCCGGCGGAATCAGCTCGCCCCCTACGAACCTGACATCGCCAAGTTTACGTTCGACATCCGCAAGATATTGATCGAACCTGGCAATCTCTCCCTGGGGCCTTGAGAGATAAATGCCGCCGGTTCTGCCGACGTAAACCTTGTGGATCTTGACCGCGGGCAACCTGGGCGGCCATTGTTCACTATCTCCGGCGGCCCAGACGCGCGGCAACTGCGTCCCCAACATCACGGCTCCAGTTCCTGCTGCACCTGCCCCGAGGAACTCTCTTCGATTTATCATATCGCTCATGATCAGGCTCCTTCAATATTGATTATCTACTATTTACTATTGTGTTCCCGGCGCGCCGGGATTCCAGATTCCAGAATCAATAGTAAATAGTAAATAGTCAATAATCAATTCCAGAGTTGACTCGGATGACACATTTTTGCTACAATGAAGGTAACTCATACTCAGAGAATATCGCGTTAACGTGGGTCTCCCGAAGCATCGCTGAGGAAGGTAATAAAAGGTGCCCAAATGTGTCGGAATCCTGTCTTTTGTCCTGATACTGGCCGCAGTTTCGGTCGGTTCCGCAGATGCGCACTGTCCTGCGGCCGACCTGAACCGGGACTGCATCGTCGATATGGCGGACCTGCAGGTTCTCACCGATCGATGGCTGAGCGTTTCGGCGGGCAGCGCCGACCTCAACGGGGACGACATAGTCGATTCAGGTGATTTCGCCCTCCTTGCCGACCAGTGGTACGAGAGCGGTGTGCCGCTGGCAATTAATGAGTTCATGGCCTCCAACGGCAGTACTATTGCGGACTCGCAGGGCCAGTACGATGATTGGATCGAAATCCACAACTACGGCCCCGACGCAATCGATATGGGGGGCATGTACCTCACGGATGATCTGTCTGTGCCTGACAAGTGGCGGATTCCCGACAACAACCCTGCTTTGACTACGGTCGCCGCAGGAGGCTATCTCGTGATATGGGCCGACGGTGATACCGCCGATGCAGGTCTGCACGCTGATTTCAAGCTCGACTCCGACGGCGACGAAATAGGTCTGTTTGCCGCCGACGGCAGGACTCCGGTTGACAGTATCCTCTTCGACCAACAGACGCGCGATATATCATACGGCCGCTATCCCGATTCCGGCGAGGACTGGCGATTCTTCGGCACGCCCACACCCGCGGCCCAGAACAGCGGCGGATATGCCGGCGAGATCGAAACCCCGAAGTTCAGCCACAAGCATGGTTTCTACCGTGCGGCATTCTCGGTAACACTTGCCACGGAAACCGAAGGGGCCACTATTTACTATACGCTGGACGGCAGCGAGCCATATCAGTGGGGAGGCCGATTTATGACAGGCTCAGTTTACCAGGGACCTATCTCAATCAGCAGAACTACATGCCTGCGGGCAAAAGCGATCCGAACGGGCTGGAAGCCTTCGGAGACAGAGACACACACGTACATATTCGTCGCCGATGTGATAAGGCAGTCGGCCTCCGGCTCAGCGCCCGGACTCGGCTGGCCCGCGGGATCCGTCAACGGCCAGGCCATAGACTACGGCATGGACCCGGATGTGACCAACGACGCTCGATACAGGGATCTGATGGACGACGCAATGCTTGCGGTTCCGACAATTTCGGTCGTGACCGAGCTTGCCAACCT
>JBDREF010000150.1:0-4111 GCA_043820045.1 Planctomycetota bacterium | reverse complement strand
GATGAGAAAGACGTCCATGTTCGAATCCCACGGGTGTGTTATCTTGACCCTGACGTCCAAATCGAGAATAGGGCCGGTATCGTCGACGACCAGCTCCGACGTCGTCGTCCCCTTATCCGGGATTGCCTTCGGCACATCCGTCGAGCAAAACTCACTGCTGAGCCCGGCCTCGCCGAGTTCCACCCGTCCATAGACGGTATGGGCCAGACCGATAAGCATTAATAGGGAAATGACGAGAATGCACAAGTGGTTCGAGCCGCACCTTTCCGGCGTGCGGTTCCCTTTCAGGTAAGAACCTGTCCTTCCAGGTCCAAGTACGTGCCATATCGGCGATGAATACAATCGGTTCTCGCTTTTCATTTTCGTTTCTCCTGAAAAAAATGCCGATTTTCATTGCCCACCTGAGAAGCCGGGGCATACGAACTGTGACGACTGAACAAATTCATCAAGGTAAAACTGAATACCCTTTCCTCCTTTCTCCAATTTAATGGCCGGCAAAGACGCGGGGATCCACGTAATTATAGCCAATGCTCGTCAGATGCCGTTGAGTGATTAATCCGGTAACATGCCACAAGGCTTTTTTCCTCCTGTGGTAACTACGTAGTATCATCAAAAGAGACCTCTCAATGTGCGGAAATGCCTAAGCATAGATTCAGACGCAACCTTCATGCCAACTCGCTCCGACCACTTTCTCCGGTCGAGACGCCCGATAATCACAGAGCACACCCTTGGCAGAATCCATGGGATTCCACACTCAACTCCAACAAAGCCACCATGCTCGCACGTCAGCCCTCATTGGCCATTCTACCATATAAAGCGATTCTCGATGCCCAAATGTTGACGGTTAATTTGGAAAAATCTTAAAAAAAAGCAACTTTTTTTCGAATTCTCCCGGGAAACGGCGAAAAACAGCCAATAGGCGGCAGGAATACCGCCAGATTCTCCTGCCCAACCACATTAAGACAACAGGTTCTGAGAGCGGAACAAATCTGCTCGATCAGGGTATTATCTGATTGCTGTTTTCCGGAAATCTTGTTAACAACTACGCCTATGCCGAACGAAAAGGGCAAATATCGTGTTTTTGTAAGTGCCGCCGAACCCAGCGCAGACGTCCATTGTGCGGGTTTGATAACAGCTTTAGAGAACAGCGGTTACGACGTTGAATTCGTCGGCGTAGGAGGCCCGAAAATGGCCCAGGCCGGCTGCGAATTGCTGGAAAGCACCATCGGCAAGGCGGCCATGATGTACAAGGCCTTCGCCCACATTGCTCACTTCTACAGGCTGATAAAACGCATAAAGCGTTACCTGCAAGACAATAAGATAGACCTGGTCATCGTATGCGATTCGCCGTCCTTCAACTTTCACGTGGCCAAAGCAGCGAAAAAGGCGGGCATTAAGACCCTTTTTTACGTCGCCCCGCAACTCTGGGCATGGGGCGGCTGGCGGATTCACAAGCTTCGCAAATGCTGCGACAAGCTCTGCTGTCTGCTGCCTTTCGAGCAGGACTGGTTCGGCAGCAGAGGATTGGACGCGGTATTCGTGGGAAACCCGCTGTTGGATAAGCTGGAGATTGACCGGGATCGCCACAGCAAATATGCGGATTTTGACCCTAAACAGGCGACTATTGCCATCATGCCCGGGTCGCGAGCCGCCGAGATCGACTCGCTCTGGCGACCGATGCAGCAGATAGCGCTGCGTCTGAAAGCCAAATACCCGGCGCTGAGGTTCGTCACCGTAGCCGTGGACGCCGGGCGGCAGCAGCTTCTTCAGGCGGCCGAAATCCCCGGCTTCGAGTGCCAATATACCATCGACTCGGTGAACAATACCGCCCGGTCCGCCGACTTTTCCATTGTAGCCAGCGGCAGTGCGACGCTTGAAGTGGCTGCGGCCGGCTGCCCGATGGTGATAATGTACCAGTCCAGCAGGATTCTGTGGCATCTGTTCGGGCGCTGGCTGATACGAACCAGATACCTGTCGCTGGTCAATATCCTCAACGGCAGAGAATTAGTGCCCGAGTTTATGCCGCATTTCAGCTCGATCGAACCTATTATCACGAGCATCGAGCAGTTTTTGGAAGACGGGGACAAGTTGGCGCAAATTAGCGGCGAGCTGACAAAGCTGACCGAACCGTTGGCTAAGAAAAAGGCCCGCGAAGAGGTCGCAAAGATCGTCATTGAGATGTTGCGATGCTCGATATAAACCACGAATGTCCTTGGGACTCCTTACGGAGAACACGAATTGACACTAAAAAATGAATTGGTGTTTATTCGTGTTAATTCGTGGTTATTTCTTGTGATTCGGAGGCTTTTAGTGAGCGAACATAACAGTACTGGCAAATACAACGTACCGGCGACTTTTGCATGTCTCGGCGCGCTGTCTTTCTGGTCATTGGGACCCATATTCATAAAATACCTCACGGGGTACATGGATTCGTGGACGCAGAATCTGCTGCGCTATTCGGTTGCCTGCCTGTTCTGGCTGCCGTTTCTGCTTCTGTCTATCAGGGCGAAGAGCCTTGATACAAGGGTCTGGCGAAGAGCTGTTTTGCCGGCTGTGGCGAACATAATGATGCAAAGCCTATGGGCCGCCGCCTTCTATTATATAGGTCCGGCGTTCATGGTGCTGCTGACGAAGACCAACATCCTCTGGATAGCGGCTTTCTCGCTCATATTGCTTCCGGAGGAAAGGACGCTGATTCGAAGCAAACATTTCTGGCTGGGGCTGGCGCTGTCGATAACCGGTCTTGTCGGAGTGATGTGCTACGAGGTGAGCATCGAGGAGGTTGCGACGACAACCGGCATCGTCATTGGCCTGGCAGCGGCCTTTATGTGGGGCGTATATACGGTCTCGGTAAGAATCGCCTTCCGGGAAATCGACTCGCGCAGCGGCTTCTCCGTCATCAGCATCTATACCGTCGCCGGACTCGGCCTGTGCGCACTTGCCTTCGGTAAGGCGGAGAATTTTGAGCCGATGGGGCCCCGGCAGTGGGCGTTCCTGGTAATTTCGGCGGTGACGGCGATAGCATTGGCTCATACCATGTACTACGCCGCGATGAGACGCATCGGCACTACGATCCCGGCGATGGTGATACTGGCGCAGCCGTTCATCGTCCTTGCGATTTCACACGTCGTATTCGGCGAATCGCTGAACATCTCCCAGTTGTTATTCGGCATAGTACTGTTAGCAGGCTCGGCCCTGGCCATCTGGGCGCAGCAGCACCTGAACCGCAACGCTCAACTCGCAGCTCGCGGCAATTCGGTTTCCTGACGAGTAACAATTGACTATTTATTATTGAATATTTACTATTGAGGTCTGTCTTCGCCGGGCAAATAGTCAATGGTCAATAATAAATAATCAATCGATTCGAGGACAAGATCATGAGAACACATTTGTTGCTTTTGCTATGCAGCTTTCTGCTGGTAACTGACGCAGGTATCGTTTCTGCGGGACGTCAGGTTGTGAATTTCGACGACAACTGGCGATTTGCGAAGGGCGATGAGACCAGCGCGGCGGCAGTGGATTTCGACGATTCCGGCTGGCAATCGATTCACCTGCCCCACGACTGGGCCATCTCGGGGCCGTTCAATCCAGAGGAAAATGGATATGCCGGCAAGCTGCCCTGGCGAGGCGTCGGCTGGTATCGAAAGACCTTCGCATTGGACAAGGCCGACGCCGGTCGTCGGGTATATCTTGATTTCGACGGCGTGATGGCGTTCCCGAAAGTCTATATAAACGGCCGATTAGCGGGTGAGTGGGATTATGGTTACATGTCGTTCCGAGTGGACGCTACGTCCTTCGTGAAATTCGGCGAAGAGAACCTGGTGGCCGTCCAGGCCGATACGACAAAGCACGGCACGCGATGGTACCCCGGCGCCGGAATCTATCGCAAAGTCACCATGACGATCTGCGAGCCGGTGCATGTTTCCCACTGGGGCACTTACGTCACGACACCGCAGGTTCAGGATGACTCGGCAACAGTTCGCGTCTGTTCGACAATAGAGAGCCATCTTGAAACCCCGACAGATGTCAACATTGAGGTCGTGCTGCTCGATCCTGCCGGGCAGACCGTGACCTCCAGCAAGAGAAAAGGAGTTGATGCCGTCCCAGCCGG
>JBDREF010000149.1:0-2613 GCA_043820045.1 Planctomycetota bacterium | reverse complement strand
GTCAGCCGTTTGAGTTTTTCGATATCATCTGCGCCGATCTTGCCATGCTCGGCCAAGTACTGCATAAGTGGAATCGGGTCGCCTCCGAAGAGCCTGTCCAGGAAATCACCGACCGATCTCTTCACAACGTGCTCCCTCTTGACGGCGGCTGAGAAAACGTGGGCTTTGCCTCTGAGCTGATGTTTCAGGTACCCTTTGTTTTCCAGCCGACGCAGCAGAGTCTGAACCGTTGCATAGGCTATTTTTCTTCTCGCAGGCAGTTTGTCGCAGACTTCCTGCACAGTAGCCTTGTCGAGCTGCCAGACTAATCTCAGGATTTCGGTTTCGGAAGGACTCAAGGCAGGTAGTTTTTTGTTCGTCATTTCAATCTCCTTTTACAGTTGTATTGTACGCTTGTACAATTACAATATCGTACATTTGTACAAGTTGTCAACAAGAAAACTGGAAAATTGCAAAAATTTTTGTCCGTTGATGAAGTGGCTCAGTAGCACTCCGCCGGGCCGACTGTTGAACTCTCAAGGCCTTTATCCAGGAAGAACTGCCGGATATTGGTGCAGAGATGGCATTTGCTCGCGTAGAGTCTTTCTCTTTTGTAGCCCAGTTTTTCAGCCTTTTCAAGCAATCCGAACGGGCCGGAACTGAATAACGTGCCCCAAAAATCGTTTTCTGAGGGGTCGAACTGCCTCCAGATGTCTTCGAGCGGGGGCTGGTTCACGTTCCCGAGAATGATGCCGCTGCATGTGCCGCTAAAGACGTTGCCGAAAGGGTCGATATGAACGCCTTTCGCCCCGAGAAAATCTGATTGGCAATTCATCCCGGCTATCATTTCTATCGGTTTCGAGGCGGCCAGTTCGGCCAGTCTTCCCGCGGCTCGACCTGTGAAACGGCAGGGATAATCCTTTATTGCGCTTATGTACTGCCGCTCGCGCTCGGGGGGTGAGAGACTTTTCATTTCGGCCGGGTTCTCCAGGTACTTTCGCCAGCGAACCAGCACGCGCTCGGGGCCCAGAATCTCGCGCGCCGTATCGGCCAATCGGCGCACCAAGTCCGTATCAACGTACTGCTGGTGAAACGGATCGACACTGACCTTGAGCCGATGCATCCCGAGTTCGTCGAGTTTCTTCAGCCGCTGCCCGACAATTGCCCCCTCGGTAGCCCAGAAGCCGTTCGTCTCCATCAAATCGACTTTGCCGAGCTTTTCGACTTTCGCCTGCCGGAGCAGCTCTTGCAGACGGTCCCAATAGAGAAACGGCTCGCCGCCGGTGATATGAATCTTGGCGCTATCGCCGACGAGGATCTTCAGCGACCGCCACGCATTTACGGCCGTATCGACCGGCATCAGTCCACCCTTCCGGGGATCGCAATTGTAATAGCAGAACTCGCATGCGCAATTGCACTTGTACGTCAGCATTAGTCCCGCCGAACTCCAGAGCTTGAACTTGGGCTCGCTGCGTGCGGCGCGCCTGTTGTAGATATTCTCAGATAGCTCAATCATGGCTTTTCATCGGTACGGCTCTCGCCTGGCCTTTGCGGCAAGAGTGCCTTCTTCAAATGAATTTGAATCACCGTGATATCCGCCGGCGTTATGCCGCTTATCCGGGAAGCCTGGGCGAGCGTGCTCGGCCGGAAGGCCGACAGCTTCTCCTTGGCCTCCGGGCGCAGATGCACGATGCCGACGTAATCCAGATTCTCCGGAATATTCTTGTTCTCAAGGCTCCTGGAATTGGCCACGAGCCGCTCCTGCTTGCCCAGGTAGCCCTCATACTTGGCATCGATAATTACCGCCAGCAGCACCTCTTCACCGAGCTTCATGTTTCTGATGTCCGGATGCTCCGCCAGAGTTGCGGCAAGAGTATTGTCCGGCCGGCGAAGCTGGTCCCAGAGAGTAATCCGGCCGGCGTCTGCCGGCGTCGAGGTCTTGAGATAGGTCTTGAGTTTCTCAATTTGGCCGAGCTTATTCTGGAACCTGGCCCATCGCCGCTCATCTACAACACCGGCCGATCTGCCGAGCTGTGTCAACCTTCGATCCGCGTTGTCAGCTCTCAGCGCCAGTCTGTACTCCGCCCGCGAAGTGAACATTCGATAGGGCTCGTCAATGCCTTTCGTAAGTAAATCGTCTATCATCACGCCGACATATGCCTGGTCTCTGCGGAGAACAAGAGGCTCTTTGCCCTGCAGCTTTCGGGCGGCGTTTATGCCGGCCATGATGCCCTGCCCCGCCGCCTCCTCGTAACCGCTGGTCCCGTTTATCTGGCCGGCGAGGAACAGTCCCGATATCTTTCTTGTCTCCAGGCTCGGCCTTAGCTGAACCGGCGGACAATAGTCGTATTCGATCGCGTAGCCGTAATGGACAATGCGAGCGTTTTCCGTACCTGGCAGAAGCTGGATAATTTGGTCCTGCACGTCCCTGGGCACAGAAGTGCTTATCCCGTTGCAGTAGATCGTAGATATTTCTTCGTCTTCAGGCTCCAGGAATATCTGATGGCGACTCTTGTCTGCGAAGCGAACGACTTTTGTTTCGAGGCTTGGGCAGTACCGGGGGCCTGTGGAAACAATCTGGCCAGAATAAAGCGGCGCACGATGCAGATTATCTCTGATGATCTTGTGGACCTG
>JBDREF010000148.1:0-33525 GCA_043820045.1 Planctomycetota bacterium | reverse complement strand
ACAGGTTTATTCTAAGGTTAACGTTCGAAGGATGGAAAGAGCTTCTTGAGTTCCTCAGTCGATGCTCGGCTGCCGTATTCACAGAGTTCGAACGCCTCTGCATATCGAACCTTCTTGCCCTTATCCTGGCCGTAAAGCTCAGTCAATTTGGACCTGTATTTATCGGCGACCGACTCGACCCGACGGGCAAAACGCTCGCGAACGACTTTGCGACGGGCTTCCCGGCCGGCCGGATCTTTCGGGACGGGCACAATGCGCTCGAAGTTGCCTGTGGCCCAGAGGCTCTCGATCTGTGATTCCAGGAGCCAGAGGGCGTTGGCTTTCTGCTCGAACACGTCATCGATGCCGACCACGATGTTCGGCTCAAAGGGATTCGGTTTCTGAAATCCGTCCGAGAGGTAGAGGAAAACCGGGTTCTTGGCCAACTGAGGCACATCGGGACAAAAGAAAGCAACCGTGACCATATACGCAGCATCCTGCATCAGGATGCCGGTATAACGATGGTCTGGATGGTAGTCGTTCGGGCGGGGTCCCATCACTATGTCCGCCTTCCATTCCCGAATAAGCCGTACAAATGTTCTGCGGTTCTCAAGAGTCGGCATAAGCTCGCCATCGTGAATATCAAGCACGTCCGTTTCGATGCCCAGTACCTTTGCCGCTTCTTTGACTTCCGCTGTGCGCCGCTTGGCTAATTCGCCCCCGGCCATTTCGGCGTGGCCGATGTCGCCGTTTGTGGTTGAGACGAATTTGACGTGATGCCCCTTGGCGGCCCACATGGCTGCCACGCCGCCGGCCTTAATTTCACAGTCGTCCGGGTGTGCACCAAATACGATAATTCGCAGCTTCCCATCGTCCGTACTCTGCTCCTTCGCCGAGGCCGCAGCGCATAGGACAAGTGCCAACAGTGATACCAGGCCAATTGAACACAACATCTTCTTTCTCATAGTTAATCTCCTAACTTCAAATTACAAAATATGAATCGATCCCAAGCTCGTATCGGAGCACGATTCTCGATATTCACTCTCTGGCCTGCTGTGCTTATTGCATCAGGGTGAGCGCGACGGCACGAACATCCATCACCAGTTCGCCTGGGACGTCCGTCGCTCGCAGCGTCAACTCGCCGCGGCCCTTTTCCAATCGAAAGACGCCAAGTCGCAGCGGTTGGAAATCCTTGACAAACGATTCGCCGCCACGGTCGAACCGGTCGAACTCTGCGCCGACAGCGGGCGGATCATGCGCTTCGCTCACCTTTCCCCGGATGTGCCTCTTGTTGAAACTTAACTCGACCGTCGAGCCGACGTCTTTGGCCGGGCAGGTATAGTAGATAACCGCCTCATAGTCGCCCGTGCTGGCCACCTCGATGTCCCACGTGATCTTGTCGTCCGCATTGACCCAATTCATGAAGTATGAGCAGTTTGGCGCTTTGCCGCTTCGCTGGATGTTACCGTGTGGGACGCCGTCGCGCGCCGGCAGGAAAGTTGTTGGAAATTCTGCGTAGCCCACCGGAAACGGGCGGTCGTCTTTCGATGTGGGCAACACCTCTTTTCTCCATTGGGCGACTGCTTTGGCGAGTTTTGCAGCTATCTGCGGCTTGTCCTTTGAAATGTCATGGTCTTGTCCCGGGTCTCTGTCCATATCGAACAGCTTGCCGGTTTGGTCGAGCCGGTATCGCTGCGTGCGGACGCTAACCCTGCCGTTTTGATGTGAGAAGATCATCCGATCCGGCCAGTTTTCGGCTGTCTTGAAAAGAAGCGGCTTGATGCTGACACCGTCGAGCGGCTTTGTACCGACAATCCGAATCCCGGCCATGTCGGCCAAAGTCGGAAGAATATCTATTGCGCCGGCGATTTGTGGTATTCGCGTACCAGGCTCTACATGTCCGGGCCATCGAATCACAAACGGCACACGGACCCCGCCTTCGTCGGTCGAACCTTTACGTCCCTTCATGCCGCCGTTCCACCGCCAGCTATTTGGCCCGTTGTCGCTGAAGTAAATGACGATGGTTTTCCTGGACAGGTCCGACTCTTCGAGTTTCTGCAGGACGCGCCCAACGTTCCAGTCAATATTCTCACACATTGCCAAAGCGCATCTCGTCATCTCGACCTTTTCGGCCTGCGGGTCGCGGTTGCGCATCTCGATCGGATGGTTCTTGAATTTCTCGAAGAACCGGTCCGGCACCTGCATCGGTGAGTGTGGTATGTTGTAGGGCAGATAGCAGAAGAATGGCCGGTCTTTGTTCTCATCGATAAACGCGAGTGCATGATCGGTGAGATCGTCGGTGATGTATCCTTTTCCTCTGACGATTTTGCCGTTATGTTCGAGGATAGGGTCGAAGTAGTTGCCCCAATGGCCGGAGCAGAAGCCGTAGTATTCGTCGAATCCGCGGGCGTTCGGGTGGTAGGGGTATTGCGTGCCGTTATGCCATTTTCCGAAAGCCCCAGTGGCATACCCAGCGGCCTTGAACGTATCGCCGACTGTCTTCTCATCGACGTTCAGTCGTTCGGCCCCGGTTGATACGCCGTGCACGCCGCCGCGCGAATGGTATCGTCCTGTCAGAAATTCGGCCCGCGTCGGCGCGCAGACGGCGCAGACGAAGAACCGATCAAACATAGCCCCGTCCCGAGCCAACGAATCGATGTTAGGAGTCGCCAGATTGGAATTCCCATGAAGGCGCAGGTCGCCCCATCCCTGGTCATCAGCCAGGATAACCACGATGTTCGGTCTATCGGCTGTCTGCGCGGCTTGTCCACGTAAAGGCACCGCGGCGGCGAGGGCTCCAACACATGCGCTTCTCAGGAAATCACGGCGAGTCAGTTGTAGGTGCTTCATTGTCATTTCTCCTCTAAAAGGTTCAAAGTGATTTCCACAATCATAAGGGTTGGATTAACACCGTTCAACAGCTTTTTCAGACCCCGGGAACAATGCCGGCGGGCTGCGAGATGTGCGAGACTACTGTTTGACAGGTGTGTCCTGAGTCGTTAGATTCATCGGCCGGGGTTGTATTTGAGACAGAATCTTTATGGAAAAAACTGAAGTCGGTGTAATAGGAGCGGGGCCGGCGGGCCTGATGGCTGCGATTTTCTCCGCGCAGGCGGGTGCCCGGACGACGCTGATCGAGGCGAATACGAACGCCGGTCGCAAACTGCTTATGACAGGAGGCGGGCGGTGCAACATCACGCACCAGGCCGCCCCGGCCGAGCTTGTCCGGGCATTCGGTGCTAAAGGCAAGTTTCTGAGCTACTGCCTGTATCGGTTTTCGCCGCAGGATGTGCAGGATTTCTTCGTCGATTTGGGGCTGGCGATGAGGATTGAAGAAGACGGTTGCGTGTTCCCTGTAACCGACCGTGCCGGTGATGTCAGGGATGTCCTTGTGGCCCGTGCGAAAAGACTCGATGTGAGCTTTCTATACGGCAGGCGTATCAGTAATATTACCAAAGAAGCCGGATCGTTTGTTCTTCATTCAGCGGGTGAACAATTCGGTGCTGATAGACTCATTGCTGCAACCGGCGGGCTCTCCTGGCCGAAGACGGGCTGCACTGGTGACGGTTACCGCTTTGCCCGCCAGTTCGGACACGCCGTCGCGGAGGCCAAAGCGTCGCTGGCGCCGCTTGTGACTCATGAAAAATGGCCGGGACAACTCGCTGGGACGGCTGTGGCAGAGGTCATGGTCTCGACACGCATCAACAACAAGAAGCTCACCGCAGCGGGGGCGCTGATTTTTACCGATGACGGCATAGGCGGCCCCGCAGCACAGGATATGAGCCGGCACCTAACTGATTATCTGCCCGCGGCTGGGACGCCCATAGGCATAACGCTGGACTTGGCGCCGCATGTTCAGGAGGCCCGGCTTGAAGCACAGATGACCGAGCGAACTGCCGTGAACCCAAAAAAGAAGGTGGCGAACGTTCTGGGCGAATTCGTGCCGAAGCGCCTCGCGGTTGTCCTGTGCGGGCAGGCGGGCTGCGATGATGAATCGCCGGCCGGCCAGCTCAGGAAAGACGTGCGGAAGAAGCTGGTCCGAATGCTCAAGGCAGTGCCTCTTTCAATCGTGCGCACCAGGCCGATTGCCGAGGCGACGGTCACACGCGGCGGCGTTAGTGTCACAGAAGTAGATGCAAAGACGATGGAATCGAAGGTCTGTCCGGGGCTGTTCTTCGCAGGCGAAGTTCTCGACGTGGACGGCCCCTGCGGCGGCTACAACCTCCAGGCTTGCTGGTCCACCGCCGCCCTCGCCGGCTCTTCCGCAGCCATACGCAGGTGAAGGGGGTAAGATTTCCGGCATCGACACGCCAAAATGCCTTCCACGAGGGGGCGAAAGTGCGAAGTAGGCGGACGATTCTTACAGATTCTATTTTACATTTTGCGATTCTCATGTTAACATGAGTCGTACTGGTTAACATAAGTTAATAATACACGCTAAGATTAACAATTGTAGGCACGGCTTAACCTGTTGTTCTGTAATGGGTTATGCGCTGGTAGGGGTATTTTTTATGAAGAAGGGCGAATATTTCACAATTCCTCAGTTGGCCGCGCTCTTAGGCGTCAGCAGGATAGCCGTATACAGGAAGGTCAAAAAAGGTCAAATAAAAGCAGTGAGGATTGGCCGGAATTACGCCATCCCTCAGAAACAAATAGCTGCTATTTTGGGAGAGACTCTGAGAGAGGAGGACAAGAGGGAAATAGAAGATGCTGTCAAGAAGACGGTCAAAGAATATGGCCAGACGCTCAGACTCTTGGGCTCAGAATAATGAAAAATGAAGAGGCGAAAAACGATCGGCACCGCGTCCGACCTCTGCGTCGTCGGAGGCAGACAAAAGTAACCGTCAGAGACGTAGAGTACATCGCCTTTCAGTTGGCCCGAGAGATGCTCACCTTTGATGAGCCGATTCCGGATTTCTCATCGCGATTTCCCAATGCGCTGGAAAGCTGTCTCGCCGTGCCTTTTCAGACTTTTTCCGGCAAGGCTTTGTACCCGACTCTCATATCAAAAGCGGCGATGCTTTTCTATCTTCTGATCAAGAATCACCCCTTCCAAAACGGCAACAAACGCATCGCAATGACCACTTTGTTCGCGCTCTTATACAGAAGTGGAAAATGGCTTCGGGTCGATACCCAGGAACTGTATAACTTCACAGTTTGGGTCGCCCAAAGCCCGCGCACCGTCAAAGATGAAACTGTCAAAGCCACGGAAAAGTTCTTAAAAAGTTATCTCGTAAAACTCGAAGAATAGACTCATCGTTTCTCTCGCGCGGGACGCCCCACGAACCACCAGTCGCTCGCGATTTTGCGTACTTGGGTGACTGTACAAATCTTACACGCGGGGCGGGGATGAAGTTCTATGGATAAGGCACCTGACCTTCAAGCTCGTCCAGAAAGTCGAAGTACTCACCCAAATTTCTAAAAAAGTCATCGAATGTCCCAATTTCTCGATTTCTGTATGCGTGGATGGCGTTTCGTCGCTTCTGGATTTCTGTGAGCCAATCGTCCCATTTCCGTTGCGATTCTGTCCAGACTTTCTTCTTGTAGAACTGCCTAAGTTCTTCGAATTGCAGCGCGTCGAGATCACGTGGCGTTCCGTTTCGGCCACGAGTCACAGGCATCTGTGAGTAGTCACGTTCGTGGACAGAGAGAAAGAACTTCATGGTACCCTCCGCAAGAGCACCCAGATTCGTCCACGCGAGGATCAAGCGTCCTTCTATGTTTTCGTCGGCCGTTGGTTTCAACCACAATCTAAGGCAGTGAGAGAGTGAAACCTGCCAGTCGAGACGTGACTTGGCAAGAAGCTCAGCCGCCTCGTTCGGTGCCCAGCCACGCGAGTTCGACCAAAAATCACAGATTTCATTATTTCTGTTTATTATGTCAGAGACGACGGATTCGGGTGATTGGGCAAGCTCAACCGAGTAACCGCCGTATTCCAAATCCCTCTTGGCACTTTTCATAACTGCTCTTGCTGAAGAAGTGGGGCAGAAGGAGCGTATTTGATTTAGGTATTGGCGCAGGTACTTATTCCTGGAATGCCACTTCAACTTTCGGTCGAGACTCGCGGTCTGCATCTTGTTATCGCGCCAGACCGTCAGCCTTCCAAGTGTTTTGCGAGACATGCTATTCCCAGGTTACACTGCACCTTTCTTATGACTCGGACCTTGCCCTTACGGTTTGCGGTAGTATTTCATGGCTTCGGGGAGAAGGTCTTTGATGTTGTTTATTCTGGTTTCGTCGGTGGGGTGTGTGCTCAGGATTTCAAGCGGCTTTGCGCCCTTTTTTGCCTCGGCCATTCTCTGCCAGAATTCGACGGCCGCCTCGGGATTATAGCCGGCCATGGCCATGAACACCAGTCCCAGATGGTCGGCCTCGTTTTCGTGCAGGCGGCTGTACGGTAGCAGGACCCCGACCTGGGTACCGACGCCATAGGATTGCAGGAGCAGGTTCTTCGTTTGCTCAGGCTTATCTTTCAAAGCCGTAGATAACGCTATGCCTCCCATCTCTACCAGCAGGCCCTGCGTCATCCTTTCGGCGCCGTGTTTGGCGAATGCGTGCGCGATTTCATGGCCCATGACCACGGCCAAGCCGTCCTCGCCTTTCGCCACCGGCAGCAGGCCGGTATAGACAACCACCTTTCCGCCCGGCATGCACCAGGCATTGACGTTTGGGTCCTCGACAAGGTTGAATTCCCACTTGTAGTCTGCCAGTCGGTCTTCTATGCGGTTTGTGGCGCAATACGCCTCGACTGCCTTTTGGATTCTGGCGCCGACACGCTTGACCATTTGGGTCTGTTCGGCGTTTGCACTGAGCTTGTGCGTGGCGAGAAATTCGCCGTAGGCCTGGAAGCTCGTCGAATTCATGAGCGAGTCGGGTACAATATTGAATTGTTGCCTGCCCGTGATTTCAACCTCCGAGCAGCCGGACGGCACCAGAAGAAGGCCAAGCAGAACGATCAGTTTCAATTTCAGAACACGTCTCATAGCACATCCACCTTTCGTATTAACATACGGCAATGATTTTTCCACAAACGCAGCGATTATATTTAAGCAAACAACATCGACTTTTTACAAGTTTTTTCTTGGGCGGCCTTTCACTGTTTTGCGCTTATTTCGTTCTTGATGTCGTTGAGCAGATTGATCGCCTGGATGGGAGTCAGGTTGTTAACATCTGTGCCGACGAGTTTTTCGAGGACAGATTTGTGTTTCTGTACGAATAGGCTATCCTTGTCCGGCTCCTTTGTCTTGTGGCGAGCAAGGTGTTCGCCGGTAGCTTCTTTCTGGAATGTGCTTTCGAGTTCTTCGAGGATTTCTTTTGACCTGTCCAGGATGGTCTTTGGCACGCCGGCCAGTTTGGCGACGTGGATGCCGTAGCTTTTGTCCGTGCCGCCGGGCAGGATTTTGTGCAGAAATACGACCTCATCCATCCATTCACGGACGGCCACGTTGCAGTTCTTCACATTTGCAAACAACTCGGCCAGTTCGGTCAGTTCGTGATAGTGGGTGGCGAACAGCGTCCGGCACTTCAGCTTGTTTGCGATGTGTTCTGTAATCGCCCAGGCCAGGGACAGCCCGTCGTAAGTGCTGGTGCCGCGGCCTACTTCGTCGAGAATGACCAGCGACTTTCCGGTGGCGTTGTTTATGATGTTCGCCGTCTCGGTCATCTCGACCATGAAGGTTGACTGGCCGCGGACTAATTCGTCGGATGCTCCCACGCGCGTGAAAATCCTGTCGACCAGACCTATCTCAGCATCTTTGGCGGGAATGAACGAGCCGGTCTGCGCCATCAGCACAAGCAGGGCGGTCTGTCGGATGTAGGTGCTTTTGCCGCTCATGTTCGGGCCTGTGATGACAAGAATATCGCCGCCGTCGTCACCAAGCTCGACATCATTTGGCACAAACTCAGCCCCGAGTGCTTCACTCAGGACCGGATGTCTGCCTTCGTGGATGTTAAGCTCGGCGCCGTCGGTCATTTTGGGCCGGATGTAATTGCGCCTCATGGCGAGGTATGCAAGCGCCGTCAGGCAATCGCACTGAGCGACCGTCTCGGCGAGGGCCTGGAGCCGCCGTGTGTACTGGGCGGATTGCCGGCGGAGCTGGTCGAAGAGCTGCTGCTCCAGTTCGAGGGCCTTTTCCTCGGCGCTGAGGGCCTGAGTTTCGTATTCTTTCAGCTCCTCGGTTATGTAGCGTTCCGCGTTCTTGATCGTCTGCTTGCGGACGTAGTCGGCGGGGGCCTTGTCCGCGGAGGAGTGATTAATCTCGATATAGTAACCGAAGACCTTGTTGTAGCCGATTTTCAGATTTGCTATACCGGTTCGCCGGGCCTGTTGCTGCTGGTAGTTTCTCAGCCAGCTTTGGCCGTCCCTGGAGATCGAGCGCAGACGGTCGAGTTCTTCGGAAAAACCCGCCCTGATTACGCCGCCGTCGCGAAGATGCGAGGGAGGTTCCGGTTCGATTGCCGTTTCGAGCAGTTCCGCCAATTCGTCCATGCCGTCGCACCGGCCGGCCAATTGGGCGAGCAGATTGGTTTTGAAGCCTTCCACGATTTCTCGAAGCCGCGGTATCTGCCGCAGCGTCGCTGCCAGAGCAACCAGGTCTCTTGGAGATGCCCGGAATGTGCTGATGCGGGCGGCGATTCGCTCGGTGTCGGCGATATTCGAGAGCAGTCGGCGAATGTCGGACAATGCAGTCTCGGCGTCTTTGATTTCTTCGATGGTATCCTGTCGCTGCTCGATGGCGGCGAGGTCGCAGAGCGGCATGCACAGCCAGTTCCTGAACTTGCGGGCGCCCATGCCGGTTATGGTTTCGTCGAGGCAATCCAGAAGCGAGCCTTTCTTACTTTCGGCTCGAATGGTTCGCAGGACTTCCAGGCTGCGCAGAGAGGTCGGGTCGATTTGCAGGAAGTTCCGGCGATTGACTTTTCTCAGATTCTGAATGTGGCCGAGCGTTGTCTTCTGAGTCTCATTGAGGTATTCGATTATCGCGCCGGCGGGGGGGATGAGGCCGTCGTCATTGTCGCCAATGCCGAAGCCTTCAAGTGTGGCGGTACCGAAATGCTTCAGCAGTCGCTGTCTCGATTGGTAAGGATCGAAATACCAGGCGGGACGCTCGGTTATAATGGAGTTGCTCAGTTGTGTGATTTCTCTGGCGAGCTTTTTTGTCTCGGCCTCGAATAACTCGCCCCGTCTGTCGGCGAGCAGGCACTCGGCCGGCGCCAGCCGCAGCAGCTCATCGAGCAGTCTTTCTTCGGGCAACTCCTGGACGAAAAAGTGACCTGTAGAAACATCGACCCAGCTTATGGCAGCCTGCTGCTTTGTTCCCAGGCTGATGGCGCAAAGGAAGTTGTCCTCTTTGGCGTCCAGCATAGTGTCGTCGGTGAGCGTGCCGGGCGTGACGATTCTCACGACGTCGCGTTTGACTACTCCCTTTGCTGTCTTAGGGTCTTCGACCTGCTCGCAGACCGCGACGCGGTAGCCGGCCTGCAACATCTTTTTCAGATACCCTTCGACGGCGTGATACGGCACACCGGCCAACGGGATCGGATTGGCGCCCTTGCTTCGGCTGGTCAGGGTCAGGCCCAGTACCTTGGAGCAGGTCTTCGCATCCTCGTAGAAGGTCTCGTAAAAATCGCCCATGCGAAAAAACAGTATGCAGTCCGGGTACTTCTGCTTAAACCGGTGAAACTGCTTCATAGCAGGCGTAAGTTGTCCGTCAACTGCCGTCATGGGAGCCGATTATACACGAAGCCGGCCTTTTAACAACTCCGTTATGATCGAAGCTGCCTGTAGTTTGGATTTGACCTTCTGCAATTCTCTGAGCAGGTTTTCCTGCCTGTCGGTGAAGCAGACCGCCTGATGCAAATCGAAGTCAGGGGTGCCCAAAATTCGCTGGATTTCTTCTTTCAGATCTTCGATTCCGGCGCCTTCTGTGGCGCCTATTCGTACTGTGTTTGAAAGGGTTTGCGGCAGTTCATTGACATCAAACTTGGCCGGCAAGTCGGACTTATTCAGTACTGTGACGACTCTTTTGTCACCGATTCTCCTGCTCAATCGGTCGTCATACTCATCTGCGGGCCGGCTGCTATCCAGAACGAGCAGGATGAGGTCCGCCTGTTCGAGGATTTCGATTGTCTTCTTCCGGGCCGCTTCGTTGATGTTATCCTGGCAGTTAGGGAGTTCTTCATCCAGCCCCGCCGTATCGATCAGTCTCAGGCAAAGAGGACCGATTTTGCATGTGGCTTCCACCCAGTCTCTGGTCGTGCCTTTGATATCGGTAACGATTGCCTTTTGCCGGCCGGCGAGGCGGTTGAGAAGCGTGCTTTTGCCGCTGTTTGGCGGACCTGTCAAAACTGCCGTGCAGCCGTAGATGATGAGTTTTGCGACCTGCGAACCCTGCAAGATCTTCGCCGCTTCGGCCCTGATTTCAGCGAGCGAAGTTTCGTCTATATTCGCGAGCCAGTTGCGGGCTTCTTCGCCCAGGCCGGCGTCTATCTGGTTTGCGATTATCTTTGTGCCCTGGATGGTTTCGGCTCTTAACTGAGCCAGTTTGGCCTCAACTGCGATTGTGCTGGCCGGTTCGGCGGAAGTGAAGATTTTGGCCAGCAGTTGTTCTGCTGTCAGCAGCGTCACGCCGCAGCGGTCAAGCAGTTGCATTATCATCTCGACGACGAGCGGATTACCGTGGCAGTGTATTGCGAACGTATCCTGGGTCTCACAGCCGATTGTAACCTGGTCGATTGTTCTGTCGCCATCGGTAATTGCGCCGAGCAGGATTTCGTTCGCGTTGAATTTGGCCGGTTTTGTCCCGGCGGGCTTGAATATCCGGGCCACGAGGCCTTCACAGTCCTTCCCAAAGACTTGAACGGTCGATATTGCACCGGCGCCCTTACCGGTCATCACTGCGGTAAAAATGCTCATCTTTCGTATTGCGTCTATTGCTTTTCGGGGCAATAGACTGCTCTCACTCCGCCTTTTCTTCGAGGTATTTCTTGTAGGCAAGGACGATACCTTTGACGACAAGGTTCGGCACATAGTTGTCAATGAATTCGCAATCGTCTGCGATGACTTTGGCACCGGCGCCGGTGATGACCGTTTGCGGCCATTTGCCGATCTCTTCTGCGTATCGCCGGAGGACTTCCTGCAGAGTCCCGATGATGGAATAATACAGCCCGCAATTGATGGCATCGGCGGTATTCTTGCCGTATGGGGCTTTAGGTTTGGTGACTTTGATGTTCGGCAATTGGGCGGTGTTCTGCTTTAGTGCCTTTGCGCTGATCTCGAAGCCGGGGCAAATGACACCACCCAGGAAAACGCCGTTCTGATCGACCAGGTCAATGGTTACCGCGGTACCTAAATCAGCCACGACCACCGCATCCTCAGCGACGGCGTATGCCGCTGCCGCCGAGACTACCCTGTCTGTCCCGACTTTCTTCGGTTCATCCGCCCAGACCGTCATCGGCAGGGGAATATCTTTACCAATGATGTAAATATCCTCGTTGAGATCGTTTCCTGCAATTTCCCGGATGAGTTTGGTCCAGGTCGGTTTAACGCTGCTGACTACAATTACCCCGTCGCGTTTCTTCTCCTTCGAGCTTTCGGCGATTGGAATCTTTTGCCAGGCGGATTTCAAGCAGTCCGCAAGTTTCTTTCGGGACCCGCCGGGGATGGATTCGATGAAATCCTCCTTATCATCGAGAAAAAGCCCGATAGCTATATTAGTATTGCCGATATCTACTGCAATGGTATTCATGATTCATCGCTCATGGTTTATGGGTCGTATTTCATATCTTTTACTCGCTTTTTTCTCAAAGTCAACCTGAAAAACGGCTTAAGCTTGCCGAACGGAGTGGAATACGCGCGAAAGTTCTATTTACAAGTAGGTGTTTTCTTGATACAATTGTTGTATGGATAAGGTCCATTTTCCAGAGATACTAAGAACAGCCTTCTCGGTAGGCTCGCTTTCCGACAAATCAGACGATAAAGAATATTGGTTATCCAAAACGCCCGACGAACGTCTGCTGGCCGTTGAGTTAATGCGTCAAATTATCTATGGCTACGATCCATCTACCACGAGACTTCAAAGAGTTCTTGAAGTTACTCAACGACCATGAAGTTGAGTATCTGCTTATCGGCGGATATGCGGTCAGCTACTATGGCTACCCACGTGCCACTGCCGACATGGATATCTGGATAGCCATGCATCCGGTCAATGCCGACAAGATTGTAGCAGCCTTGAAGGAGTTCGGCTTCAACCCGTCGGAATTATCAGGAAATCTGTTCCTCAAAGAAAAGCAGGTCATTCGTATGGGCGTGCCTCCTTTAAGGATAGAGCTTGCGACGACGATTTCCGGAGTAAATTTCAGTGATTGTTTTGCTGAACGTGTCGTGGCAGAACTGGACGGCGTAAGGACCAATCTAATCAGCCTGACACACCTGAAAATGAACAAAAAAGCGTCCGGCAGACACCAAGACCTGGCCGACCTCGAAAACCTGCCATGAAACCTGAATTGGAAGTTGTCCGTTCTGATATAGGGGTTCAAGAATGCAAAAAATGTTGTTTGAAGAGGCAGGGACTTTCAAGACGTTAGAGGATATGATTGATCGGCACGGGACGTTGCTTGGCAACGGAAAGAAAAGAAAATGGATATTTAGAGGCGAAAAAAGAAAGCGTTCCGATACGAGAGGAGGACGTTTGTTGCGCAAGTTGTATGACGAAGCTTTTCAAACACATCTTGAAAAGGCGTTTACAAAATTTGGAAGGAAAGAAAAGAAAGAACGCCTTGCAATTGAGCAGGGAATGATACGTAAGTTTCAACGGGATGCCTCCTTATATATTGGGCATGTACCTCAAGAGAACGACATCCTTTGAACGGCTTGCACTGATGCGCCATTGGGAGGCTCCTGTGAGGTTGTTGGATTGGCAATATTCCTTCGCGGGGGCGATTTATTTTGCAGTAAACGACCTCAATTGTAAGGACGAGGTAGGTGAAGTTTGGGCGTTAGATACGGAATCTGTTGGTTGGGAGCGACTAAAAGAACGAATAGAGGATAGTCCGAACAATTTCAAAAAAGAGCTTCGTTGTCTTTTCAATCGGTTGAAGCGTGAGAAAGACGTTAGCCAGTTTAATGAGGACAAAATAAACGACAATGCAATTATTTCGGCACTTATGAAGCAACCGATATCGCTGGTCTATAATGTTACCCCTTTTGAACGCAACCGGAGACTGACATCACAGCAGGGGACATTTCTGCTGCAAGGTGACATAAACAACTCTTTCATGAATAACCTGAAGCAAATGGTAAGAGACGATTCCAAGCCGAAGTTATACAGAATATGTGTTCAAGTCACACAGCAGGAAAGAAATACGCTACTGAGCGGGCTTCATGATATGCATATCAACCAAACCACTCTTTTCCCCGACTTGAGTGGGCTTGCCACATCCGTTCGTCATTATATGGCGTATCCTGGCAAGCTCGGAATCAAAGCTGAGCCGACAGATGAGTCATTGAGAGCGCTGTTCAAGAATAACGCAACCCCTGAAACGAATAGTTGAAACCGTATGAGTAAAAACTATTGGACAGAAGAGGCTTTTGTTTCCTTGACTTTTCGCCAGAGAGATTCGCTCAATTCTTTGACGCCGGAGCCGGTTACGGCTGAGATTGCGTGGACTTCCTCGTTCAACTTCTTCCTGAGATGCTCGACCGTTTTTCCATCAGGGTCGAGGTCTATTTTGTTGGCGACGATGATTTCGGATTTTGCAGCCAGCGCCTTGCTGTGTTTTTCGAGTTCCGAGCGGATGGTTCTGTAGTTATCCGCCGGATCGGAGCCGTCTGCCGGCATGATGTCGAGGATGTGCACGAGCAGTGTTGTTCTTTCTATGTGCTTGAGGAATTCGTGGCCGAGGCCTGCACCGGTGTGGGCGCCTTCGATGAGGCCGGGGATGTCGGCCATGACGAACCGGCGAAAACCGCTCAACTCGACGATTCCAAGCACCGGCTCGATAGTGGTGAAGGGATAGTCCGCAATTTTTGGCCGTGCCGCGGAGCAGCGGGAGATCATGGTACTCTTGCCGGCGTTTGGCATTCCGACCAGGCCGACGTCGGCGATGAGTTTCAATTCAAGTCTGATATTTCTTTCCTGGCCTTGTTTGCCGGCCTCAGCATTCCTTGGCGTTTGGTTGACCGACGTTGCAAATGCCTTATTGCCTTTCCCGCCTTTTCCGCTACGGCAGACACATACCTTCACGCCAATCTCGCTGAGGTCTTTGAGGAGCAAGTCAATATCGGTATCGTAGATGAGTGTGCCGGGCGGGACTTTGATGACCAGGTCCTGGCCGTCTGCTCCGGTTTTGTTGCTCCCCGAGCCGGGCTGGCCTTTTTGGGCCTGCCAGTTGCGTTTGCCTGCGAAGTCCAGCAGGGTATCGAGATTGTCGACAGCCTCGAAATAGACATTGCCTCCTTGCCCGCCGTCGCCGCCGTCAGGGCCGCCTTTTGGGATGAATTTCTCTCGCCGAAAGCTGACACAGCCGTGCCCGCCGTCTCCCGCCTTGACCCAGATTTGTGCCTTGTCGATAAACATCGTTTTGCATCTCGGAGCCTCTGTACCGTATCCCGATATAAAAAAAGGATGGCCAGGACCATCCTTTTCTCGTGGCTATCAGTTGATTTTTCTCAGACGACGTGGACCTTTCGGCCCTGGAAACGTACTTGTCCTTCGGCCGTGGCGAACAGCGTGTAGTCCCTGCCCATACTGACATTGGAGCCGGGAAAGAATTTAGTTCCGCACTGCCGGATGATTATTGAGCCGGCTTTGGTTGTCTGACCGGCATATAGTTTCACCCCTCTGTATTGCGGATTGCTGTCTCTGCCGTTCCGCGAGGAGCCTTGTCCCTTCTTATGTGCCATAATGAATTACCTCTAATCTACACAGACTTCAAATTGACGATTTTCCTAAACAGAGCATCATACTGGTCTTGCTCGGGCATGTCCACAAAAATCTTGCTTTTTTTCTACCCAAAAACCGCAATGTGCAACGTTGAAGTTCAGGCCGTCAAACCGCGTTTTTCCTGTGGACAGCTACCAGCCGCCAGTCAGTCAACCTGCACAGCGGCATTATCTCCGGCGTCAAACCCAGGCCCGACATGCCTCCGGCCCCGGGTTCCTACAACTACAGGCGTCCACAGGCGGCAAGGGCTGAGCCGCTTTGGAAGGGCGGGATATGCGGGAGGGGGAGCGATGGCGATGTTGCAGTTTCCATCCGGAGGCAACTCGACAACGACATTTCCCTCTTTCTTGCAGCGGCCCCGGGGAGCTTAGAAGGTCGGGAATGGTCCGGGGTGAAAATTTTTTCACATTTTTTTCTGCGACTTTGGCTCCCTCTGCTGCTTGGCTTGTTATGCCCGCATTTCCACAGGATGAGGTCTTAGCTGAGCCCAGGTAAAGGCCGTTATCAATATCAATAGAGTGGTTTTCGAGGTCAGATTGCCTGTTCGAGATGCAGGCGGTACTCTGATTGTCATCATAGCACGTCCGGGAGGAGTGATGCTCCGATATTTCATTGCCGGATGCAGTGCGGATCGCTGCCTCGCCGTCAACCCATGGACCTCCGCAGCCGCCATAAGAAGACTATCAGTATTGGAAACGAGTTTCTGCGAGTCACCGTGGTTGTCCGGCGTTTCACAATTACTCTTCTCTGCCGGTTTAAGATTCAGGACAAGTCCTATTTTGCTCCGGTGAGAATCATCAAAGACAAATAATGAATGGAGTGACATAGTCGTGACTTTCCTATGAACTCGTGATGAACTCGTTGCGTAAAAGGTAAAAGATTATAAATCGGTTTTGCCGATGCATTACATAGGTTATTGAGGGGCAGCTAAATGATTCGACCCTGGGGGGATTTGTCCGGAGCATGGAATTAGAAGTATGGTGCAGGAAAAATCCTAAGGATAACCATTGTTTTTCAGGGAAGATCAAAATGCGGAACGCAAGACGAATATTCAAGACAAGTCCTGTTAGAAAATACTTCATATACCTTCTGGTTTGGTGCCTGGTATTCAATGTGTCACTCCCGGCCGCACTGGCTCTTGAGTCGGGCGATGTTACCGCTTCTTCCGGTGTAATCGGCACTACATGGGGCGATCACACAATCATAAACACAGACCACGGCGCTATCATCGACTGGAGCAATTTCAACACAGACTCAGGCCAGAGTGTCACGCTAAACCAATACCTGGGCGGGGAGCTGAACAGCACATCGGCCGTGCTTAACAGAATATCAGGGGGCCTTCCCACGGAGTTCAACGGTGCTCTCAGTGCTAATGGGCGTGTTTTTGTCGTCAATCCTGCCGGTGTAATATTCGGTGCCGGCTCAACTATTGATGTGACACAGTTGGTTGCATCCGGATTGAATATGTCGAACGATGCGTTCAACGCCGTCCTGGCGGACCCAGCCAACCGGATGGTATTCAACGACGGTAGCGGGGAGGTTCACAACCTCGGTACAATCTCCGCCGATAGCGTCTTTCTGATAGGCAAGAAGGTTATCAATCTCGGCTCTATTATGGCGCCTGGCGGTTTGGTTGTTATGGCGGCCGGTGACAGCGTATTTCTTGGCCAGGATGGCAGCAACGTTGTGGTTCTTATCGGGACCGAACCCACGGATGCCGTTGCAGACGTTCAAAACGCCGGTCTGGTCAGCGCCGACACCGGGGCGATCGTACTTGCCGCCGGCGACAGGTTTTCCAGGGCTATCAGTAACGTCGGCACGCTTGCGGCGTCGGCAGGCACGGTAACGGCGCATGCTGCCCGTATCGAGAACGAGGGCGTCATAAATGTAAATGCTATCGATGGCGCCGATGGCGCCATCAGCCTGATTGCAAGCGAGGCTGTTGTAATTGAGAAGGGAAGCACCACGGTTGCGGATGGCGGGGCGATACTGATCGACGCTCCGGACCTTACCATTGCCGACGGCTACATACCTGCCGGGGTGCCCGACAACACCCTGTATGAGAAATGGGTTGAGGAGCGGTCTGCGGCCGGGACGGATCTCGAACTTGTTGCCAGTTCGACTACAAACGGGAACATCATTGTGCAAAACATCAGCGACGGCGAAATCACAGGGGGCAGCGGTGATATTGCCCTTCGTACGACGTACGATACCGGCGGCATAATGTTCCTGCCGGCAACTGACGGCGGTCCGGTCGCCACCGCAATTCACACAACCAACGGTGCCAACGTTTATATGCTGGCCGGTGAAGGGGGCATTACAATTGGAGATGTCATCACCGAAGTACCTTCGAATGACAAGGCAGCCGAGCCGGGCAAAATCAGACTCTTCACCAACAACTACGGCGATATTGAAACAGGTCAATTGATAGTCCAGGGCGGCAGCTATGACGAAGTTTCCGTAATTGCCTCCGGCGATCTGAAAATAAACGGCAGCGTCAAGACTATCACAAACCAGGTGCCCTCCGAGACGAAAGAGGTCGGGCAGGCTCAAACGTGCCTGGTCTCCGTCCATGGCGACGTGGATATCGATGGTGAGATCATCGTCAAAGCTCACGGCAAGATAGAGAGCACCGCAGACATTCACATCGATGCTGGTGAAAACATCACCGTGAATCTTGGGCCGCAGCAACGCATAGACGCATCTTCTCACACTTCGCAAGACGGTCCTGCGCAAGCCTCAGTTTCTATACATGCCGGCAAAGATATAGAGGGGGCCGGCGTCATCTCCATAAACGGCGGCGGCAGCAGTCCCATTCACGTTTACGCCAAATCCGGCGGCGGCGCTGGGACTGCCGAGGTTTATTCCAGCGATGATTCCGCGGACTGGGACGAGACGGACGGCGATGCTCACGCCGTCCTGGAGATTGAAGATGATCGTACCGCCGAGTGTCCCGAATGCCCCATGCCGCCGGCCTTGGAACCTCCAATACCGCCAATAGCCTCCGCCGACGCCGCCACAACACATATGAGCGACCCTGTCGGAGGTAACGTGCTCAGTAACGACACTATTCCCGAAGGCAGAGACTTTATGGCGATCTTAGCCGCCGAACCGGAGCATGGGGAGTTGGTGTCATTTGACTGGGAGACCGGCGAGTACGTTTACCAGCCGGATGATGGCTATGTTGGTACAGACACCTTCCAGTACATAGCTACTGACGGCAAAACATACACCCAGCCGATTACGGTCACAATTACCATGACCAACACGTTGCCGGTGGCCGACGGTGAGGCGGCGACTACTCACATGGGCCTTCCCGTTGGCGGCACGATACAGGACAACATCTTCGATGAAAACGGCGATCCGCTTGAAACCGTCCTGGTGGCTGATACTTTGTACGGCACGCTGACGCTGAATCCGGATGGGACATACAACTATGTGCCTGACGACGGCTATGTCGGCTCCGATAGCTTCACGTTTTCGGTTGCGGATGGCCAGATTGGCGCCGAACCTGTTCAGGCGAAAGTCACAATTGCCGTCACCAACACCGGTCCCATTCTGACTCCTGATTTGGCAACGACCGACCAGGGTGTTCCGGTTGTTGTCGATGTCCTGGCAAACGATTCCGACCCGGACGGCGACCCGCTCTCACTGGGCGTCTTCACCTACGAAGGGGCCGGAACGCTGGTACTGAATGAGGACGGGACTTTCATCTATACCCCGGCGGAAGGTTTCTCCGGAGAGGACAGTTTCGTGTACTCAGCCACCGATCCTGCAATTGGCGCCGAACCTGCTCAAGCCACCGTGACCATTACAGTCAATCCTGAAGTGATAGTTCCTGTTACTCCCGAACCGGCACCAGCAGCTCCGTTATATGTCTCGGCAGTCCCAGGTCTCGAGAGGGTGGAGTTCGAAGTTTCCGGTTGCCCGGCCCTGGTGAAGTGGGCGGCATCGGAACTCCAGTTCGACGAAAAAACGATGGAGATTTGGGTAGTAAACGCCCTGGCTTCCAGCAGAGACATACAGCCGTGTGACGCGTGTGCGAGACTCAGGGCGGCGGCGACAATTCTGCAGGATGCAGGAGGCAATCGCATTGCTGCTTTGGCACAGGTGGTCAACGAGTTTGCTTCGAACACAGCGCCGCCCACAGAGGAACAGATGGCATCGATTGCCGATGCAATAACACGTGGCGCAGTCACTGACAGTCACTATGCCCTCGCGGGACAATACCTTGACGCTCTCGCTGAGTACGTCGGCGTCCTGAACAACCAAATGAACTTTTCGCCCGTGGAGTCGGTCACATTTGCGGCGGATAAGTATGTTGCGCCCATAGCCGAAGGCGAAACTGCCGGCTTGGCTACGTACATTGCCGCAAGACTGGCTGAGTTGGGCGGATGATAGGGAACAGGGCAGATCTGGTTTCCATCGTTTAAAATACCATCTGGGGCAGGTGTGGTAAGAACCTGGCTCTATTCGTGCCGATAGACTTCCCAGCCCATGTAGCTGTCGAGAGCTTCGGCGATTGCATCGGCCTTTTGACTCAGGGTTACGGCTACATGGTGTTCGAAGCCCATCTTGCAGATATACTGCATCAGTAACTGCAGGTCCGCGATCTTCATCACGCCATAACCGCCAAAAGTGTCAAGTTTATCGTCTGTGAATTCGCCTTCGCCGACATAAGCGCTGATGATACCGGCCGCATCGTCGGTAGTAAGCCTGCAGAAAGTCGCCTTGCCAGCCGCTATCCTGCCCACGATTGTGCCGTAAGTGTTTTCTTTCCCCACCGATCCGGCAATTATCTCCTGGTAGTCCATCTTACACTTTTTGAAGAACGACTTGGGCAGGTTGCTGCAGTGGAACAGGACGGCCTTGTCAGGGTCTGAACCGTAGTTGTTGTTCCAGTCGAGAAGCGCGCTTGGCGTGCCGCCGGCCAATTGTAGAATGTACATTCCCAGCAGGCCCGTGACATCGACCTCGCAGGCGCTCGGCACTGATGACTCGCTCATCATGCTCATGAGCGTGCAGGGTACTATTCCGAAGAATTCCTCAAGGGCGGTCCAGCACTGAATTGCGGTTCCGTCGAGTTCGTTCTCTTTCACCCATTGGTCTATCACGCAGCCGAATTTCGCCATTTTCAAAAGTTTCTCGGCAGGTATAGATTTTGTCGATGTGTATTTTATGATAGCGTTCAGCTTTTTCCTGGCGTCTCTGTCGTTGTCCGCGAGCCGTTCCACCCTGCCAAGGATTTCAGACAAATCTATTGTCTCTACCGCGATGCCCGAGAGTTCGAGGAGTTTCTCGCTGTAACGGACCGTGTTGAATGCGCCGGTGCGAGCGCCAATGGCTCCGAATCTGGCGTTCCTGAGCCCACTTACAATCCTGCACACAGAGGCAAAATCGCCCAAGTCCTCTTTGAACTCGGCGGATGTCGCTCCCACTGTGTGTGAGTTTGTCAGCGTGTAGGGGATGCCTGCCTGCCTGAGATTGTTACAAGCGCTCATCTTGCCGCAGAAAGAATCTCTCCTGTCGGCGATGGTCATTCTGCCTTTTGCATCCGGCTCGGCGTGTATCAGAATCGGTACGTCGAGGCCGGAGCGCTTGATTGTCTCGGCAACTCCTTTTTCATCTCCGAAGTTCGGCAGCGTTACAATTATGCCGTCAATACTGTCCCTCTTCTCTGCAAAGAGGGCGGCGCATTTCTTAGCGTCTGCGAATGTCTCGACCGCACCGTATTTCGTATCCTGCATCGAAAGGGCAACTGTGCCGAAGCCGCTTTTCTTGAGCGTCTCAAGCATTTTCTTTCGCCCTTCTTTGGCTAAGGCATCAGGAAAAAAGCCGCGGTTTCCGACGATTACGCCGAATGTGGTTTTACTCATTTTCACTTCTCCTTTAGAGACAGCTCAATGCTGAGATTGGCCGTAGTAGGCATTCTTGCCGTGTTTGCGGAGGTAATGCTTGTCGAGAAGCGCCTCGCTGATTGGCTTCTGATCTGGGTTTATGGTTATAGTGCCCAGTGCTATCGAGGCCACTTGCTCCAGTACGATCGTAGCCTCAACGGCGGCGGCGGGACTATCCCCCCAGGTAAAAGGGCCGTGATTTGCCACCAACACCGCCGGCGTTTTCATTGGGTCCATACCCTTGAATCGCCTCACAATGATTTTGCCCGTATTCAGTTCGTAATCCACCTGTATCTCTTCGCTGGTCATTGTCTCTGTTACCGGCACCGGTCCATAGAAGTAGTCGGCGTGAGTTGTGCCGAAGCATGGGATTTCTTTGCAGGCCTGTGCCCACATAGTCGCGACGGTCGAATGAGTATGGCATACGCCGGCGACGGCCTCGAAATTCCTGTACAGTTCAAGATGCGTCGGCGTATCCGACGAAGGTTTGAGCGTTCCCTCCACAACGTTTCCATTCAAGTCGAGCAGTACGATTTTGTCTGGTGTGAGTTCATCGTACGCAACGCCGCTGGGCTTGATGGCGACAATGCCTGTCGGACGGTCTATGCCGCTGACATTGCCCCAACTGCAGATGACAAGCTTTCGTTCCTGCAACTGGCGGTTCGCATCGCAGACGGCTTTTTTGAGTTCTTCGTGCATTGAACGGACCTCAACAGCGAACACTGTCTTTGATGCTCAACAACTCTTTCATTACATTGGCCAATCCGCCGGAGGAGTCCTCGATGCCGAAGGCATCGTGCAATTGCCTGTACAGGACGTACAACCGCTGATAAACCTTGTTGTTCTCGGTGATGGGCTTGTAAGTGACATCCTTGACCCCGCACATGGCGGCCTGGGCATTGGCGAAGCTGTCGTGGCCGCCGGAGGCCTTGCCTGCCACCACCGCGCCGGCAATACACGCACCAAGGGCACAACTCTGGGCAGAGCGTGATATCTTCATTTCCCTACCCGTTACATCGGCATAGATCTGCATAAGCAGGGGATTCTTCTCGGCGATTCCGCCGCAGTTTATGACCTCTGCGACATCGACGCCGTATTCCTCGAACCGATTGATGATGGTCAGGGCGCCGAACGCAGTCGCCTCGATGAGGGCTCGATAAATCTCTTCCGGTTTTGTGTGCAGCGTCTGGCCTACCAGCAGTCCTGTCAGCCTCTGATCAACCAGCACTGTTCTGTTGCCGTTGTTCCAGTCGAGAGCCAACAGGCCGGATTGACCCGGTTTGAGCCTCGCCGCCTTTTCGGTAAGAGCTTCATGGGAGCCTGCTTGTCGGCCACCCGGCTGGATGTAATTGACGAACCAGTTGAAGATATCACCTACGGCCGATTGGCCCGCTTCGAGGCCAAAGCAGCCGGGCAGAATGGAACCATCGACTATCCCGCATATTCCGGGAATGTCGGCCAGTTCCTGGCCTGAATCCGCAACAAGCATGTCGCAGGTACTGGTGCCGATTATTTTGACCAGCTTACCCGGCGCTATGCCGGAGCCAACGGCGCCCAAATGAGCGTCAAAGGCACCCGCCGCTACCGGAATGCCCGCCGGCAATCCAAGCTTTCCTGCCCATTGTTCGGTGAGTTCGCCCGCTCGTGCCGCCACGGTGTAGGTCTTTTCATAGAGCCGGTCGCGAAGCTCACCGAGCTTTGGGTCAAGGCCGGCAAGAAAGTCTTTGGCGGGCAGGCCGCCCCAATCGTTGTTAAACATGGCTTTATGCCCGGCGGCGCAACGGCTTCGTTTGATCTTTTCCGGCTTTTCGGTTCCGGTCAGGACCGCCGGGATATAGTCGCAACACTCGACCCAGCTATGGGCGGCATCGAAGACCTTCGGATCGGTGCGCAGACAGTGCAGGACTTTGCTGAAGAACCATTCCGAGGAATATGTCCCCCCGCATCTGGCAAGATATTCAGGGTGTTCTTTTTCAGCCAGTGCCGTGATCTCAGCGGCTTCGGCGTGAGATGTGTGGTCCTTCCAGAGCCAGGCGCAGGCGTTGGGATTGTTCCTGAATTCATCCAACATACTTAAAGGCGTACCGCTTTTGTCGACCGGAATCGGCGTTGAGCCGGTCGTGTCGATGCCAATGCCTATTATCTGGCCAGCCTCAAAGCCTTTGATGGTGTTTTTCGCCTCGGTGATAGCCGCTTTAATTGTGACTTCGATGCCCTTGAGGTAGTCCGCCGGATTTTGCCTTGCCAGGTTATGATCAGCCGAGTTCAGAATGATACCCGCTTCGCCCGTCTCGTATTCGTAAACGCAACTGCCCACCTCATCGCCATTAGTCGCATTGACAATCAGGCACCGCAAGGAATTCGTGCCGTAATCCAGGCCGATAGTATAAGGCATAGGATAACCTCCCGTACAAAAGCGCTACCGGAGCGTCAGTTCAACCAGAAACTAAAGTACAGATACAGGCCAAGCACCAGACTCAGGACCACAACAGTTATCAGTACGTCCACCATGCTCCAGCTTTCGCGGATTTCCTTCTTTTGTTCCGGTGTGGTCGTGGCATAGGTCAGGTTGACAATTTGTTCGGGTTTGGGCGGAGCAGTCAGTAGCGAGACGGCGACTATTACGACAATGCTGAGTAGCAGCAGCCAGCCTGAAGCAAAAAGGAAATTGTATTGTCCCACATAGACAAGCCAATCGGGCGATGTGATTACTGCGTCCTGGCCCCCCGTAAGCGCCTGCAGGGCCAGCTTGCCCATGCCGGCGATAAAACCGATCGCCAAACCCGCCACGGCACCATTGCCGTTAATCCGCTTGAAGAACAGTCCAAGCAGGAAAACCGCCGTAATCGGGGGCCCCAGATAACTCTGGACATCCTGCAGATACCTGTACAATCCTCCCTGGGAAACTCGCTGCATAACGGGAATCCAGATTATCCCCATCGCGACCACGACCAGCGTTGCGATTCGACCAACCGTGACGAGGTGTCGCTCGGAAGCCTTCGGATTTATCTTTTCATAGATATCCACCGTGAAAAGCGACGCGCAGGAATTGAACAGCGACGACAGAGAACTCATCAAAGCGGCCAGCAGTCCCCCAACGACCAGGCCTCGCAATCCTGCGGGCAATAACGAGCTGACCATAACCGCGAAGACCTTGTCCCCGTCGAGTCCTTCCTGGCCATTGACTGTCTTGTTGGGGATTGTAATAAGCCCTTTCTGATGCAGCGCGTAGCCGATAAGACCGGGTACAAGAAAGATCATAACAGGCCAGACCTTCAGGAAACTACCCCAGAGAGCGCCACGACGGGCATTGCGAAGATCCTTGGCCGATAGCGCCCTTTGTACAATGTACTGGTCCGTACACCAGTACCATATTCCGATTATGGGCGATGCGATCAATATACCCAGCCATGGGAAGTTCGGATCCGAATTTGGACGCCATAGGGCGAAGTTGGCGGCGTTCTGGCGACATATTGCCTGCAATTCGCCCCAGCCGCCAAGTTTGTTCAGGCCGAAAAATGTAATGAAGACTGAGCCGAGAAGCAGAATGACCGTCTGGACCGTATCGGTGTAAACCACGGCGCGCAGCCCGCCGAGCACGGTGTAGATACCGGTGAGAGTAACCGTCAACAGTGCCCCTATCCAGAATGCGTCAAGAACAAAGCCTTCCGTTATCGGCACTCGAATCTCGGGCAGCAACACATTGAATACCACGCCGCCGGCATAAACCGTCACCGATACCTTTGTAAAAACATACGCTACGAGCGAGACGATTGTCAGTATCCAGCGGGCCGTCGGGTTATATCGTTTCTCGAGAAACTCCGGCATCGTAAAGACTTTGGAGCGGTAGTAGAACGGAACAAAAACCCAGGCCAGCATTACCACTACCCACGCGTGTAATTCCCAGTGAGCCATACCCATACCGCTGGTAGAGCCTTGTCCCGCCAGCCCGACAATATGTTCGGAGCCGATATTCGAGGCAAAGATTGAGGCCCCGACCACAAACCATGGCATATTTCGGCCCGCAAGGAAGTAGTCGGTCGATGTCCTTTGTTTCTGCATGGCCACCCACCAGACTATCACGACCATGATGCCGAAATAACCTGCGATTGCTATCCAGTCTAATGCCTCAAAGCCACCCACAGTTCAGCCCTTTCAAATACTCTGCCATGAATGTTCGTTGATACGACAATAGCGCCGGAAATTTTCTATATAAGGCCAGGCGGGTGATATTTCAAGGTTTTTATTTTTCCATGGTTGCCGTCTAACCCGTTCAAGGTAAGACAGCAGTAAAGCAGAACGAAACCCTGCGGGTCTCGGACACGTTTTCGGGATGCCTGTTGTGGAAACGCACATTTCTATGCAAAAATGCGACAAAAATGGCCAACAAACCGTTGCATTTATTGGCTGATTCCTTAAGCTAATGTCAATTCAAAGAATCACTGTAACAGGAAGGTTGCGTATTTGTTTGTAAGTAAGGTAAGAATGGCAAGATGCCTTGTTGTCTTTGGAGCTTCGCTTGTAATGGCGGTCTCTGTTGGCGGTTGTGCACGAATGGGGTCGGAAGTCGCACAGCCTTCGGAGATTGGGAGCCTCGCCCCTGAGTCCGTTGGGGCCGAACCTTATGGCCCTGCGACAGATGACGTTGTTCACGCCGCACGTGAGGCTGGCGGCCAGGCACCCAAGCCGGCCACGTATTTCCATGATAAGTGTGAGTATATCCTGAAGAATTTTGTTGATGACAAGGGAATGGTTGACTACCAGGGGCTTCGGCAGAAAAGGTTCGGGTTAAGATCGCTGCTGGATGAGTTCAAACGCCTCGACCCGGCGGAGTACAAATCCTGGTCCGGAGATGATAAAACCGCCTTTTGGATTAACGCGTACAATCTTGAGAAATTGAAGATAGTCGCAGAAAATTATCCCATTAAGCCGTCGTCTCGAATTCTAACTGTTTACTGGGGTCCCTTCAGCCTCAGGCACATTGAGGATAAAATCGCCGTGCACAAGTTCCTCGTTATGGATGAACAGTTTACCTTTGCGCGGATTGAGAAGCGTTTTTTCTCCGAGGAGTCCGGCGACCCAAGGGTGTTTTTTGCCCTGACCAGTGCCAGTTTGTCGAGTCCGCCGCTGCGCAATGAGCCGTATTACGGCCACAAGCTTAACGAACAGTTGGAGAGCCAGGCCAGGAGATTTACGTCCAGTCCCATTGCGTTCGACATTGACAGGGAAAAACAGGTGGTCAGTCTGTCGGCCATGTTTGAATTATCTTCGCACGGCAAAGACTTTCTTAAAAAGTACGCTACCGGCAAGAAGTTCAAGGTACACCCGCCCGTAACCCGAGCTGTTTTGAATTTTATTACGAACTATATTTCCGAGCAAGACGTATCGTTCCTCGGAGTGGGGGACTATTCCGTTAAGTATATGAAGCACGATTGGACAATTAACGACGGTTCTTAGAAAGGTTAATCACGAATGGCAAAGAAATCAACAAACAGAAATACTCCCGGCGGCGGCAGATATCTTTTCACGAGCGAGTCTGTGACGATGGGCCATCCCGACAAAGTGGCCGACCACATATCCGATTCGATTCTCGATGCCATGCTCGCCCAGGACCCCAGGAGCAGGGTGGCTTGCGAAACGCTGGTTACTACCGGCCTGGTTGTTGTAGCCGGCGAAATCACAAGCAGCGCAATCGTTGACGTGCCGACAATCGTCCGCAACACCATCAAGGAAATCGGCTACACGGACCCCGCAATTGGTTTCGATTTCGAAAACTGTGCCGTGATGGTCACGCTTGACAAACAGAGCCCCGACATCTCGCAGGGAGTGACCGAAGGCTCCGGCCTGCATAAGGAACAGGGCGCCGGCGATCAGGGGTTAATGTTCGGCTTCGCCTGCAGGGAGACATCGGCACTTATGCCGATGCCGATACAGCTTGCTCACGCCATAACAACACGGCTTGAAAAAGTCCGGCAGAGTAAGAAGCTGCCCTGGCTGCGACCGGACGGCAAGAGCCAGGTGACAGTGGAATATGAAAACAGAAAACCAGTGCGTATCCACACCGTTGTGGTCTCCACGCAACACTCGCCGGCGGTCTCTTATCAGAAATTGCGGAAACAGGTCATCGAAAAAATAGTCCTGCCTGTTCTGCCGAAGCGATTGGTTGACAAGAACACGATATTCCACGTCAATCCGACCGGCAGGTTCGTAGTAGGCGGTCCAAAAGGTGACTGCGGCCTTACAGGCCGAAAGATCATCGTCGATACCTACGGCGGAAGAGGCAGCCACGGCGGCGGGGCCTTCAGCGGGAAAGACCCGACAAAGGTTGACAGGACTGCGAGTTATATGGCTCGATACATCGCCAAGAATGTGGTTGCCGCCGGGCTCGCCGATGCCTGCGAGGTACAACTGTCTTACGCCATCGGGGTCGCTGAGCCGATTTCAGTTCTTATTGACACCGAGGGCACGTCAAGAGTCAGCGAGCAGAAGCTAAGTCAAGCTGTAAGAGAGCTGTTCCCTCTGACTCCGAAGGGGATGATCAACCATCTGAAGCTTGCCAGGCCGATTTATGCCCAGACTTCTCATGGCGGCCATTTCGGACGAAAAGGACCCGACTTCACTTGGGAGAAGACCGACATGGCGGCGAAGCTCCGAAAGGCCGTCGATTCTTGAGATTTTTCTTGACAAACGGAGAGGCAGTTTGTTTAATAGTGGTGTTATGAGGCAAGTAAACCGCAAGAATACCGGTAACTGGTGGTGGCCTGTGGGATAGAATCCGACGGGCAAGCGGTGATTTGCTTTACACAATTTGTTAGTTTTGCCGATGAACGCAGCCTGTCGAAAAGACAGACTGCGTTTTTTGTTTGTGTTTTGGGCGATTTGAGAATAGAAACTGCGGTAAGAGGTTCCGAATATGGATGACTACAGGCAAGTAATACTGAATGCAAAGCCCGGGAAAATCGTGCCAATCGTTAAGGAAATCGATTTTGACGAACCGGTGGATTTCTTCGCCAGACTCACAGACTACGGCCGGGCCAAGAACTGCTGTTTGCTCGAGGCACGTGACTATCTGTCGGAAAATGCGCTGAGTTTCGGTACGGCAAAGCCGGCGCTTTACCTCACCGGTACCGGCGCCGATTTCACCATCAAGGCCCTCAGCAATACAGGCAGACGCATCCTGGAATATCTCTCCGCCGACAGGGAGAGGTTTTCCTTTTGCGAGTCGATCGAGTTCGGCTCGGGTATTATCACCGGCCGAATCAGAGAGGACGACAAGGTGGTTGATGAACAGTCCCGGCTGCGAAGCACAAACCAGATGGACGTGCTGCGGGCGGTGGCGTTCGGCTTCAGCCTGGCCAGCAAGCCGTTTCGCGTAACATGTGGGCTGCTCGGGGCCTTAAGCTATGATTTCATAGACCAGTTCGAGAAGCTTCCCGCCAGTAAGGACGACCTGCTTGGCAATCCTGATTACGAGCTGTATTTTGCCGACAACATATTTCTGATGGATCATGAGCACGGCAAAGGCTACGTGATTGTCAATTGCATCATAACCGACGGCGACCGTGAGGTGGCCATCCGCGAGGCTCAAAGCTGCTTCGATTACTATTTCAACATAGCGAGATTCGACGCGCCGCAGGGCCAGAAGTTCACGGGCGAGCTGCCGGAGGCAACGACCGACACCACCCAGCCGGAATACGAAGAGATGGTCAGGCAGGCCAAACGGCACATAATTGACGGCGACATATTTCAGGTCGTTTTGAGCAGGACGAAGATGGAACCCTGTCCGGACGAGCCGTTGGACGTTTACAAACGGCTCAGAGTGTTGAATCCTTCGCCGTACATGTTCTATCTAAATACGCCCAACACAATAATGATGGGTTCCAGTCCGGAGTTGAATCTGCGCGTGAGCGGTACTGAAACTCGGTACGTCGAGATCAGGCCGATAGCCGGCACCAAGCCCCGGGGCCGGGTCGGAACGACAATCGATCTCGATACCGATTTCAGGTACGAGGCTGAGCTGAAAATCGACCGCAAGGAATTAGCCGAACATATGATGCTGGTTGATTTGGCCAGGAACGACATTGCCAGGGTGGCCAAGCCTGGCACCAGGGTTGTCACCGAACTGCTGACGGTCGAGAAGTATGAGTCGGTGCAGCACCTTGTAAGTAACGTCAGGGGCACGCTGGCCGACAAGCTTGACGCGTTGAGCGCATATCTTGCAACGATGAATATGGGGACACTTACGGGCGCTCCGAAGATCGAGGCCATGAAACTGATACGCCTGTTTGAAAAAACTAAGCGCGGCTACTATGGCGGCGCGGTCATGTATCTGGCCGTGGACGGCCGGTTCGACAGTTGTATTACCATAAGGAGCCTGCAGGTTAGGGACCATACGGCCTATGTCCGGGTCGGCGCGGGCATCGTCCACGACAGTGTCCCAAAGACGGAATTCGAAGAGACCGAGCACAAAGCGAATTCCTGTTTACGTGCGATTCGAGGACAATAGAAAAGCAGAGTACGGAAGACGGAACAGTAGGGTGTGCAAATTCCGTTTTGCACACGCGGAAGAAGCGGGGCGCCGCGTGTGCAACAAGCATGCCCTGAGCGCAGCCGAACGGGTTGCACACCCTACGAATTAACTTCCGCTATCTGAGGTAAGAAATATGGAAGATACAAGCAGAAGAGTTTTGTTCATCGATAATTTCGATTCGTTCACATATAATCTGGTCGATGATTTCTGCAAGCGCAATTGCCAGGCTAAGGTTTACCGGGCCGACACCGGGCTTGAAGAGCTTGTCCGTGTGGCTGGCGACTTTAAGCCCGACCTGCTCGTGATCTCGCCGGGGCCCGGCACGCCGGATACGGCCGGCGTGTCACTGTCGGCGGTTGATTACTTCAAAGATAAGCTGCCCATATTGGGCGTGTGCCTGGGTCATCAGGTGATAGTGCAGTATTTCGGCGGCAGAATCGGCCATGCGCCCAAGCCGATGCACGGCAAACCTTCGCGGATAACGCACAACGGCCAGGACGTCTTTGCCGGTGTCGAAAATCCGCTCCAGGCCGGACGCTATCACAGCCTCTGCGCGTTGGAGATGCCGGAGTGCCTGCAGATAACTGCCGATTTTGAGGGAGTTGTTATGGGAGTCCGCCACAAGGAGCTTGCGATATTCGGCGTACAGTTTCATCCGGAGAGTATTTTGACGCCGTCGGGCGGCAGGATCATCGAAAATGTTTTATCAATAGCCGAAAAGCAAAAAAAGTAACGCAAAGGATTCAATGATGGCAACGATAATCGAATATATCAATCCATTGTTGCGGGGTGAGAATCTGAGTTTCGAGCAGGCCACGAACCTGTTGGATATAGTCTTTGGTGGCGAAGTGCCGGATGCTCAAATTGCCGCGTTTCTTACGGCAATGCGCATCAAGGGGCCGACCGCGCCGGAGGTGGCGGGACTGGCCAAATCCTTGCGAAGCCACGCCGTTAAGGTCGAAACCGGTATCGAGAACCTGGTGGACGTTGTGGGGACCGGCGGCGCGGCGGTCAAGACCTTCAACGTTTCGACGGCAGCCGCTCTGGTCGCAGCCGGAGCGGGCGTGTATGTGGCCAAGCATGGCAATCGTGCCATAACCAGCAAGTGCGGTTCGGCCGATGTCCTCGCGGAGCTTGGCGTTAAGATAGACCCCGGACCTGAGATTGTAGCCGAATGCATACGACAGGCTCGCATCGGATTCATGTTTGCCCCGATGTTCCATCCGGCGATGAAGTATGTTCAACCGATACGCAAGAGTCTTGGCTTCAGGACGGTCTTCAATATTCTGGGGCCTCTGTCCAATCCTGCGAACGTGCCAGCCCTGGTGCTGGGCGTTGCCGAAGAGGGGCTCATGGAAATGATGGCCGAAGCTCTCAAGATGCTGGGTGTTCGGTTTGCCATGGTCGTTCACTGCAGCGGATTGGATGAGATCAGCACCGTTGGAGTAACCAGAATACTTGAACTGAAAGACGGCGGAATTACGGAAAAACAGGTTAACCCGGAAGACTTAGGCATCCCGGTTGCCGATATAGATGATTTGAAAGTGGCCGATGCGAAGGCGAGTGCGAAGATCATAAAGGACATTTTGGCCGGCAGGCAGACCGGTGTCGGCAAGGATATCGTTATGCTGAATGCTTCGGCCGCAATAATTGCCGGTGGTTTGGCTGAGGATTTCGCCTCAGCGATGAAACTCGCGGAGGCTTCGATTGGCAATGGCAGTGCATTAGCCTGCCTTGAAAAGTTCATCCAAGTCTCTAACGGAGCATAGAGCATGTTCCCGGCGAGAGTTTCGGGCAACGAGTGACAAACATGTTGATAACCAAGGTCAAGATTTGTGGTATTACCAACTATGAGGATGCCGCGGCAGCGATGGATATGGGTGCGGATTTGTTGGGCTTCAATTTCTATCCGGAAAGCCCGAGGTTCGTGACCCCGGAAAAAGCTGTGAAAATAATAAACAAGCTGCCTGGTTTTATCGATACGGCCGGCGTGTTCGTAGATGCTTCGATCGAACAAATCAACGAAGCGGAGAACCTCTGCCAACTGGACTGGGTCCAGTTGCACGGCGATGAAGACCCAGATTTTTGCCGGTCGCTGCTCTCCCATAATGTAAGGACGATGAAGGCGATACGCGTAAGAGACCAGGCCGACATCGAACGGGCGGACTCCTTCTTCACGGATGCCATCTTACTGGATGCTTTCGACCCCGAGAAATACGGCGGGACAGGACTGACTTTCGACTGGAACGTCATAGGGCATATCAGCAAGCGCGTATTCCTGGCCGGAGGGATAAATCCTGATAACGCGGCGGCTGCGGTAAAACTCGGAGTTTACGGAATCGACGTTTGCAGCGGCGTAGAAGCTGAACCGGGCAAAAAGGACCACAAGAAGATGAAGGAACTGTTTGAAAATATACGACATTTAAGAGGGTAAATATGAAGTACAAGGGTAGATTCGGAGATTATGGCGGCTTCTATGTTCCGGAGGTTTTGATGCCCGTGCTGGAAGAGTTGGAGGAGGCGTTTTATCGCTTCTATGAGGATCAGCGGTTTACGGCCGAGCTTGCGCAGCTTTACAAAGATTACGCCGGAAGGCCCACTCCTCTTTATCACGCGAAGAGATTCAGCGAATACGTCGGCTTCAAAGTGTATCTGAAACGCGAGGACCTTCTGCACGGCGGGGCACATAAAGTCAACAATACGCTCGGGCAGGGTCTCCTGGCCAAATACATGGGCAAGACCAAACTCATTGCCGAGACCGGCGCCGGACAGCACGGCCTGGCTACTGCGATGATAGGGGCGTTATTCGGGATGGAGACCAAGATATTCATGGGCGTGACCGACATCGAACGGCAGAGCGTCAACGTCCACAAAATGAAGCTCTGCGGAGCCCAGGTGGTGCCTATCGAGGGTGGAACAGGAACACTTAAAGACGCCATCAACGACGCCCTTCGTTACTGGACGGCCCACGTTGACGACACGTTCTATCTTTTCGGCTCGGCCTGCGGTCCTCATCCATACCCTACGATCGTAAAACACTTCCAGAGCTGCATCGGCAAGGAGGCCCGGCAGCAGTGCCTCGACCAGATTGGCAGGCTGCCAGATATGGTGGTGGCATGTGTGGGGGGAGGCAGCAACGCGATCGGCGTTTTCTCCGGATTTGTCGATGATAAGGATGTCAGGTTGATTGGCGTCGAGGCTGGGGGCAGAAGCTTGAGCAGCGGCCTGCACGCCGCCACGCTGGTGGCGGGCCGAGTTGGAATCCTGCACGGAGCGAAATCCTATCTGCTCCAGGACGAAGATGGCCAGGTCCAGGAAACCGAATCAGTCAGCGCCGGGCTCGATTATCCGGCTGTCGGGCCGGAACACTGCTTGCTGAAGGATACCGGCAGGGCCGAGTACGTTGCCGCCGAGGATGAGCACGTTCTGGACGCCTTCGGATTGCTGACAAAGGCCGAAGGGATACTTCCGGCTCTGGAAAGCTCGCATGCTCTGGCATACCTCGTCAGCCTCAAGGGCAAGTTGAACGGCGATACTGTTGCCGTGGTGAATCTCTCGGGCCGAGGTGACAAGGACGTTTCAATCGTGGAAAGACATCGACCCATCGCAGAATGATTTGTGATAGATGATTATCGATTGGTATTCAAAGAAGGATTTTCTTCATGAAGACGTATAAGCAGGTTTTCTCGGAACTGAAAGAACAAAACAAGACGGCCTTGATACCGTTTTTTGTGATTGGCGACCCGGATTTCGATACGAGTCTTGCAATTGTAAAAGCGGCCGTGGACGCCGGCGCTGATGTCCTGGAACTGGGGATCCCATTCTCCGACCCCATAGCAGACGGGCCGACAATACAAAAGGCCGATATTCGCGCAATGAAAAGCGGAATGAATTTGGCAAAGGCCCTGGACTTTATCCGGCAGGTTAAAGATTACAGGGATATTCCAATCGGGCTGTTGATGTACTATAACCTCGTTTATCAGTACGGGACCGAAAAGTTCTTCGCCGATTTTCACAAGGCGGGCGTCAACAGCGTTTTGGTTGCCGATTTGAGTATCGACGACGCGGATGAAATTATAGGCCCTGCCGCCGCGGCGGGTCTTGACACCGTCTTCATGGTGACGCCGAATACCCATCCCGAGAGAATGAAATTGATTGCCTCCAGGACCACCGGCTT
>JBDREF010000147.1:0-12299 GCA_043820045.1 Planctomycetota bacterium | reverse complement strand
CCCGGCATTCTATCTTATCACGTTCAAATATCGCCCCAGCCAGTAGGGCAGAAGGAATATGTCGCCGCTGTATTCGCTGTGTCCGCCGTCGCCGCCGTCCAACCGGAAGGCGTTGCCGTTGTACTTGCTCATCGGACGTTCGTCGGGCGGCAGGACTTCACGAGTAGTCTGTTCACGGAAATTGCGTTCCAGAAGATCCAAATCCATGCGATGACTGTTCCGGACCGACCAACCGATCATGTCCAGCGGGAATTTTTTCAAACTCCAGATTGTCTGTTCCAAATCGAATTCCGCCGCACCGGTTGCGGCGTAAATCAGATTCCACAACGGATTCTTTTCCGGCCGTTCGATTTCCCAGTGGCCTGCAATTGTTCTGCGGTACTTTTCTCGCAGTTCTTCCGTAAAGGCATATCTATACAAATTCCAATACGACATAAAGGCAAGCTCATCGTCGGAATGATTCCATTCGGTAGTCAGGTCTATACCCGGAACGCGCCCAATTTGGGATGCAGGTATCATTATGTTGTCGAGATATCCGTGCTTTTCCATTAACTCAAAGGCCTTCTCCTTATAAATCTCTTTGCCGGTAAAGTGGTATGCGGTCTGCAGGAATCCGAGGATCTCGGCAGAGTTGAGCCTGCGGTCGCCGACTTGTTTTGGGAATTTGTTGACGTAGTCCGGATTCCACTTGCCCCAGAGCGTGGGCTTGCCGTCGAAATCGATGAGATACCAATCATTCTGAACGATATGGTTCATGATGTCGTCCATCAGGATGATTGCCCGCTTGCTCCATTCTCTGTCCGGGATTACTTCGGCGAAGATACTATAAACGAAAAAATGCCCCACAATTTCATCGCTGCTGGTTGTAGCTTTCCACGTCCAGTTCGGATCCTCAGCCGGTTGCCAGCGTGACTTGTCCGACAACTGATAGCCGGAGCGTTCAAAAGACCGGGAGGGAAAGCCTTCTATGGGATTGACATAAGACAACCGCTCCATCGCCTCGAAGGACTCGTAGCAGTTCTGGAGGGCATCGTCCGACTTGGTGACGGCGTAACGAAAAAGCTCGCCGGCCAGATACATTGACGTCCACAAGCCGTCGTTGTCGCTGTCCACGAGCGTCCCAGTCGATAAGTCGCCGGGTTCGCTCATCGCAAGCGAGCAGCTCAAGCCGTGACGTATATGGCGCTCTCGCGTAAGACCGTCGAAATGGTCCGCTTTTTGCTGGAGAGTCATCGTTTTGAAGTGAATAATGCCCAGCCCACTCTTGGAAAGGACAAGCACCGAATCGTCCGGACCTTCTGATATGTCGATGACGGCATCGTCTGCGAGCCATCGCTCGGAGGCGTAGTAATCCATGCGGCCGTCGCCATGCAAGGCAAAAGCTCCTTTGGGCGTTCCGAACCAGAGCGATTCGCCAATCTGCTTGATACGGCGTATATCGGTCCAGGGCAGTTTGTTTTGCAGGGTTGACTTTTGGCTGAATGACTCTGCGTCCAATTCGAGGTATCCGTCCTGCGCGCCGATGATAAGAACCGTGTCGTTATTAATCAATTCCAGGCAATTCAAATGCTCGCCTTCGAAGACTTTTGTGCTCTCCTTACCGGGCGAGAAGCAATTGACCTGTCGGTCGGACAGGATTAGAAATCGATTGCGTGTCTTATCAAACAGGATTTGTTTTACTGGAGCCAGAGCCATTTGTATCTTGTCAGCGGGCGTGCCTTCCTTCAAGTAAGCGAGGGTGTCTTCCCCCGCCAGAAGAGAATCGAAGTTTCCTCCCATCTCGAACAATCCGGCATCCGGCATTTTGTGGGTCAGGTAGAACTTGCCCGCCCATGCATTACTCATCACGGCCTTATCAGTCAGGTAAACGAATTGATCACGATAAGTGTCAATGCCTTTGACTTGCACGTCCAGCATGGGTCTGTAAAGGCGCTCTTTTATCAGCTTTCCATTGTGGACCTGCAACAATCCTTTGTTTGAGAGAATCAGGATGCGGCCGTTTCTATCTGAGCGCACCGCGGATAATTCCGCGCCGGCCCATTCCCCGGAGAGCGGAGTTTTCTCTGCGAAATCCTGCATGAAGGGTCGATCCTCATAGGAGCCCCGGAGGTCCCCTGAGAAGGCTGATGGGACGATTATGAGGACGGCGCAGATTGCCACGCAAACAAGATCAGTCTTCATGATATCACCTTTCATCATTCGGCCTTTCCAATGAATTATATAGAACATTGTAGGCATTACGGGTAACCATTCAAGTGAAATTGAGTCTTCACGAGTTATTTGGTTTGTCGGCTGAGATTTCCAGCTATAATAGACGATGCAGTCTAATGCTTGGCAGAGTGTGTGGGCGAACTCAATTGATCATTCGGTAAGGAAGGTTCGAGAATATGCTGAGACAACAGGTATTAGTGACAGGATTGGCGTTTTTTGCCGTCTTTGCAGGATTTGTGCTGGCGCAGGAGACAGAGACTCTATACCTCTCCGGCAAAGGAAAAGACGACCCTGTAACGTGGGAGTTCTACTGTACTGCGGGGCGAAAGAGCGGTCAATGGACGACGATTGGCGTGCCGTCGAATTGGGAGTTTCAGGGGTTCGGAAATTATAACTACGGCCAGGACAAAAACAAGGCAGCCGAGCAGGGCAGGTATCGTTACAGATTCGACCTGCCGGATCGCTGGAAGGGCAAGGTTATTCATATAACTTTTGAAGGAGCGATGACCGACACGCAGGTATGGATCAACGGCAGCCCCGCTGGTCCTGTTCATCAGGGAGGCTTCTACCGCTTCAAGTATGATATTACGGATTTGGTCAAGTTTGACGCCGACAATTTGTTGGAGGTTACCGTCAGCAAGGTCTCGTCGAATGAAAGCGTCGAGGCGGCGGAGCGAAAGGCCGACTACTGGGTGTTTGGAGGAATATATCGACCGGTCTATTTGCAGGCTTTTCCCCGACAGTTTATCGAACGAACCGCGATTGACGCACGAGCCGACGGCGCTCTATCCGTAGATGTCTATCTGAAGAACATCACAGGTGCCGACAAGATCACTGCAAAGGTATTGGATTCTGGAGCTGGAGGTGGAGGTGTATTCATTGCACAACTGCTCAAGGGACAGGATAAGGTGACACTCAAGGGAAAGGTGCCAGGCGTTAAGCCGTGGACGGCGGAAACGCCGCATCTCTATGACCTCGAGTTGTATCTTTCTGAAGGCGGCACTGTGATTCACAAAGCTGCCGAGCGATTTGGGTTTCGCACGTTTGAGGTCCGGCCCGGTGACGGGTTGTATCTCAATGGGCGGAAAATCCGACTCAAGGGGGTGAATCGGCATTGTTTCTGGCCCGACTCGGGGCGATGTCTGAGCCGCGAGGTCAGCTATGACGACGTCCGCATTATCAAAGAAATGAACATGAACGCGGTGCGGATGTCACACTATCCGCCGGACGTGCATTTTCTCGATGCGTGCGACGAGCTGGGCCTTTACGTCCTTGACGAATTGGGGGGCTGGCAAAAACCGCCTTATGATACCGAGATCGGTAAAAAGCTCGTTAGAGAGTTGGTGACGCGGGATGTCAGCCGCCCGTGTATTCTCTTCTGGGACAATGCGAATGAGGGCGGCTGGAACCGGGCTCTCGACGGCGAGTTCGCCCTGTACGACCCGCAGGGCCGGACTGTACTGCACCCCTGGGAGAACTTCAACGGCATCGATACGGACCACTACGAAGGGTATGAAAGCGTCAGGAAAAAGCTCAGCGGTTCGACACTTTTCATGCCCACCGAGTTCCTGCACGGCCTGTACGACGGAGGGCTCGGGGCGGGACTGAACGACTACTGGAATCTGATACTTGATTCGCCGCTTGGGGCGGGCGGTTTTCTCTGGGCCCTGCTGGATGAGGGCGTGGTAAGGACGGATAGAGCGGGCAATATCGATACCGACGGCAATCATGCTCCCGACGGCATTCTCGGCCCGTATCGCCAAAAGGAAGGCAGCTTCTATACCATCAAGGAAATATGGTCTCCGATTTATATCGGGCTCGAAGATTTGCCGGAAGGTTTCTCAGGGCGAATCGATATTGAGAACCGCTATGATTTTACGGAGCTGCAAAAGTGCCGTTTCGAGTGGAAACTTGTCGGATTCCCGAGCCCGTTTGATGAGGGAGTAGAGTCCCGGCTCGCCGGGGTCATAAACTCCGGGTCTGTCGCAGCACCGAATGTGGAACCGGGCGGCGACGGGGCGTTGGAGCTTGACCTGCCGGAGGATTGGGGCCAGGCCAGTGCGCTTCATCTTACAGCTCGTGACGCTTCGGGCGCGGAAGTCTGGACGTGGTCGTGGGCAACACCGATGGACTGTGTGCGGTGTCACCAGTATTTCGCCAAAGAAACCAAGAAAAACGCAGATATCACAGTAGTCGAAAGTGATCTCAATCTGGTCGTCAATATTGATCAATTGAGCCTGCGGTTCGACAAGGAGAGCGGCCGGCTTGCAGATGTCGAGAAAGGTGGGACTCGGATTTCGTTCGGTAAGGGGCCGCGTCTGGTCGGAGACGATAGCAGACTGCTGGAGTTGAAACACCGGCGGGAGGGAGACAACATCTTTGTCGAGGCCAAATATGACGGCGGTTTGAATTATGCCAAGTGGAAGATATATCCGAGCGGCTGGGTGAGGCTGGACTATCAATACGAGCTTGAGGGCCGGTTCGACCTGATGGGCATCACGTTCGATTACCCCGAGAGCAAGATGGAGAGTATGAAATGGGTCGGCAGAGGGCCGTACCGGGTCTGGAAGAATCGTACCAAAGGCGGGCGGCTGGATGTCTGGAGCAATGATTACAAGGATCATACGCCCGGGCTGGCTTGGGACTTTCCGGAATTCCGGGGCTATTACGCCGACTGGCAGTGGGCCGTCTTTGAAACGCAGGAAGGAAAGATTACACTGCTCAATGCAACGGAGGACCTTTTCCTCGGCGTTTATACGCCGAAGAACGGACTCGACCCGGCGCTTACGAAACTTGAACTGCCGCCGACGGGAATTTCATTGCTGCATGGCATACCGGCCATCGGGACGAAATTCAAAAGGGCCGACGAGTTTGGGCCGGAAAGCCAGAAGAACGAGGCTTTGGGCAAATACAAAGGCGCGGTCTATCTCTACTTTGAAGCGAAGCGATAATTCCTTTGGGGTGCTCACGATTTCCGCACTATTGGGACAGACAGGGCTTTGGTGATTTGAGCGGGCTACGCGGCTACACTCTCGTTGCGAGGGCTACCCTGAAAATAGCGCCAGTTGGCTTGGCCCCGATGACTTCCACGAAGCCATCGTGAGCCTCTGCGATAGTTTTCACCAAGGCCAGACCCAGACCGGTGCCGCTTGTCTCGCGCGTAGCCTCGGCTCCAAGGCGGTAGAACTGTTCGAATATCTTCTTTCGCTGACGGTGGGGGACGCCGGGGCCATGGTCCTCGACCTCGATCAGGACAAACCGATCTTCGTTTCTCGTACGGACCGTGATTGTCTTATCTTCGGCATTGCGTGCGTATTTGATTGCGTTATCCAGCAGATTGACGACTATCTGTGTAACTGCGTCGCTGTCGAAAGTCGATTCTTCGAGTTGGCCGAACTTGGTCTCTATCGAAAAACCTTTCAGCTCCGCGTAAGGCTTCATCGTTTCGATTACACCCGCGGTGCACCTGTTGATGTCGCCTATGTCAAAGGCGTACGTCTTGCGTCGCTTCTGAATACGCGAAAAGTCCAGTACGTTTTCTATGAGCCGGCCGAGCCTTTCGCTTTCCTGCCGCATATTCCCGTAGTATTCGGCCGCTTTGTCCGGCGATTTGACCCAGTTCTTCTCCAGCATCTCGGCGTACATCCGGATTGAGGTCAGCGGGGTTCTCAGCTCATGCGATACGGCGGATAAGAAATCATCCTTCCTCTGCCCCAGCGCAATCTGCGCCCTGGTGTTGTGCCACAAACTTGCCAGGCCAAACGATACGGCCAAGAGCACAACCGCCACAATGCCGACATACCAGTTTCGCAGATGGTAGATTTGTTTGTGAATCCAGTCCGGATCAACTTCTTTCAAGTTCAATATCAAATCGCCAAAGCCAAAATCCAATATCGCGGTATAGGCGACGGCTCCATTTGTGTTCGGATTTTCCATCGGCGATAGTTCAAAACTCATGCCTTCTCGCATAAATCGTGACGCTGACTCTCTGACCTCATCGATTAGCTTATTCTCGTTTAGTTGGAAGCCCTGGAGAAAGTGCTTTTCTTCGATTTGCACGCCTCTGAGCAGGAACACCTGTCCACCAAAGATGGATTCGCCGGCCTGTCGCCCCTGGGGCCAGGCGCCGGGGACGACCAGCGGCACAAACGGCTCGATTCGCACCGAAACCGTCTCTGCCTGGTAGGATTCTTGTTCCGGCCCTTGCTGCACGCCCCTGGGGCCAGGCCCTGGCTGCGGTGGAGGGGCCATATTAAGAATTTTGTTCTGTTCGAGAACGGAACGCTCTTGCTCAATGACCTGAGTCTGCTGACTCTGGCTCTGCAAACTCTCGACGGGATAGCTCTGTGCTCGCTGGCTTTGAGGTAACTTGTCCTTATCGCGCCCCAGGGGCATCATACGGTCGAGCGCCGGCAGCACGTTGTCTTCTATGTTCTTTCTGTTCGACAGCACCTCCGCGTTCCCCGTAAGGGGTCCCAGGGACAACCTGTCCTCAGAGTCGGCGACATTCTGTTCTTGTTCGAAGTTGTCGTTTGGCGTGATGATGCTTCTGTCCGGCTCAATTTGAAAATTGCCGTAGGCAAGGCCGTTCTCCAGCTTGCCCACCAGCGGTGAACGCAGCACGGGCATCTGCTGCTGACCGGGCCTGGCCCCAGGGGGCGCGATATAGTCAGGGACATAGTAAGATTGATAATCGGTGTAGGGGCGATTTTGTTCCGTCCGGAGAAAATCGTCGAGCTTACGCTTAACATCCAACCTGATTTGTTCCGCTACGGCGGCAAATTCGCCCAGACGCGCACCGGCCATACCCTGTGCTCGTATCCGGATAGAGTGATATCCCATCCAGACCAGCCCGCACAGGGCCGCCAGGATTATGACCGACAATATGATAAGCCTCTTATACACTTGTTCTTCACCCGTATTCAGGCACAAACTGTACGTTGAACTTTATCCAGCACTTTCATATCTGTATCCTGCGCCGCGGACGGTTTTGATAATGTGCGGCTCTGTCGTGTTCCCCGTAAGGGGTCCCCGGGACGGCTCGATCTTGCTTCTCAGCTTTGCGATGTGCATATCAACCGTTCGCGTGCCTAATTCGGACATTGGCTCATGCCATACTTCTTTATAGAGTTCTTCCCTGCTGATCACCCGATTCGGATTGGCGGCAAAGTATTGAATAATTCCAGCTTCTCGCAGGCTAATTTCTATTTCCTCTTCTCCGCGATTTACATGCAAGGCCGCAACATCAACATCCAAATCTGCGAATGTAAAAGTCTGGCCGACAGCCCGGGCCGGGTCGGTGCGGCGAAGTACGGCGTTTATCCGCGCCAGAAGCTCTTCAAGCGAAAATGGCTTTGTGATATAGTCATCCGCCCCCAGATTCAGCCCGGCCACTTTTTCTTTCTCCTGGCCCTTGGCGGTCAGCATAATAATCGGTGTTTGCAAACCATCGTGACGCCATTTGGCGCACAACTGTTCGCCGCTGATTTTAGGCAGCATCAAATCGAGTAGAATCAGGTCGAACTGCCTCTGTGCCGCTGTTCGCTCCGCCTCAAATCCGTCGGCAGCTTCGGTGACACCAAAGCCGTGGAATTCCAGGAAATCCGTCAGAGCGGCCCGGATTGCCTCTTCATCTTCGACGACTAATATCGATGCTTTCTGTTGCATGGCCATACGTATCCTTACTTATATTATAGGCCAAATAAGAGCTGACGTTGTGTAAATGTTTTGTAAAAAAGCTAACGCGGCATTTTACGTGCATTTTACCCATCATTCAACATGAACTATCGTATAATTTATATAGTTCGCAAGTCGATTTTAGAATCTATTTCAAAAAGGAGAAAGCAAAATGCTGCACGTAAAACAGAATCAGAAATCATTTCTCATAATTACATCTCTCATCGGAATCTATGTGATGGTCCTCATTCCGACACAGGCATTGGCCGATGTCAAAGAGGGGTCGCCGGCAAGTATGCCGGTCAAAGAGATCACCATCTTCAAAGACGGGCACGCTTTCGTCCTGCACGAGGGCAAAGTGCCGACCGACGCCGACGGGAACGTGGCTATCGATTACCTGCCAAGGCCTGTCATAGGGACGTTCTGGGCTTATTCGGCGGACGCCAGAGCCAAACTCGTTGGGGTCACCGCCAACAAACGCGCCATCACGTTCGAACGAACTGCCCTGACCATCCCTGAACTGATCGAAGGAAACATCGGCGCCAGAGTGCGGATCAAGGAGGAGAACACATACGAAGCCACTATTCTTGGGATTCCGGCTCGAAGTTCCGAGGAGCTTGGCCGTACCAGCCCGCCCGGTGCCCCGGAAGCCCTGCCCGTGCGCAGCGATGTTGTGCTCCTGAAGGTTGCCGAAGGTGTTAAGGTCGTGTCCGTAAATCAGATTCGGGAGGTAACTTTTCTCGATGAGCCGAAGACCGGTGTGGCTTGTGAAGAATTCCGGGACGTAATGACGCTCAGGCTGGACTGGGGCAAGCGCGAGCCCGAGGGTGTGGCTAATGTCGGTATGGTGTATGTCCAGCGAGGTATCCGCTGGATTCCCAACTACCGAGTTGATATCGACGGCAACGGCAAGGCGGTCATCAAGCTGCAGGCGACTGTAATCAACGAACTGACAGACGTCGAGGACGTCACCGCCCATCTTGTCATTGGCGTGCCGACATTCGCGTTCCAGGACACGCCGGATCCTATCTCACTGCAACAAGCGGTAGCACAACTCTCGCGGCACTTCCGCAACGACACCCAAAGCGCCTACGCCTTCTCCAATATGATCATGACCCAGGCCGCGATGCCTGCACGGCGTGTCGATGTCCCGCCTCCCGGCGATGCCATCGATCTTGGTCCCGACGTTGCAGAATCGGCGCCGAATGAGGACCTGTATGTCTTCACACTGGAGCATGTAACATTGAAAAAAGGTCAGCGTATGGTCGTGCCGGTTGCCGAGTACGAGCTGACGTACCGTGACGTTTTTGTGCTCGATCTTCCATTCGGCCCGCCGAGAGAGGTTCGCCAGAATTTCAACAGTGACCAGCAGGCTAAACTGGCGCAACTCTATCATGCGCCGAAGGTCATGCACAAGATACGCCTCGCTAACGACACAAAATGTCCGCTGACCACCGCCCCCGCGCTGATACTCCGTCAGGGCCGCATCGTTGCACAGGGTATGATGACCTATACCGCTCCCGGCGCATCAAGCGACCTGGAGCTGACCAGTGCCGTAGATATTTCTGTCGAAAAGCTCGACAAGGAAACCGACCGCGTGCCTGATGCCGCCAAATGGGATGGCTATGCCTATGGTCGAAGTAACCTCGCCGGGACCATCCGCCTGACAAACCACCGGGCCGAGGCCGCGGATTTGGAAATCCGGCGGTCCGTTTTGGGCCACATCGATACCACGAGTAACGACGGCGTGATCGAGCACCTTGGCAGACACGAGGGCGAGTGGATGGCTGCCGGCGAATTGCCGTTCTGGTGGCACTGGTACAACTGGCCCTACTGGTGGTACCATTTCAACGCTGTCGGCCGTATCGCGTGGGAATGCCAGCTTAAGCCCGGAAAGACCATCGAGCTGGAATACAATTGGCATTACTTCTGGCGCCAATGAGGTAGAAATGCAGAGGCCGGCAGGCAGGTCCTATATTTGCTTGCTTCGGCGATGTTTATTTGGTATGGCCCGACGCTGACAAACTGTGCGTTCAGTGGCAACTGGGCCCGCTGGGGCGGCGGAATGTGCAACTGGGGGTATTGCAGCGGCGTATTGACGAACTGCACGTTCAGCGGAAATACCGCCGAGAATGGCGGGGCGATGGTTATCACAAAGAGCAGCACGGCAACGCTGACGAACTGCACGTTCACCGGGAATGGGGCGAGTGGCGGTCCTGCCGGAGCGATTGATTGCAGCGGCGATTGCTCAGGCACGCTGGTCAATACGATACTCTGGGGTAACAGTCCGAATGAGATCGACCTGTGGGAGAGTTCCATCACTGTGACACATTCTGACGTGCAAGGCGGCTGGCGGGGGATTGGTAACATCAGTGGCGACCCGTTGTTTGCTGATCCAACTAACGGCGATTACCATTTGAAATCACAGGCTGGGCGATGGGACCCGAACAGCGGAAGCTGGGTTAAGGATGATGTGACGAGTCCCTGTATCGATGCTGGCGATCCGAATTCTGATTGGAGCGGCGAGACATGGCCGCACGGCGGGCGGGTCAATATGGGGGCTTACGGCGGTACGCGAGAAGCGAGTATGTCGATCCAGCCGCAGCCGATGTCCCTGCCTCGTATTGCATACATCTACGGTTCCGATGCGGGAGCGGCACAGAGTTTTCAGTCGCTGCTTGTCGACTACGGCTGTCCGACGATTTTGGTTGGATTAGACCAGGCGCCGGCCGTCGGGTTGGAGGGTCTTGATCTTATCATAGTGGGGGATGATACCGAGAATGCGGCTGCCTGGAATGATCCGCAAGTCGCTGCCGCCATTCAAGGTTCGGGCAGACCCATCGTCGGCATGGGTGAGGGCGGCTATGATTTCTTCGGCGTGCTGGGGCTGTCCATCGGCTGGCCTAACGGAGCGCACGGCGATGGAGACAGCATCAGCGTGATCGATCCGAAGCATCCCCTGTTCGTCGTGCCGTACGCAATCGAGATTCCGCAGGATCGAGTCCTTCGACTATACACGCAGAGCAAAAATGCGACTCTCTATCTCCCGCTGGTGCCTGAGACCGTAACGCTGCTCGCCGGGGACGCTGCCTATCCCGGTTACTACCCACTGGCCCTGGAGCACGACCGATACCTGTTCTGGGGCTTCACCGAATCGCCGGAGAAGATGACTGAGGTCGGCAAGACTTTGTTTATCAACGTCGTCATTCGGACTGCAAACGCCGCATGGTAGGCACTAAGGGGATATCAGAGGTGAAGAATGAGCAGGTCGTTGCGATTCCGCGGCGAAGATGAGAGGGAATTGAGCCGGATAGTTAGCGGAAGGTCGACGTTAATCGGCGGTTCGGTCAGGTCTCTCGATTGCACTCGGGATGGCCCGAAACCCGCGGTCCAAAAAGGCCGGGCTTTCGGGCCATTTTTCGCCAAAAAAAGGTTGCATATTTCCTGTGGTTAGGGTACAATACCTAATGTGAGGGGGTTTTCTGATGGAGACCCCCCAATAAAACCGTTCTAAGCCAGGCTTTTGGCTTGTTGGAGACAGGTGATTATGGCAGGTATGTTCTATTCATTGCAGGAGGCCCTCGACAGACTCAACAAGACGGAGAACGAATTGCAGCAGTTGGTTGACGACGGCAAGTTGCGTGAGTTTCGGGACGGCCCGAATGTGCTGTTCAAAGTCGAGGAAGTCGAAGAGTTGGCGTCAGTCCTTGGGACTCCTCACGGAGAAGCGGACGTTATAGGATCGGAAGAGACTCCGGAACTCGAACTTTCCGAACCCGAGGAGCTGGAGGGCGAGCTACCGGACCTTGAGATATCCGAGGACCAGTTCGATGCGGCGGAGTTTCCAGACCTGGAAATAACGGAAGAAGATGCTCCGGAAATGGAGGTAGCGGAACCGGCGGAAGAAACAGCGGCAGGCTCGAGTGAGATTTTCCTGGCGCCAGAGACAGGGGCCCCGGTTGTTCCGAGCGACCTGACGGACGCTGACACGGCACTGACCGGCATGGGAACGAGCGTTCTCGGCGAGACGGATTCGGACTACGACATAGCGGATGATACGATGGCCGAGACGGCGATTCCAACCGGTGGGACGGGAACATCGCCCGAGGTGCCGTTGGAAGAGATCGAAGAAGATGTGAACCTGGATAGCTTCGGCAGCGGCTCCGGTTTGCTGGACCTTTCTTTGCAGGCGGATGATACTTCGCTGGGCGGTATTCTCGATGAGATCTATACGGCTGAGGGCGAAGGCGGCGAACCGGGCGAAGCTGAAGGCGACTCCGGAGCGGTGTTGGCCTCAGAGGCCGAGCACATGGCTGCCGAAGATGAACTTGCTGCTCCCGCCCAGATGGGTGCCGAGGTTATGGCATTGGCCGGGTCTGCCGTAGAGATGCCCCCGGACGCCCAGAGTAATA
>JBDREF010000146.1:0-20802 GCA_043820045.1 Planctomycetota bacterium | reverse complement strand
GGTATCTGCGAAAGATACAGCGGCCGGGGTCCCACCATACTCATATCCCCTTTTAGTATATTAACAAACTGCGGCAATTCGTCAAGTGAATATTCGCGCAGAATCCTCCCTGCCTTTGTCAGCCTGGGATCTATGCCGGATTTCGGGCTGGGCCCAAAGGGGTCGGCATCGATGTTCATGGTGCGAAATTTGTAAAAAACGAACGGTTTGCCGTTCTTGCCCGCCCTTTGCTGCTTGAAAACAGCGGGTCCCTCGCCGCTAAGCTTTGTAATCAGCCAAATCACGGCCAAAACAGGGCAGAGAGTGATTAATGCCGTGAGGGACGCGAGAACGTCGAATCCGCGCTTTAGTACACAAAAAAGACTCATTTTGGCCAGTTTACTCAGAGGTAACCTCAGCGTCAACACTCCGGCGATTCGTCTGGACAGGTCTGATCGGACCAGATAGACTTGAACTAATCTGCAAATGTTCCCGCTATTGGGAATGTACCGGACATTAAGGATACGAACATGCTGGATAATCTCATAGGTCCCCAGAGGCCTATAAGCTGGGTGTTGCAGTTTTGGCCGGTGCTGGTTTTTTCGTTCGGCTCGGCGTTAGTAGCCACGTGGTTGTGCAAGAACATTGCCCTGAAGTTCGGATTCGTTGACAGACCGGACAATCTTGTAAAAACTCATAAGGCAAGCGTGGCCTATCTTGGCGGCGTGGGCATGCTTGTCGGGTTAACCGCCGGCATAGTCGCGGGCATCTACTATCTCTATGACAGGCAACACCTGCCTTCGACCTTCACATGGCTTTTCGGCGTGGTGGCCGGAGGAGCAATAGCTTGTTTCATAGGTCTTGTCGATGACGTGTTCGATGTGAAACCATATCAGAAGATGCTCGGCCAGATCGTCGCCGCCGTCGTCTTGGCCGCAGTGGGTATCCGACCCAGCCTCGGCTTTCTACATACGTACCTCGGTTTGAATATTCCTGAGAACCTCGAGATCATTTTGGGTGTTCCCATAGTCATTATTTTTGTCCTCGGCGCAACAAATTCGTTGAACCTTCTCGACGGTCTCGACGGCCTTTGTGCGGGTGTTACCGTCATTATCGCTGCGGCATTGCTATTGTTGGCAATCCACCTCGGCACCTGGGCATCCAGCGAAGTCGGAGGCGACTCGGTCCGAGTCATCGTATGCCTTGGACTTCTCGGAGCAGTGTGCGGTTTCCTGCCGTTCAATCGTCATCCGGCCAAGATATTCATGGGCGACGCCGGCAGTATGCTGCTCGGGTTCGTTGTTGCAGCGCTTATGATTCTATTTGCCGAGAAGGCCGTAAGATGGTGGATGGCTTCGGTAGTAGTCTTCGGCCTTCCGATTCTCGATACGGCTGTCGCATTGGCCCGGAGGCTGCTCAATCACAGGCCATTGTTCGTTTCCGACCGTGGTCACATCTACGACCAGATGATTGACCGGGGAATTCCACTTAAGAGGACCGTCGCAATATGCTACGGCCTGGCGGCTATGTACGCCCTCATCGGACTCGGACTTAGCCTCAGAACAAAGATAAGGGCAAGATATGCCCTGGTAATATACGTGCTCGTCTTCGCAGTCTCAGGCATCATCGTCTGGAAAAAAGGCTACCTGAAGATGGAAGGTCTGCGAGGAGCGGTACGCAAGCAGCAGTGAGTCTCAGCCGGCCTGAGTAAACCCGGTAATGAAATCCACCGTCTTCTTTACCGTCTTCTCGCCGGCGCGAGGATGCAAAGGCAAATTGACGACTTCGTTGCCGGCCCTCTCGGCCTCGGGACATATCCCAGGCTTGTAGTCATAAGACGCCAAAGGAGTCTCGATCGGGTGGAGGGGACATTCGAACCAGCTTCCGAGCTCGATGCCTGCTCTTGCAGCTTGCTCAAGGGCTTTTGCCTTCTCTGTTATTCTCACAGGGTATCTTACCATCACAGGCTGTGTCGCGCCTTCATCGTATTTTCTGCCGTTCCAGCCATTGTCTTCCAGAAGCCAGTCGTAGAGCAGCGCCATATTCGCCCGGTGAGAGATATTCCGCTCAAGCTTCCCAAGCTGCCTCAAGCCTGAGCGGGCCTGCACGCGGCTCATGTCTTTGAAGAAATCGTCCGCTTTGACCGGTTCGAATTCGCTTGTGCTCGATGACCCGACCACCGCGCCCTTTTTCGTCAGGTACCTGAAGAGGCTCTGGGCGAGAGCAGTCGTACCCGGATGGACAAACAGCCTGTAGATAACCAACTGCATCCATAACATGAAGACTTCGCGACCCGACGGCGAGCACATCTCATCCGCCAGCAGCCTCTCAATCCGCTCGGCCAGCTCCCCGTCGCTGGTTATCGCCATTCCTCCGAGCCCCGTTGTGTAGGGCTTGTTCCACTGAAATGAGAAATACCCGGCCCGGCCAATTGTTCCGACCGTTTTGTTCTTGTATTTCGAGCCAAGAGCGAGGCAGCAGTCCTCGATGACGGAAATGCCGCTATCGTTGGCAATGTTCATGATCTTATCCATCTCGCAGGGATAGCCGTACGTATGCTGCGCAATAATGACCTTAGTTCTGCTTGTTATCTTCTCTTCCAACAGGTTGACGTTGATATTGAACGTATCCGGCTCGATATCGACGTAAACGGGCCCGGCCCCGACATACTTAATCGGATTTACATTCATAACGCACGTGTAGCCCGGCAGGATTACTTCATCGCCCGGGCCGACATTCAGCGCTCGCAGCAGGGCGTAGAGCGCGACCCTGCCTTTCCAGAAGGCAAACGCTCGCTCGGCGCCGAGGAAATCGGCGAACTTGCGTTGGTATTGTTCAATAATTCCGTTCATTGCTGCTGTCCTACCTCGACATCTGCATTTGCTCGGGTCTTTTCATGCCGTGTCCTCTCAGTAAAGAGAGCCTGATGCCGCCCCAGAGCGAACCCAATCCGTAGGCGAAATGCAGGATGGCGAAAACTAACGGCGCGACTGGTGCATATCGCCAGCCGGATCTGCGGCCAACGTCCAGGGCGCCGATTACGAGACCAAGTGCATACAGGACCGCTTCGAGGACCAGAATGCTCCAAAAAGGCCTCCACAAGAAACCAGCCAATCCGAGCAGGAGCAAAGATGATATGAACGACAAAGGTACCAATTGCCTGAGGCTCGCCGGCCTTTTATGTTTCTGCAAAGTCCTGATACGCCAGAAACCGTACTGAAAATACTGTTGCCAGAGCTTACGCAGAGATCCTCTCGAATAGTATGTACTTCGAATTGATTTTGACATCCATATCTTTCCACCCGCCAGGATGATTCTCAGGTTGAATTCATCGTCCTGATTGCGCACCAGCTCTTCATCGAAGTAGCCTATTCTGTCAACTATCCATTTATGGTGCGTACCGAAGGCAAGCGTATCGACCCAGCCTTCGTAGTCTCCCAGCCTGAATCGCGCGTTGCCCACGCCGACCGGCGAGCGCATCGCCGCGGCGATGACCCGCCCTGTGTAATTTTCCGCCGCCGTCTCGATATGGCCGCCTGCGACCCAGGCCTCGGGATGTTCATGCAGACACCGAACCGATTGAGAAATAAAATCTGCGGGGACCTCCGCATGTCCGTCGATTCGAATGAACAAGTCCCCTCGTGAGGCTTTCAGGCCAATGTTCATTGCGGCAGGGACGATCCGCATCGGGTTATCCAGCAGCTTCACTCGACTGTCTGCCATGGACAGTTTCCGGACAGTCTCTCTCGTGCCGTCATTACTCATCCCGTCAACAACGAGAATCTCCATCTTCTCGGCAGGGTAGTCGTTGTCTAATATGCTCCCGATCACCCGCTCAATGAAGCCAGCCTCATCACGAACCGGCATGATGATACTGACAAGAGGCAAAGCTTTGTCAGGCATTGGCCAAAGTCTCCGAAAGGACGATTTCAAGACGGTCAGCCAATTTGTCCCGGGCAAATTCGCGCTCGGCTAATGCGCGGGCATTTCTGCCCATCTGTTGGCATAGCTGCGGGTCGGCGGCAAGTTGTTCCAGAACATCCGCCAGCATCTCGGGGCGATAGGGGTCGAGGCATCTGCCGCACTTGTTGTTCTCAATGGTCTGGCCCAGCCAGCCCGGAACGTTTATCAGTACGGGCTTACCCGCCGCCAGGGCGTCGAACATCTTGTTTGGAGACCAACTCTGTTCTTTGCAGGCTCGGAAAATGGTCATGCACGCCTGAGACCCGGCGACAAGCGCAGCGACGTCGGTTTTGCCGGGCACCGGGTCGCTGAAGACCACGTTTTTCAGCTCATATTTGCGCGCCATATTCTCCAGTTCGGATCTTTTTCCGCCGTTGCCGTGCAGTACCAGTACGATATTGTTGTTTCCGCGTTCGGTCAGGATTCGAGCGGCTTCAATCACGTAATCGAGCCCGTTTGCCAATCCCATTGCGCCGAAGTAAATCGCCATAAATCTGTCGCCTAATCCGAGCCGCTTGCGATGTGCCGAGCCGTCCAAATCCGGCCGGAACAGATCCAGGTCGCTGGCATTCGGAATGACCGTCACCTTTTCGGTCGGCACTCCGGCGCGGACGATTCCCTCTTTCATACCGGGCGAGAGGGCGACGATATGATCTGCTCCCGCATATATTTTCTTCGCCATCCTTTGCAGCCACCATATAGCTGCGGGGTTTTTCAATGCGCCCACGTTGACCAGCGCATCGGGCCAGAGGTCACGGACCTCGAATACGAATGGAACATCGAAGTATCGAGCCAGCGCAAGACCGACCAGCCCTATAGTAAGCGGCGTGTGCGTGGCGAAGACAATATCTGGTCTGGGTAGTTTTCTGCCGAGACGTGAGGCCAGCCGGGCAAATTGATAGAATTTGAACATTCGTTGCCGGCCGCTCATGCCCGTGCCGACTTGCGGGTCGTTGTAGGCCGCGGCAATGGCAACCAATTGAATGCCGTCGGTCTCAAATTCGGCGTATTTCCGGCCTTCAGGGACTGGGAATTCCCGGTTTGCAAGGCCGGAGGTTATCATTGTCACCCGGTGGCCCTTGCCTATCAGACGCCGGGCAAATTCGTAGGACCGTGTGCCCGTCATTGCGTTTCGTGTTGCAAAATATTGATGTAAATAGAGAATATGCATAGTTGGCGAATCACCCTGTGTGTCGGTCCACGCCGGCAGTGACATCTGGTCGCTTATTTCATTGCAGGATCGTTCTTCCCGGGCCGGCCTGGTTGGGGCAGCTTCCACAAATCCGGCATGGTTTTGGTTTTACCCCTGCAAAGAAATGGCCACTGGTAATACCAGTCCTCGCGGGCTTCAGGCAGCAGCAGCGAAGGGTCATACGGGAAACAGCCCAAATCCGCAGTCCCACCTTCGGGCAATAGCCGATTGAAGAAGTCTCTCTTAGGAGCGTATTTCCCGGAGCCCTTTGCAACGGCTGGGCTGCCTTTCCTTAGGTAAAACGTGCCCTTTTGCGAATCAAGAAACAGCGGATCTGCGGATATTCCGTGTGGGCCCGCACCTGCGAAGACGGGAAGGCAGAGGTTATAGTCGATCATGGCCTTCTCGCTGCTCAGACGACCGCCGTCAAGGTTGTGGATTGGCTCGGTTTTCTCGAACTTCCAGCCGGTATTGTCCACAACGATGTTGTTCGCGATTATTTCGTTTTGGGCGTTCTTCACTGTTATGCCGCTGCCGTTGAGGACGATGGTGTTGTTGACGATTCTATTGGAACCGATTCGCGGCCTGGAATACAGGGCGATGCCCCATCTTGCATTTGCATAGATGAGATTATTCTCGATTTGGCTGTTGGCGATTTGCGGGTACAGGTGCAGACCCCAGCCTGAGTTGAACCGGACGATATTGTTGCGGATAGTCAAATCGTCGCCGTCGGCGTACACGCCGTGACTGAACTGAAGATGGGCGCCGTTGTATTCAATGATGTTATTCTCGATTACTGTTCCGCGAACGTTGTGGGCTTCGATTCCCTGAAGAGCGTTGTTATGGATACGGCAGTTTCGTATCACGGTGTAATCCGCGTCAGATTTGATGCCCGTATATAGGGCGCCGCTGCTCTCGAAACCGTCTATTATGACCCATTTACAGCCGTTCTTGACGTAAATATTATGAAATGGTGAGCCGTGCAGAACCGCCTCGTATTTGTGCTGCGATTTCAGAACGGTCGGCTGCTGTGATGAGCCTGCGTGCGCTGCCGATAGTGTTATCTGGGTTCCGATGTAGTTTCCAGGTTTGAAGATGAAAGTATTGCCGCCGCCGGCCTTACTTAAAGCCGCTTCGGCGGATGCAAAAGGATCAGACTCGGAACCGGTTCCGGATGGCTTTCCGTCCGGGGAAATCCAGTACGTCGCTGCAATCAGGTCGCAGCAATTAAGCAGCAAAATGACAAGGATGGTTATTTTCTTCAACATGACTCACCTGTGTTTATCGATCAGTTTTTCGTAGATTTTTTCCAGTCGTCTCATGCTCGTTTTTCTGTCCCCTGATTCGACGACTTTCTTTCGGTTGCCTCGGGCGGCGGCGATGGCGAGCTGCGGATCGTCCCGCAGCCGAAGGATACACTCTGTCAGACCATTCGCATCGCCCACTTTATGAAGCAGGGCGTCAACATTGTGTTCTAACCATGATGAGTTTGCCTTGATATCGGAGACAATCGGGAACAGTCCGGTTGCCATAGCCTCTAATAGAGACAGGCTTGTCCCGTCCCACAGCGACGCGGAAAGGTAAACATCATGCCGGCTGAGAACCTCCGGAAGCTTGTCGTTATCCACTCTGCCCATGAAGCTCACGCAATCAGCCAATCCGGCATCTCTTACGTGCTGCTTCAGCGCGCCGAGCAAAGAGCCGTCGCCGACGAAAGTCATTTGGAAATTTACCGCATTGTCTCTGAGCAGGCCAAGAGCACCGATTATGGTGCGATGGTCGAACACCGATTCCAGGCGCCTGGTGCACACAAGCCTTAAAACGCTGGACGGATCGATTTGGGGACGGTCGACAAATGAGAACTTCTCAGTATCGATTCCGAGCGTAAGGGTCTCAATCTTATCCGGGTCGATGCCAAGGCTTACGACCATACTTTGCAGGTCTTCCGAAACCGTATTAACGCAATCGGCGAACTCGAATATCCTCTTCAATACCGGCCGCCATAGGCTCGACTTTATCCCGACGGTCAGATCGCTGCCGTGCACCGTTACGACGGCGGGATGGAAGCCGCAGACCAGCGCGGCCAGCCCGCAACTGGTGGCGTAGTGAGCGTGCACAATGTCCGGCTTGAGTTTCTTCAGCAGCCGTCTGGCCCGAAGCATACTGACAGGATACTTCCACTTTCCCTCGCCCTCGGAATATTCACTTCCGATACCTACGTTGTAGGTTGGCACACCGCGCGGCGGACCCGGAGACAACGAGATAAAACTCACATCATGGCCGGCGTCCCTGAAGTAATCAAGGTATGGACCTATGTGCGTGAATGTCCCGAGCGAGATGAAGCAAATTCGCATCTGTCAGCCTGCGTACTTACAAAGGTTGTTTCAGCACTTCACGATACACTTGCAGCGTTCTTTCACACACGACCGAGGCCTTGAATCTCTTTTGCGCGACCTCCCTGGCGCGGCTTCCCATGGATCGATCGAGCGCCTCGTCGGCTAAAATCTTTGAGACAGCTTCACAGATGTTTCTCGTGTCGTGAGGATCGATAAGCAGTCCAGTTTTTCCGTCTTCGACCATTCCTGGAATTCCACCAACGTTCGCAGCGACCACGGGAACGCCTGCGGCCATTGCTTCGGCAATCGTCAGCGGGGCGTTTTCCTGGAAGGATGGAACGACCAGGCAATTTGCCCTGGACAGCTCGAGCTGAACTTCTCTGATACTGATATTTCCCAGGAAGCGTACTTTGTCCTGCAGGCGATTCGCTATGACTTCTCGCTCGCACGCTTTCAAGTATACTGCTTCCGGAGCGCCTGCGATCCTAAGCTGCGAGCCGGGGAACTGCTCAACAATAAGCGCAAACGCCTTTACCATTCCGACGATGTTCTTCAACGGCCTGATCCTGCAGCAGCAGAATATCCTTCCCGGCTCAAGAGACCGCTCAATGTCGAAATAGGAGTCTGCAACGGGATTATCGATGAGCCATGTTTTCTGAATACGGCTCTTCTTCGGCAAAAACTTTCTGACATACTCGCTTATCAGAATGATATTAGGCACACGACGACGTCCATATTCTTCGGTCAACTTCAGGAGCAGCCATCTGGGCCAACGGAGCGTGCAAAAACGGCTCTCCCACATTGCATCTCTTTCCGCAATGCCGTGAATCGTAAGAACGTTTGGCTTCTCACAATCGGCCGCAAGGAATGTCACGCCCTGAAAGTGTACAATGTTGGGGTTCACCTGTCTTAAGAGAGACTTCAAATGCCGCTTGCCTGCAACAATGTCATAAAGCGTCCCGGGCAGAAAGCTCCACAATCCTTTCTTGGCGACTCTGTAAACGTCGATGTTTCCCCATTGTCCACATGCTGTTTCTCCTGAATGAGAGATTACCGTCAACTTCACGTCGGCGCGTTTGCCAAGCTCATCGACGAGATACCTCGCTGCTCCGGCCACACCGCCATCGATGCAGTTGCGGTCCTGCGGAAAAACTGTCACCATAGCTACGTGCATGCGCTGATCCCGTTCCTTATCTCTCACAATCCAGGCAAAGCCTTTTGCTACTCAGACGAATTGCTCCTGTGGCAGATAATCTTCCTCATACTCCATGTCCGGTAGCAGATTCTCTTCCATCGCCGGTGTGAAAAATCCGGCTGTTCGTTCGCTCGCCAGTATGAATGCGAGGAATACCCAATAATGCTTCTGATATAACTGTCCCACGTTCAAGCCCATTACCAGCAGGTACGTCAAAACCGCCCGGGCGTACAGCTTCTCCAACCCGAGCGGAATGCGTTTTACGGTCAGTATTATCAGAATCGTGAACAATGCAAAAAGAACCGCCGCCGGTATTCCATAGACTCCAAGAGCCAGGAAGAAGTCGCTGTGGGGCAGGATTCTCAGCCCGCTTTCCTGAAACCACCCGTAGTAACTTGTCCCTATCGGTTTTCTTACTGCACACTTCAGGGCCTCCTTTATGGGCATCATCCTGTAGCTGATAGCTTCCTTAGCCTGATAGGGATCCGTCAGACGCGTTGCGACTCCAGCTTCCAGCCCTCTGCTTTGCACCATCAGCCCCGCAGAGACAGAAGCTAACACGATAATGACAAGCAGCAGCGCGATCAGGGCCGGCTTGTGTACGACCTGCCTGACGAACAGCAACGGCGAGAACATCGTAAACGCCAGTGCAATCAATGCACCGCGCGAGCCGATTTTGAGCAGCATAATCGGCAGAAACAGGATTGCGGCCATATACAGTATTCGCCAGAATATGCGTCGGTCTCGGGCGAAGAGATAGATTGCGGCCAGGAACGCCATTGCCGTCAGTGTAGCCAGCATGTTCGCGTCGGTTGTTTCACCTAAGGTGGCCGCATATCGCTGCTCCGGTGCGTCTTCCACGGCCCTGATCGCCGAACCGGTTATGAATGTCAGCGCTATCGTTCCGAGCGTTCCGACCACGTATGCCCTCGACGCCCAAAGAAACGTTCTTTCACTATTTGTCTGGAGTATCCAATACACAATAAAGATGAGCACGAGAAGCTGGACCTGGGTAAAGGCGCGCACCAGTTCATAGCTCAGATACGGCCCTGCAAGTGAGACCAGGCATATCCAGATAGTGTATAACAGCATCACCCACAACGCCTTGTTACCGATACGCAGCCCCGGGCGAGTGATCAACAGGTTCATCGCAAAGCCGACGGCGAGGGCTACGCCGACTCCGCGGTCGAGACTGAACATCTGCCTGAAACCGATGCCCGCGCCCGTCGGCAGCACGAGCATCATAATGCAAAGGCCGAAAGTCGGCTTGATAACCATCCCGATGAATGTCGGCACTGCGATTATCACTGCTCCGGCCACGGGAGCCTTCCCAAGAAACATCACCGCGAACCCAATCAGGCAAATCACAACCCAGATCACGAATAGCAGGGCGTTTATAACCGGAGGCAACTGGATATCGGAAGTCCGTTCGCCCTGCTCGTAAAGCAGTTCCTCTGCACCTGTTTCGTTTTCGTATTCCGTGTACATGCAGGACTCCTAATGTGACAATTCGTACTTGTGCAGGAATCTATTTAGACGGGTATTCATCAACATTTGACAACAGATGTAGCCCGCAGCCCGTAGAGGCTGTCTTTGACGCGCGAGGCATCGGATGTTCTCTTGCTGTAATCGACATATCGCAGGTGCGCAGGCCTTGAGCTTGTTTACGTTTACTTCAGGCGTGCTTTCCGCGTATCCTCTCAAGAATGCCTGGGCCATTCCTTTGGCGTCCCAGTTCAATGCCCTTCGAAAAGGCGCGCCGTGAAATATGGAGCTTACAAACAAGAGAATATCGAAGTACCGGCCCCCGAAAGTAGGAGTCCTTCCCACCATCGGCGCCGCCGAGAAGTCCAGTATGACAAGCTCATCGGACGGCTCATGAAAGCAAACGTTGATACATGCAAAATCGCCGTGGATAAAAACGTTGTCGTCCGGAGAATCCATCCATTCGGGCGGCAAATCGTGCTTCATCTCTTCGGGTAAAACCAAACCTTCATGAATCACCGCCAGTGCCTTTCCAGCCTTTTTCAGGAGCCCGGGCAGCCGCTTGTCTTTACGAATCGCCAAATCGAGCAATGTAACCAAATCACTCAGCCGTTCGAATTCAAGCAGCCCGGCTTCTGCATCGAAGTTGACCACCTTTGGAACGTAAAACAAGCCGGAGTCCTTGCCGATCCCGAATGCCCGTGACGCCTTGGTCGCTTCGACAGCCAGCACGCTCGGCTCTCCGGTTTTTCGAGCGACATTATCGATGAATTCCATCAGGTATTTCCTTGAAGCTTCAAGCATCGCTCTTGCGACAGCCACGCCGGCGACAGACGGCGATCGGGCTCTCTGAAAATCGGACCAGGAATTTGAATTTGGAAGCCATCGAGTCTATTGCACGATTCAGCCGGTATGAAACCGGAAACTTCGGCGGATGAAAAAAACCAGCGGGATAAATCTCGACCATTTCCATTCCTGCACCTTCGACGAGCCTCTTCATCTGGTCGATACTCATAACATTGAATGTGCCTTCCGGATCTTTCTTCAAATGGCGTGCATTCAGCAGCCTGATCCAGGGCGAGCCGAGACTATGGTGATTGTTGAACACGAAATAACCGTCGTCAGACAATAACTCGGCAATTGCTCCGGCCGCCGCAGAGCGCAGCTCGGGCTCGGCGTTGAGGAAAAATCGGAAAGCCGTGATCAAATTGAATCTCCTTGGCTTAAGAATATTCTCTACAGTTATATCCGCCTTGATAATCTCGGTTCGATGCAGCTTCTTTCTTGCGACTGCCAGCATGGAATCGGATACGTCAACTCCTGTCGATGTCTTCACGCCATTTTCCAGGAATCCGGCTATGCGTCCCGTCCCGCACGCAAAGTCGAGCAGGTGAATCTCCCGGTCAGCGAAGCATTTCTCCAGAATTCTCAGGATAATTTCCTGCTCGCGCGACCAGAGGAATCTCTCCCATGGCTGCTTTCCGTAGTGCTCCTCGTATTCGGCGCCTTTGGTTGCGTACTTGTGAGACTCTTTGTAACTGATCTTACCCACTATGTCTTCTTGTGCAGAATAATTTGTGTAAATCGTTCCTGCTCGGCCTTTTTCAGGCTAATGAACCACCCGCCTACGAGTGTCAGGAACATGGCGGCAAGCACCACGCCTAAGATCTCAAGCCACGAATCAGGAGGCGCCACGCACTTCCAGAGAGTAATCGCAGCTACAGCGGGCAGTGAACCCAGAAGGGCCGGCTGCCAGACATCGCGAACATTTTCCAAAACGGAGATACGCATTTTCCGGTTAAAATATATCGGCAGAACCACACCTGATATTAGCGCCATCGGCACAAAATTCGACCATGCTATACCGACCAGGCCGGCGTCGAAGACCGTCAGGCTAACGAGCGAAACCGAGACGCAAAGTAATCCCATAAGAGCCGTCAATGCGCCGAAAATCCGGTGTTGTCCGCGGCCGACGAGCACGAGGAAGTTGCTGTGCTGTGCCAGCATCAAGCAGTGTCCAACGGTGAGAATAGCTAAAATAGTTGCCATTCTGTCGATAACTTCCGGGTCCGCGAATCGATCACTGACCCATACGTGCAGAAACTCTCTTCCCATCGCAATCAGAAAGAAGCCGCCGGGGATTATCAGCAGAAGACTGTATTTTTGTGTGAGAGTGGCTATCTGCCTCACCTTTTCGTGGTCGTTTCTGGCGTCGAGGTCGCTGACAGCGGGTTTAATCGCCGCCGTGAAGGCCAGCAGCAGTTGTGACAACAGCAATACTCCGGCGGTTGCGACGGCGAACTGGCTTATTTCTGCCGTACCCAGGAAAATGCCGATGACCAGATTGCTGGCGTAGTAGATTATTATGGCCCCCATTGCATACAAAAGGGTATTGATTCCATAGGCCAGCATTTCCCTCAGAAGCTGCAAGTCTATCTTTGCCAGAGACAAGGACGCCGCCGGCAGCAGCCTTCTGACAAAAACGGTCTGCAGAATTCGTCCGGCAATTTCACTGAGGCCATATACTATTCCGGTTGTCAGCAGGCCGTAACCCCGCAACAGCAGCACAACCACCAGCATTGTTCGCAGCAGCAATATAACAAGTGACACCAGGTTGGCTATACCGTATCGCTGCAGCCCGCTCAGTACCGCATAAGACGGCTGAAAAGGCATTGCAAAGGCAAAGCAGAATCCAACGATGAGCACAAGTCTCCCGGCCGTGCCAACCAGTTCGGGTTCAATGGCAAACCATGACCCGACGTTGAAGTAAATCACAATGCTCAGGCAGATAAGTACGACTGCCAGGGCCGCGAAGAAGAACACCGAGGTAGAGATGACTCGCTGCACGCCTTCATCGTTGTTCTTTGCCAGATATACGGGGATGTATCTGTTTATGGAACTGCTTAAACCCATGCTCAGCAGGGGGGCGTAACGGAAGATGGTGCCGCCAATGAGCAACCACACGCCATATCGGATATCGCCGAGCTGGCCGAGGAAGAAAGGTATCATAAAGAAGCCGATGATGGCGTTAGCCGTCAGCGTTGCGACGTTGAAGAACGTGTTGTAAACAAGTCTTCTTGAAGTTGTGACAGGTTGTTCGTTCATTTGTCTGCTATTGCTTTTCGCGTTTGACCACTTGCCACAGAATACCGGCGCGAGCGAGATCGTAATTATCAAGCACAAATTCAGGACAATACCCGGGCCTCGCCGAAACTACGTATATGGGTCTTTCCTTCAGCAGTTGCCCGATCGTCTGTTCGTCGAACTTTTGGGCGCCATCGCTGTTCACGGCGCCGGAGACAATCTTTACGTCTGGACGTGCCCCCTTGACTTGCTTGGCAAGTAGAAGAGGCCCGACGGTGGTTGCATCGGCATAAATTACGGCGTTGTCCCCGGCTATGCCCAACGCCTCATCCGCGAAGCGTTCCGCTCCCGCATAGCCGGTTTTCCAGGGCTGCAGGAAATATTTATAATCGTCGCGATAGGGGACGTCGTCTCTTGTGCCGATGTTCAGTTGCATTTTCCCGGCCAATGCCGGTGCAACCGCATAGACGCCGATAGGTACCAGGCTGAAAAACAGAACTGAAAACACAAAAACCTTATGATTAATCCGCTGCTGCAGGATATACGTTCCGAGTCCCACGAGGATTGAAGCCACGCAGTAGAACGGTATGAAGAATGCGTATCTGTCCGGTACCGTGTATCGAAAAGCAAAAAGAAAGAACAGTACCAGCAGGGCGGATAAGACATTTCTCAAGCCCCGATTTGACGAGAGCCTGGATAATCCGAAACAACCCGTGAAGACCAGTAGGATGTTCGGCGTGGGAAAGTTTAGCAGAATGTACAGAATGTTCTCTTTCGCAATTCTCATTGAGACCGAAGCGTTCAGAACCGCTCCGCGCCAGCGGTTGCCGAAGGCTGCCGAAGATAGAGTCCCTGCGATATCACCGGTCTGGATTATGTTCCTTGCTATCAAGTACTCATAAGGCAGCGCCCCGAGGATCCACAGTGAGGCGATAATCGCCATGTCTCGGGCGCGGATTTGCTTTTTGGCCGACAGGAAAATGACAAACAGGGCATAACATAAAAGCGGTATCGAGGCGAGCATATGGACGGCGATTGAAAGGCCGTTCAGTAAACCCAGCCAATACAGATATCTCACTCGTCTGGTTTTGGTATATTGCAGCAGCATTATCAATTCGGCAAGGAAAAGCGCCGTCCACAGCGTGTATGTTTCGATAACGCTCGCATGGCGCCAGAATGTATGGGAGACGGCCAGGGTAACGGCCGCGACCACAGCCGGCAGGTTCCTGCCGAGCCACAGGCGCACGAATAAGAACATGTTTGCGACCGCGACCGCTGCAGCAATCGCCGAGACCAGGTTGACCCGGTGGGCGAAATCACCGAGCGGTATGTATTTTACGCCGATAGCCAATATATAAAAGAGCGGATGAGAAATCGCAAGGCCGAGGAAACCTTCGATGTCATTGTTCCAGATACGGTACTGAATCAATCCGCTGTCCTGCCACAGAGCGCCGGGAGCGCAGCTTACAAAATAAAGCGCAAGTGCGCCGCAAAGAAAAGCAGCATAATGCCGAGCTAATTTTGGCTTGGAAAGTGTCACGAATGTGCTATCAGGTACTCTTACCCGTTTCGACTACGAGTTTCTACAGCCGTTTGCGATTCGCTATGTACCAGTCAATTGTGGCCCTCAGCCCTTCATCGAAAGGAGTTTTGGCCTCAAAGCCGAAGCGTTCTTTTGCCCTTGATACGTCAAGGCAGCGTCTGGGTTGGCCGTCCGGCTTGGAACTGTCCCAGCGGATCTGGCCGGCAAAACCTGTCAGCTCGGCGATTTTTTCCGCAAGGTCCTTTATCGTTATTTCAAACCCGGCCCCGATGTTGACCGGCTCGGAGCTGTTATAATGTTCCGCAGCTAACAAAATTCCCTCGGCGGCGTCGGCGGCGTAAATGAACTCGCGGGAAACTTTGCCTGTGCCCCAGCAGTCAATATGGTCGGCGCTGCTGTCAACTGCATCGATGCATTTCTTTATCAACGCGGGTATCACGTGGCTGCTGGCGGGGTCAAAGTTGTCGCCGGGTCCGTAAAGATTCACGGGCAGCAGGAATATCGAATTGAAACCGTATTCGGCCCGGTAGGATTGCGATTGAACGAGCAGCATTTTCTTCGCCAGCCCGTACGGCGCGTTGGTCTCTTCCGGATATCCGTTCCAGACGTCGGCTTCCTTAAACGGCACCGGTGTGAATTTCGGATACGCACAGACCGTGCCGATTGCGACAAACTTCTCGATGTTTCGCAGTCTGGCCTGCTCTATAAGCTGCACGCCCATCATCAGATTCTTGTAGAAGAATTCGCCCGGATGCTCGCGATTGGCGCCGATACCGCCGACGGCGGCCGCCAAGTGGATGACAATGTCCGGTTGCATATCCTCATACATCCGAATGACGTCGTCCATCTTGACCAGGTCATAGTCTGCGCTCTTCGGCACAAGAATATTCCTGCAGCGGCGTTCTCGAAGTCCGTCGGTGACGTGGCCGCCCAGAAAGCCTGCCCCGCCGGTGACAACGATTCGTCGGTTCTCGAAGAAGATGCTCACAGTGCGGCCTCCTGGTGGTCTTTGATAATCTTCTCATGCTCGGCTATTTTCATATCAGCCTCGGTCATCATCCTTGCAAGCTCTTTGAAGGTTACCTTCGGTTTCCACTTCAGAACCTCTCTTACCTTGCTCGCATCGCCCTGCAGGAGGTCAACTTCACTCGGCCTGAAATATCGCGCGTCGATCTCGACGTACTTCTCCCAATTCAGGTCAAGATAGCCGAAAACCTCCGCCAGGAATTCCCGAACGGAATGACTCTCGCCCGTGGCCACGACATAGTCGTCAGGTTTATCGTGCTGGAGCAGCAGCCACATTGCCTCAACATAATCGCCGGCGAATCCCCAGTCGCGCTTCGCATCCAGATTGCCCAGATAGAGCTTGTCCTGCAGACCCAGTTTGATTCTCGTCGCCGCGCGTGTAATCTTTCTGGTGACAAACGTCTCGCCGCGTCTCGGGGACTCGTGATTGAACAAAATCCCGTTACATGCAAACAGGCCGTAAGCTTCGCGATAGTTTACCGTCTGCCAGAAGCTGTAAACCTTGGCGCAGCCGTACGGACTTCGCGGATAAAAGGGTGTACTCTCCGTTTGCGGCGTTTCGAGAACCTTGCCGTACATCTCGCTGCTGGAGGCCTGATAGAATTTTGCCGGCTTATTGCTGGAGCGTATTGCCTCAAGCAGTCGAAGGGTCCCGAGTGCGTCGGTATCAGCCGTGTAGATAGGCATGTCAAAACTTACTCTGACGTGGCTCTGCGCCCCGAGGTTATAAACCTCATCCGGCTTAATCTCGCTTATGATTGCCGACAGATTGCTGCCGTCCGTCAAATCTCCGTATATCAATCTTAGTTTCGGATGTTCGTGAAGATCTTTGTACAGGTGGTCGATTCTGCCCGTGTTAAACGACGAACTCCTACGAACAATACCCCAGACATGGTAACCTTTTTCCAGCAACAATTCCACGAGGTATGAGCCATCCTGGCCTGTGACGCCGGTAATCAATGCCTTCTTCATAATCTACCGCCTTTTTGTATAACTGAAGAACCAGAGTGCGAGGAGCCGTCTGGTGTTCACGACCCGAATATTCAACAGCCGGAGCTTTAGTCTCCGGCCGAAAGCTTTTCGTGTTCGATAATCAATCGCAGGATTTCGTCCAGACGCGTTCCGGCCCGCCAGCCGACTGTTTCCGCTATTCGTTCCAGACCCGGCACTCGCCGCATCATATCCTCGATAGGCCTTCCATAGGCGACTTCATAGGGCACAAACTGCTTCTCACTCCTGCTGCCGGTCAGTTCGATGACTTTGTCGGCCAGCTCGTCGATGGAGATCTCTTCGTTCGTACCGATGTTAAATACTCTGCCCACCGCCTGCTTGCAGTTCATCAGGCGGATGACCGCCTCAACCAGGTCGCCCACATAACAGAAGCATCGTGTCTGCCGGCCCGTGCCGTATATCAGAACAGGCTCACCCTGCAGCGCTCTTTGAACGAATCGAGGGACCACCATGCCGTACTGGCCTGTTTGTCTCGGCCCGATTGTATTGAAGAACCTGCCGATTACTACATCCAATCCGTATTGCCGGTAAAACGCCAGACCGAGAAACTCGTCTATCGCCTTGCTGCAGGCGTACGACCACCTGGACAGAGACGTGCTGCCCAGGACAATGTCGTCATCCTCGCGAAATGGCACCGCCTCACTCTTACCATAGACTTCGCTGCTCGAAGCGATGAGAGTTTTCTTGCGGAACTTGTTTGCTATGTTCAGTACGATTTCGGTTCCGCCAATATTGGTTTCTATCGTACGCACCGGGTCCTCGGCTATCAGCCTGACGCCGACGGCCGCCGCCAGATGAAATACGGCGTCGCTTTGCTCCACCAGGGGCTCCATAAGCTCGACGTTGCGGATATCGCCGGCGACGAACTCGAAGCCGGGATTGTCCCTGAAGCTGGCCATATTTTTCAGACTGCCGGTGCTAAGGTTGTCAATGACGGCCACCTTATTGCCGTCTTTCAGCAGCCGTTCGGTCAGATGAGACCCGATAAAACCTGCACCGCCCGTCACTAATGCTTTCATATAAACCCCTTGGAATTAATGGCTATCCGCCCAGAATAATAATCGTTGAGTAATTATCAATAGGCAATTTGCTTAGACTCCGTCCCCGTCGGCTGCGCGAAAAAGCAATTGCAGCCTCGTCGAGGATTTCAACTTTTCTGCGGAGACTTATTTCCCGACAGCCGCACTCGTACCAATTAGAGGGAAGCCTATGAATGCTCACGTCCGATCGGTATGGGCTCCGGAAGACAGTCGTGCCACACCATAAGTATCGGCAAATAAAGAACATAGCTTTAGTAAAGAAGGCAGATCCAGTTGGCTTGTCGCCCTGCAGGATAAGTCTTCGATGGATTCTCAAGAATGCACCTTGCTTTGGGACGCCAAAAACATTCAAGGTCCAATAAATACCTTGTGCTGAGGCCTTCAAGAAGTTCTCGTGCGATCAGGAAGGTGCGTCAGGTCGTCGGTGGTATTCGTGTGTCTTTCATCCCCTGGGTGGCGATTCGAGTCGCCTCAGCCGCAGTACGAACAATATGTCTTGTCGGTTTCCCAGACGGTGATACGATGAAGGCTCGCCCGGCCGAATTTTCCGACGAGTCTGGCCCATGCGAAAGCCGCTATGTTTTCGACTGTCGGATTTGTCTTGCCGAACTGCTCAACATCCGTGTTCAGGTTCTTGTGGTCAACCAGTTCTATAAACTCCCGGTCCACTATTTTCTCAAAATCGCCGATGCGAAAGCCAGCTTCTCCTGCCGGCATCTTAATCTCGACCTCGACAATGTAATTGTGCCCGTGGCCGGTGGGATTTGCGCATTTTCCGAACGCCTCAAAGTTGCGCTCCTCGGAAAAACCATCGTTCCAGAGCTTGTGCGTGGCTGCAAATTCAAACTTCTCACAAAAACAAAGCATATCCGGGTCCTCCGCACTTATGCTAATCTTTCTGGAGGGATTCAGTTTCAGGCTCAATCTGCTCAGTTCCGCCGGGCCGAACTTATCGGCCAGTTCGCTCCAGCACGACGCCAAAAGTTCGGCCAAAGACAAAAGGCTGAGGTGTCTGCCGCGACGAAAATCCTGCTTAATTCGCTCGGCAAAAAGCGGCACAGCGAATTCGCGAGCGTTCTTGTCTATGTCGGTAACGTTGACAATAAATCCAGTTTCCGGTTCTATGCTGCCGGCTACCTCGACAGATAATTCCAGGAACACCGCCAATCCTTCGCCCGCCGGTTTGGATGCATACGAATTGAATCCCTCGCTTTCTTCTGACAGGAAAGGATTGACCGAGAACCGCACCTGCCGGGTGAGTTTGTGCATGAGCAAAACCCCCTACACTTTCTACTTGTGCATCAGGCCCAGAACTTCGCTTCGACTCTTCGGATCCCTTCTGAATATCCCGCGAAGCGCCGATGTCACCATTGTCGAGCCGGGCTTCTTTACGCCCCGAATGGTCGTGCAGCTATGCGAGGCTTCCAGCACCACCGCAACGCCCTGCGGTTCCAGGCGGTTCATTATGAAATCGGCAATCTGGTACGTAAGTCTTTCCTGGGTCTGGAGCCGGCGGGCAAAACAATCAACAATGCGGGCCAGTTTGCTGACGCCGAGCACCGAGCCGGTCGGCAAGTATGCGACGTGGGCCGAGCCTATGAACGGCATCAAATGATGCTCGCAAATGCTGTAAAAAGGGATGTCGCGCAGCAGGACGATTTCATCGTAGTTCTCGGTGAATATGCTGCTGAGGTGCGTTTTCGGGTCTTCCTGCATCCCGCTTAGGAGTTCGACGTACATTCGCGCCACTCGCTCCGGCGTTTCCCTCAGTCCCTCGCGCTCGGTGTCTTCGCCAATCGCCAGGAGTATTTCCTCGACAGCTTTTTTTATTCTCTCGCCGTCTATCGTTTTACGTTTCTTAGTCATCTTTTTGATTTGCGAGCAATCAAACGTTGCGACTTGTTTTCTGCGAAACTGTTTGCCTTGCTCTTAGTTATCCTTTCCGCATAAGTTCATAAGATAGGTGGTAAGCAATCGCACGCCGAAACCGGTCGAACCTTCCGCCGAAAGTTCCGTGGCCTTCTGAAATATGTCCATTCCGGCGATATCCAGATGCGCCCATTTCGCATCGCCGACAAACTGCCTCAGAAACGCCGCCGCTGTGCAGGCCCCACCCCACCTGCTGCCGATGTTCTTCAGGTCGGCTATCTTGCTCTTCATCTCTTTTGCATACTCGTCGCCGCTCGGCATGGGCCAGACTTTTTCACCGCTGTCCTCCGCCGCCTTCTGCAGTTGTTCTGTCAGTTTGTCGTCGTTGCTCATGAGTCCGGCCATATATCTGCCAAGAGCGACAATGCAGGCTCCGGTCAATGTTGCCACGTCGATGATGATGTCGCAATGTTGTTTGACGGCGTAACTTATGCCGTCGCACAGTATCATCCTGCCCTCGGCGTCGGTATTCTGGACCTCGACCGTTTTGCCGCTGAAAGTCGTGATAATGTCGCCGGGCCGGTAACTCGTTCCGCTCGGTAGATTTTCAGCCGACGGAATTATCCCGTAAACGTTTATCGGCAGGGCCAGCTCCGCAACAGCTTTCATCGTCGCCAGGACGACGATCCCGCCGGTCTTGTCCAATTTCATCTCATCCATATTCGCGGCGGGCTTAATGCTTATGCCTCCGGAGTCGAAGGTTATTGCTTTGCCCACGAGGCCGACCGTCGGCCGATTACTCGCGGCTTTGCCCGCCGGGTTATGTTTCAAAATGATGAACCTCGGTTTATTTTGAGAGCCGGAGCCGACAGCGAGCACCCCGCCCATACCCTTGGCGGCCATCTGCTTCTCATCGAAAACCGTGCACTTCAGCGTGCTCAGACCGCGGGTCACCTGCTTCGCTACGGCCGCCAACTTGGCCGGGCATATTACGTTAGCCGGTCGATTCGCCAGCGTCCGGGCGTAACTCTGCGCCTTGCCAATAATAGTTCCGTTTGAAAGTCCTTTTGCCAGCTTCC
>JBDREF010000145.1:0-3698 GCA_043820045.1 Planctomycetota bacterium | reverse complement strand
ATCGTGACACCGAAGAAAGGTCCGGATGAGCTGGCTTCGGCAAGAATAATAACAAAAGAAAAAGAAGTCGATTTCCGCGACCCGTATCCGCTCTCGCCGGATTGTTTCCTGGTGGCCCGCGGACCGCGACTGCTGGCGATGAATGCCCGGGGCGAAACGCAGGAAATTTTCTGCCTGCCGCGAGATCTGATCAAGGCAGGAGTCGAGTGTCATGAACCTCGCCCACTGAAAGCCCGAGAGCGGGAGCGTGTGATTCCGATGCGCAGCGATCCACAGCAGGCGACAGGCCGGCTCATTCTCCAGGATGTGTACGCCGGACGGCGGATGGAAGGCGTCAAGCGCGGCGAGATCAAAAAACTGCTGATTCTCGAAACGCTGTGCAAACCGATCAACTATAGCGGTAAAATGCCTCCAATAAGTTATGGCGGAACTTACACGCTGGAGCGAATCTTAGGCACGGTCCCCGTCGAGCCCGACGGCTCGGCGAATATGGAGGTTCCCGCCCTGCGAAGCCTGTTTTTCGTCGCCCTGGACAAGGACGACAATTCCGTCAAGCGTATGCACAGCTTCCTGACCGTCATGCCGGGCGAAACGACCAGTTGCGTCGGCTGCCACGAGCAGCGGCAGAAGACTCCCGTCCCCACCACGGCCGGAACGCTGCAGGCGCTGCGGCGGCGGCCGAGCAGCATAACGCCCATTGCGGGCATTCCGGATGTTTTCGATTATCCGCGCGATATTCAGCCGATACTGGACAAGCATTGCCTAACGTGTCACGATTACGACCGGCGCGCCGGCGGGATCATCCTCACCGGCGACCACGGGCCGATATTCTCGCACAGCTATTATACGCTTACCGCCCTGCAATATGTTTCGGACGGGCGCGATCGCCTGGTGACCAATCTGCCGCCGCGTACGGTGGGCACCTCGGCCAGCCCGTTGATGAAGATGCTCGACGGCAGCCACTACAACGCCAGGCTCACGCAGCACGAACAGGACATGATTCGCTACTGGATTGAGTCGGCTGCACCGTATCCCGGCACATACGCGTCGCTGGGCACGGGAATGATCGGCGGCTTTCCAAAGAGCGTGCTCGAGACCACCGACCGGCAGTGGCCCGAATCCGTCGCAGCAGCCGAGGCAATCGACCGGCGCTGCGCGGGCTGCCACGATAAGACCCTGCCGATGCCGAAGTACATTTCCGACAATCTGGATCTCGTACTTTCCAACCCCGACTTCAACGACATCCGGGTACTATTTTCGAGACACCTGATGTTCAATCTCTCCCGGCCCGAGCAATCGCTTATCCTGCTGGCGCCGCTGGCGGCCGAAGCCGGCGGTTACGGCCGGTGCAAACTGCGAGACGAGAACGGCCGTCCGGGCGAATGCGTGACCGTTTTCGCCGACTCGAATGACCCTGACTATCGAAAAATCCTCGCCTTGTGCCGTGAAGGTCAGCGGCGGCTCGAAGAAATCAAGCGGTTCGATATGCCCGGCTTTCGTCCCACGCCGAGCTATGTGCGAGAGATGAAGCGTTTCGGCATCCTGCCGAAAGACCTGCCCGAAGGCGCCATGATCGACGTGTACGCAACCGATAGAGCATATTGGCGCTCGCTCTGGTGGCAACCGCCGCAGGAACCGGGTACGGCAATGGCCACGGCCGAGCCTTGAGCCATCCCCATCTTTCGACGGTTGCAAACGGCGACAATCCCTGATATCATAGGAAACTTAGACAGTATAGGCGTCCATTAGGGAACGCTCGGAGAAAATCAAGCTCGTGAAATATGGGAGTATGAAGCATGAGAAGGTATGTTTTGTTGGTTGTCTCGATACTGATGATAACTGCTGTTACCGTCCGCGCCGACTGGCCTCAGTACCTCGGTCCGAATCGAAACGCCACCTCCGATGAGAAGGGGCTGCTCAAGTCGTGGCCGGCGGAAGGGCCGAAGGTCCTCTGGACGCTACCCCTGGGAGACGGCTTCGGCGGGGCGGCGATAAGCGACGGCAAGGTTTATCTGCTCGACCGCATCGTGGGCAAACAGGAGATGCTCCGCTGCATCGATCTCAATGACGGCCGGGAACTCTGGTCGTTTGCATACGAAGCCCGCGGCAAGGTCAGCCACGCCGGTTCACGCTCAACCCCGGCAATCGACGGCAATTACGTCTACACATCCGGCACGTTCGGCGACGTTTACTGCATTGACAAAAGCACTCATAAGCCCGTCTGGAATAAGAACGTCTGGAATAAGAACGTCTGGAAAGACCACGGCGGCGGCAAGGTCCCGACCTGGGGCATCTGCCAGAACCCGCTGATATATGGAGATATGCTAATACTGGCCGCACAAACCGATCAGGCCGGCATCGTCGCGTACGACAAGACCAGCGGCAAGGTCAAGTGGGCCAGCGAAGCTCTCCCCGGCCTGTTGAGTTACGTAACGCCGACGCTTGTAACCATCGACGGCCAGGACCAGCTCGTGATGATAACCGCCACAGACCGCAAAGAAATGGGCGGCCGTTCCGCACCGGCCGGAAGCACCCCTGACGGCGTTGACGGCGCAACCATCGGCATGGACCCCGGGAACGGCAAGATACTGTGGGTTTACAAGGGCTGGCAGTCCCGCATACCCATTAATAATGTCACCGCCATCGGTGACGGCCGGTTGTTCATCTCCGGCGGTTATATGGCCGGCTCGGCAATGATAAAGGTAAAGCGAAACAACAGCGGCTACGCCGTCGAAGAACTTTACACCACACAGGATTTCGGCACCCACGTCCATCCCGCCATCTTTTACAAAGGGTACCTGTACGGGCACTGCACAACCAACTCCCGACGTGACGGTATGAGCTGCATGAGTGTGGACGGAAAGCTCATGTGGAAAACCGGCCGAGCACCCGTTTTCGACAAGGGTGGATTCATTCTCGCCGATGATCTCATCCTGAGCGTTGACGGCACCGACGGCCTGCTCTACCTCATCGAGCCGAGTCCAGAAGGCTTTAAGCCGCTGGCAACAGCCGACCTGCTTGATACCGACACATGCTGGGGACCGCTTGCACTAACCGATGGCAAGCTTCTCATCCGCGACCAGAAACAGATGAAGTGCGTCGCCGTCAAATAGCTCTGAGATCAGATGACAGAAGTCAGACGACCCAAGAGATACGAGATTGAGACCTTCAAAGCAATATTGGTCTAACATACCGCTTCTGACTCTGACGGCGGCTAATGTGGTCCCGCTTTTCGGCGCGTTGTTTCTTGGCTGGGAGGCTTTCGATATCGTTCTGCTGTACTGGGCGGAGAACCTCGCGGTCGGATTTTACAACATTCTCAAAATTGCCTTTGTAAAAGTCTCTCATCCTGCCGAGCATCTCGGCAAGCTGTTTCTCATACCGTTCTTCACAATCCACTACGGCGGGTTCACAGCCGTCCACGGTTTCTTTGTATTGATGCTGTTCAAGAAAGGCGAGGCGCCATTCCCTTCAGGGGATGCGTGGCCGTGCTTCTTTGTTTTTCTCCAGATGCTGCTGAACGTGATAAGGCAGGCGTATTCCGTCATGTCAACGCCCATGAGGTATGCACTGGCCGGGCTATTTCTGAGCCATGGCGTATCGTTTGTCTATAATTACCTGCTCAAAGGAGAGTATGCATCCGCCAGCCCGCAGAAGCTGATGGGCAGCCCCTACGCCCGCGTGGTGGTAATGCACTT
>JBDREF010000144.1:0-2094 GCA_043820045.1 Planctomycetota bacterium | reverse complement strand
GGCCGGAAATCAACGGTGTACCCTGCATCTTCAAGAAGGTCTATCCACCCTTGGTCAAAATAGACAAGATCGGCGTCTGCGTTCGTCTCCGAGATCCAGACGATAGTCTGGGCGTGGGCCGATAGTCCAAGCCCAAAAACGATCGCCAAGAACAAATAAGTCATCTTTCTGAACATAATAGTCCTCCTTCAAAAGGGTCAGTATAAGATGAAGTAGATTATCTCTACTCTTGACTATATTTTGCCCGCATCGGTTGAGGATGCTCCCATGCGGTCTGACGGTGTCTCCTCCTCTTGAGAACGACAAAATATAGGCATCAATCCTGCAAGGATGCTCTCGAATCCACAGACTCTAAGTTACCTAATTTATACCAGATCAGCCGTCTCGGCGTCAAGAACAAACATCTTGGGCGAGACCACATTCCGCCCCTCAAACCGTAAAAAATCGCTAAGAACACACAAATATCCTGAATTCCGAGGCTTCTCACTCCGAAGAACGGGCCTGGGCCTGTGCCGGATCAAACGGCACAGGCCCCGAAAATACGTACATCTATCTAAAGACTACAAAATCTACCGCGTAAGCCGGATGTCGTCGAAGTGCATCTGGCCGGAACCGCCGGCAGCGGGACTATTCTTCGTCCCGAAGCCGATTGTAATCGTGTTTACGTTGGCGAGGTTCACTCCCTGGTCTGCAAACGCCTGAAGGTCGATGACCCATCGTGTCCATGCGGTCTTCTGCGCTGCTGCCGGATTGTCGTGATAGACTACCGCGCTGCCGTTGAGAGCCACGTACATCCTCTCGGCGGAATTGGCCGCAGCTCCGCGGAACCACAGCGACAGCTTCGTGACGCCTTCGGCGGTCCAGTCTCGCCCGGAGACCAGCGTCAGCGTTGCCTCGGAGGTCTTCAGGCTGTTGTCGTACGAATACGGCATCGACTGAGCGCCGCCGTGGACGGCCGTTTGCTCGGCGTAAGGAGGAAGGTCATTGCCGACGAGAGCGCCATTGTTCGTCGTTCCGAAACCGTCAATCCACTTGTCGAATATCCTGTTGCTCGCCGGGTCAGGTGGGTCGAGGTCGTTGTAGGACTCGAAATCATCGATGAGTGTGAAATCGGCCGTAGTGAAACTCCAGACAAGGCCCTTAACCGGACCGGCATTGTAAACTGCATCCACGCGCCAGTAGTAATCGCTGTCCCACGCTAATTTGCCGGGGTCGTAGCTCTCGGCACCTTTGGCCTTGTTGCCCTTGAACTCCGGCGAGGCCTTGGTGGCGCTTCCCACTGCGTCTTGATCGGTCCCGAAATGCAGATCATGCGAAGTGGCCGTAGTTGCCGGCGCCCAGGTAATCCTGGCGTCTAACTGCACACCCGTCGCTCCGTTGGCAGGCTCCAGAGAAGCCGCCGCGCCCGGGGTGGTAAAGGCCCAGACATCGCCTTTGTGCGTGACGAATCCATCGAACTCGTCAACGCGCCAATAGTAGATCTTCTCCGCTTCGAGAGAGGCGGGCTTATAGGTTGCGGTGCCCTGTGGAGCGCCTCCTGAGGCGTTGTTTACATCGTCGAAATTAGTGCCGATATAAACGGTGTTCAATTTGGCGCCGAAACCAGGCGTCCAGCTCAAAGTCGCACCGGTGTCCACGAACTCGGCGCCGTCGGCCGGGGCGGGATTGTAAGCTGTTCTCGGTGGAATCGAGAAGCTCCAGACGTCACCCTTCCACGGGCTGTTCGGCTCGGCTTCGTTGATTTCATCGATTCGCCAGTAGTAAGTAATGCCGGGAGTAAGGCCGTCAGGATACGGAAATCCGGGGAAGCCGACGACAATGAACGTCCCGGCCTGGTTGCCCCGGAATACGGGCGAGTCGACGGTGCCGTCGTTGACATCGTCAAAGCTCTCACCGAGATACACATCGTGCGAAACCGCCTTGTCGCCCGGCGTCCAGGACAGATTGGCCCATGTATCCGCATGTAAGGCGCCGTCTGCAGGGATTGGCTTTGTGGCGATATCAGGTATAACCGTTAGCGCGGAAATACTAAGCGTATCGTGTCCCGGCGCCGAGATTCGCACGCCTTTCACCGGTACATCCGTCGTGAAGACC
>JBDREF010000143.1:0-15050 GCA_043820045.1 Planctomycetota bacterium | reverse complement strand
CGACGCTGTACTCTTATGTGATGAACAACTACTGGGAGACCAACTACAAGGCCGGCCAGGAAGGCCCGACTACGTTCCGTTATGCAATCAAGCCTCATCGTCAATTCGACCCCGGCGAGGCTGCGAGATTTGGCACCGAATGCGGTCAGCCGCTCGTGGTTGTGCCTGTTGACAATACGGCCGGCGTTCAACGTTCGATTCTGAGCGTCAAGCCCGCAGGGGTGGTAGTAACAGCCCTCAAGCCCAGTTTGGACGGTAAGGACAGGGTCGTACGCTTGTTCAATACAGGTGAGCGAACCGAAAAGGTTGTCCTCACATGGGCGAAACCGGCGCCTAAAACAGTATGGTTGAGCAACCTGGCGGAAGAGAAGGTTTCCGAGATAACCGGACCGATAGAAATGGCGGCGTACGAAATCGTCACTTTGCGAGCCTCGCTGCCTGAGAAGTAAGGAGACCGCGATGATAGCACGAGAGCGGGTTTTGGCGGCCTTGGAGCATCGCGAAAGTGACCGTGTTCCTGTTGATTTTTCCGGGCACCGGTCTTCCGGCATCGCGGCGATGGCATATCCCAGGCTACGAGAGCATCTGGGCCTGCCACCCAAACCGGTTCGCGTTTACGACGTTATTCAGCAATTGGCCGTCGTTGATGAAGATGTACTGGACCGGTTCGGCGTTGACACCATCGAGCTTGGGCGCGGTTTCGCGCTGGATGCAGAATCCTGGTCGCCATGGACTCTGCCGGACGGCACCCCATGTTTTGTACCTGCCTGGACTCGGCTTGAACGGGACGAAGGACGCTGGGTGATTCGGTCCAAGAGCGGCCGAGTCTTAGCTCACATGCCGGATGGGGCGTTGTATTTTGAGCAGACGTATTTTCCCTTTCTCGAAGGTGAGGATTTGGACGCGGTCTCGGATGTGCTCGGAGAATCCATGTGGACGGCTATTGCCAGCCCGCCCGGTCCGGTCAACAGCCGGGAGCTATCTGATGGTGCGAAGTGTTTGCGGACCGGGACAGACCGCGCCATCATAGGGCTGTTCGGCGGTAATCTGTTTGAAGTCGGCCAGTTTCTTTATCGCAACGACCGATTCATGATGCTGCTGGCGGGCGAGCCGCAGCATGCCCACCGTTTTCTTGATAAGCTTGTCGAAATACACATGGACAATCTCGAGCGATTCCTTGGAGCTGTCGGTGAGCATATCGATATTATTCTTTTTGGGGATGATCTCGGGATGCAGACGGGCCCAATGATGTCGCCGCGGATGTATTGTGAGTTTTTCAAGCCGCGGCATAGACTCCTTTGGAACCGTGCGAAGGAACTGGCCGATGTCAAAGTCATGCTCCACTGCTGCGGCGGTGTGCGCGAGCTTTTTCCCCATTTGATTGAGGCCGGTCTCGATGCCATCAATCCTGTCCAGATTACTTGTTCGGGAATGGATGCCGCGGAGTTGAAGGCGGAGTTTGGCCGGGATATAACTTTCTGGGGTGGCGGCTGCGATACGAGAGACGTCCTGCCTAACGGCACACCCGAGCAAGTCGCCGAGCACGTCAGGCGGCAGGTGGAGATACTCAGCCCCGGCGGGGGGTTCGTTTTCCAACAGGTACACAATATCCTCGCAAACGTGCCGGCAGAGAATATCATGGCGATGTTTGATGCAGTGAATGTCGCCTCTTAGGCGGCAGAGAGGCGATTCATGAGTTCGGTTGACTATGCGATAATCCTCGTTTATTTCGCCGTCGTTATCGGCTTGGGCTTTTGGTATCAGAAACGAGCGTCAAAAAGTCTGCGGGCCTATTTTCTGGGCGGCAAGAGCATCCACTGGCTGGCTCTGGCAATGTCCGGTTCAGTGTCCAACTTCGATATTACCGGTACGATGTGGATTATCTCAATCCTGTTCGTTCTGGGAATGAAGTCCATGTGGCACCATTGGATGTGGGGGTTCTTGATGGGGGCCTTTTTCCTCGGCTATATGGGCAAATGGGTCAGGCGTTCGAACGTGATGACGGCGGCGGAGTGGATGAAAACCCGTTTCGGCACCGGCCCTGGCGGCAGGCTGGCTCGAACGGCCTACGCCCTTATGGCGGTGTTCACGTTGGCCAGCTTCGTAGGATACGCCTATCAGGGGATTGGCAAGTTTGCCTCCGTTTATGTTCCGCTTGAATCCCTCGCTAAATATACGTCCGTTCCCTGGCTCCAAAACATATTCACGTTGCACGAGTCCGGTTGCTTAGCCGTTATGATTATCGGCATAACGACCCTTTACGTTATTCTTGGCGGGCTTTACAGCGTAGTGGTCACCGACGTTGTTCAGACGGTCATTCTGACCCTGGGTAGTATAATTATCGCCTATATCGCGTGGTCCAACCTCACGCCGGAACTGCTGTCTAATCTGCCGGAGGGTTGGAGTTCGCTCAACGTGCCGTGGCATATCGAAAAATTTACCGGGACCGAACATGCCGAGTTCGAGTTCTTTGGCGCCCTCGTGATTGTCTGGGTCGTGAAGGGCCTTCTGCTTAATGCCGGCGGGCCGGCTCAGATGTACGATTTTCAGCGATTCTTGGCTGCCCGCAATGCACGTGATGCCGCCAAAGTGGGTGCGGCCTGGAGCGTTTTTCTGATTGTCCGCTGGGCTATGGCTATGGGAATCGTCCTGCTGGCTCTGACGGGAGTCACAGGCGTCACGGATTCGGAGAAGGTAATGCCTCTGGTTCTGTTGAAAATCCTGCCGGCCGGACTCAGAGGCTTTGTCATTGCCGGATTGTTGGCGGCGTTCATGTCAACATTCAGCTCCACGGTCAACAGCGGGGCATCATTTATCGTTCGAGACATCTGGCAGCCTTACTTTAGTCCCCACGCCGACGACAAAAAGTCTGTGCGTTTCAGTTATGTCGCTACGATCCTGCTGGTTCTCATCGGTGTTGGTATCGGTACTCAGGCCACATCGATTGCTCAGATATGGAGCTGGATGATGATGGCACTGGGGGCCGGCGTGGTGATACCGAATGTGCTCAGGTGGTACTGGTGGCGGATGAATGGCTGGGGTTATGCGTTCGGGACATTGGGCGGCATAGTCTTATCGCTGGCGGCCTTGTTCTTTCCGGATGCGCCCGTTTACTACGTGTTTCCCTCGATATGCCTGACTTCACTGCTCGTAAGCATTATGGTGTCACTGGCGACCCGGCCGGTCGAGCAGGAGGTCCTTGTCGGCTTCTACCGAACCGTTCGGCCCTTCGGGCTGTGGAAGCCGGTTGCGGCGAAATCTTTGTTGCCCGCCAAAGAGCTATCGTCCCGGTCGGAGAGCGTACCACTGACCATCTTGAACGTTGTGCTCGCCATGTTAGCGATTTCTGGTCTGTATCTGTTCCCCATGTACCTTGTCGGCCACTGGTACGTCGATTCTGCGATGTGGCTTATGCTTGCAGTGGTTGCCACGTTTACCCTGAGGTTTACGTGGTACCGGTTTCTCCCTGCCCCGGATACGGGCCAAGACGCCGACGTGGGTTGATACGAACCGCCGTAAAGGCCTCGCCGAATACAGGTCACAGCAGCTCTTTGAATTCGCTGATAGGCACGGGTCTGCCGGTTTCCGCCGAGCGGTCGGCGGCGAAACAGACCGCCTGCGTCGCCGAAGCGTCGTCAAGGTCGGGGAAAGGCTTGCGGTCGTTGATGATGCAATCGAGAAAATGAGATACTTCGCCCTGGAAAGGATGATGCGAGACATCGCCGCTGTCCGGAAGGATGCAGGGGATCTTCATAAAATCGTTCTGGCCTGGGAAGAGCTTCGGGGCGAAAAGCTCATTGTTGCGAAGTGTGCCCTCTGTGCCGTAGATTCCGATGTTGAAGCGATAGGGCATCGTAGCGTCGAAGGTTGTGGTGCTTCGCCCGATCTTACCGTCGCTGAACTTGACGTTGACTGAAATTGTGCCGGGGTATTCTGCGGGATTGTCCCCCTTTGTCTGATATGCAGAGACCTCCTCGACCGGACTGCGTGCAAACCATCGCAAGGCGTCCACCGCATGGCATCCCGCCGTCAGAAGTGCCGTGCCGCTCTTCTCCAGATTGCCGTACCATTTCAAATCCCATATCCGGTGCAGATAATCGACCTCCACCATAAATATCCTGCCGAATACCCCCTGTTCGATCAGACGGTCGATGGTCATCAGCAGGGGATTCCAGTGCAGTACGAAACTAACGATGGTCTTGACCTTGTTCTTTCGGACTGCCTCTCGCTGTTTGCGCACATCCTCCGGGGTTAACGCCACGGGTTTCTCTATAATAATGTGCTTGCCGGCCTCTGCTGCGGCGACCACGTATTGCGTATGTACGTTGTGGGGGGTACATACCGCCACGATATCCACGTCCTTTTGCTTCAGCATATTCGATGGGTCGGTTTCTATCGTGCACTGCAGGTTGTAACGGTCCCTGTATCGTTCGGCATTGGCAGGGTTTCGACTCACCAGCGCTCGCACCTCGGAGCGTTCGTCCTTTTCAAAAGCCTTTATGTACTCTTCGGCTACCCAACCACAACCGATGATCGCTGCGCCAAGTTTTTTCATACTTCGTTTCCTTTCGATTTGCCGATCCTGCAAGTGTCCTTCTGAGCGAACAGAATCATAATAAAATCCCGGCGTGCCGGGGTCAAGAATAGAAAGCGGCATATCGTTCCATGGCGTCCATAATTGCTCTTGCATTTTCGAGAGGCACGCCCGGATAAAGCCCGTAAATCATCATCAGGCCCCCTTTGGGGCTTCCCAGCTTGCGGACTTCCTCGCGAATCAGGTCATCGATTTGCTCCGGGCCGCCGAAGCGGGTAATCTGCTGGCGGTCTATGTCAAGATCGATGCAGACTCGGCCTTTGAGGCTGGCCGCTATCCAGTCTATTCCGTTTACGAGGTCCTGAAGGTTGACGGCATCCACTCCGCTGACGACAAGGTCGTCCAGGAGCGAGCGAATATCGCCGTCGGAGTGCATGTGGACCAGGCATCCGGCTTCGCTCGCAGGCGCCATCAGACGCTCGTATATCGGCTTGATATAGGTTCTGAAATGGTCGGGCGAGATCATCGGGCCAATCTGCATGCCCAGGTCCTCCGGATATCGCATCATAGCCGCGCCGAGGTCGAGGTACCGCCGGACAATCGCCAGGCTGAAGGATTCGACCATCTCAATCAGTCGCCAGAGCCTCTCGTCACCATCAGCCATGTCGAGCAGAAGGTTTTCGTATCCCCGGAGATAGCTGAGCCTCAGGAAAGCGTGGCCGTGCTCCAGGCTGCCGACAGCATATTTGCCCTTCTTTACTGCTTTGCTTATCTCGTCCTTGATTACAAGCCAGTCGATTGCCTCCATGCCGTTTGTAAGGGCCGGATCCGGCGGGGCAAAACTGTGCAAGGCGTCCCAATCCGCAAGCGGGTTTTCCGTCACGGAGCCCGTGATACCATCATCGGTAGTTTCCCAAACGCAGCCCCACGCATCCGTATAGGGTTCATCCTCACGCTCCCAGGGGGCCAGTTCGGGCAATACCGTATCCTCCGAAGTGAAGCCGGGAAACAGGAACGGGTGTTCGGCCATAAGCTCAAGCAAGGCGTCCTGCGGATAGTGATGCCAGCAAGCCGGGTTTATCCAGAAGGTCATTGGGATATAATCGGGCCTTTGAAAACGAATGGCCCGAAGCGTGTTTTCGGTAATGGCGTCGGTAAAATCCATGCTTGCAGTATCTATTTCAGCAAGAAGTACTGTTTCTCCACTAAGAATTCAGCCGACCTCAATCACTCGGCCCGATCTGGCCGATTCGTAGCAGGCGGTGAGTATTTTCTGGCTTCGCAGACCCGACTCGCCGCTTATGGCTGGCTCACGGCCATCGATGATTGCCTGGCTGAACTCTTCAATCTCGGCCTGGTAAGTATTTACAGGCTCTGGGTCAATCTTAATTCCCTGGGCTTCCGCTCGCGCCTGTTGCGCATCGTAGTCTCCGCTGTCCGTTTCCAGAAACGCCGTCATCTCGCCAGCCGGTCCCTGGCCGATAGTCCCTCTGGCCAATATCGAACCTTTTGAGCCGTAGAGTTCGAGCGCGTTCTTGCTGCTGTTGTCGGGGATGCAGAAGAACGTGTCAACCGTGCCCAGTGCACCATTTTCAAAAAACAGCATAGCCGTTGCACTGTCTTCGGATTTGTAGTCGTGGACGGTAGTGTTTACGAAGCAGCTTACCTTGACGATTCTTCCGAAGAACATCTCCAGCAAGTCGATGCAATGCCCGCCCATGTCGATTAAAGCACCGCCGCCACCGGTGGCCGGGTCCTGACGCCATGCACCTTCGATAGGGGGGTACCAGCACGAAAGCTGTGCCCGTGCGTATGTCGGCCTGCCGAGCCTGCCTTGCTTAATGAGGGCGAGGGCCTCCCGGTGCTGGGCGACAAATCGCATCATAAACGCACAACCCAACTTCACGTTCCTTTTCCGGCAGAGTCCAATCATTTCCTCCGCCTCGGTAATCGTCATGCCGAGAGGTTTCTCACAGAGCACGTGCTTGCCGGCGTCGGCGCAGACTCGGACCTGTTCGGCGTGAACGCCGGCCGGCGTGGCGACATAGACGGCATCGCAGTCTGCCTTAAGCAGTTCGTCTATAGTTGCGGCCGGTTTGCCGCTGCTCTCTTTGACCACTTCGGCATTTACTTGCTGATTAACATCAAAGACCACAGATAGTTCGGCATTTTGGGCATTGAGAATGCCTTCCGGAATGGTCCTTCTTCTGGCAATTCCACCCGAGCCAATTACGCCCCATTTGATCTTCCTGGACATAGCAGCGATCCTTTCTTCTCGTCTATTTTGAATAGGCCTTTATCACCTTGGCCAGTGCATCGCCAATCTGTTGACAATCATCTTCGCTATAGGTCGGAAATGCGAAGCAGGTGAAAGTGTGGCTCTGGTGCCAGACTGCATTGGGCACTTCCACTTTGGAGTAGTCAACGCTTTCGGGATTTGTGTACTCTTTCGACTTGAAGGGAAAGCCGCTCTTGCCGAAGGCATTGTGCCGCCCATAGGCCTTCTCAGTATGGCACTGGGGCCAGAAGACTTTCCAGCAGGGGGCGCCTTCGGCGCCGCACGCGGCGACGAATTTATCGATGTCGCAGGTCATGTTCTCGATGTCCAGAGAAAACGCCATGACATACCATCCGTTCCGGCGGTCCTCGGTGTCGATAGGGGCGTAAAGGACCTGGGGCAAATCTTTTATCGAATCGATAATGATACGCGCGTTGCGTTCGCGGGTGGGCAGGTTCCATGAGTCCATCCGTTCCAACTCCGCAAGGCCGATGGCCGACTGCATCTCGGTCATGCGATAGTTCCAGCCGACGACATTGTGGATATAAGGCAATCTCTGCTCCAGCTCCAGCAGGCTCAATCGTTGCTTGACATCGTACCCGTGGTCGCGGAAGCTCCTTGCCTGCCAGGCCAGTTCTTCGTCGTCGGTGGTTACCATGCCGCCTTCGCCTCCGGTGGTAAACGTCTTGTTCTGGCAGAAGCTGCACGCAGCAAAGTGGCCGATAGTGCCCGTCTTCTTACCTTTGTACATACCTCCGAACGCCTCGGCGTTGTCTTCGATAACGAAGATATTGTGCCTTCCTGCGAAATCAAGTAGCTCATCCATATCGCAGACGTTGCCATAGAGGTGGACCGGCATGATCGCCTTCGTGCGCTCGTTGACGAGTTTCTCGGCAGATTCGATGCTTATGCAGTGGTCGTCGATATTGACGTCGGCGAACCGCGGTATTGCCCCGGCCTGGACGATAGAGAAACTGCTGGCGATGAAGGTGTAGCTTGGTACGATCACTTCATCGCCCGGGCCGATCCCCAGCGCACTGAGCGCGATGTGAAGGGCCGCGGTGCCGCTTGAAGCGCTAATGGCGTATTTGCTGCCCTGCCACTCGGCGAATTTCCGTTCGAACTCCATGCCTTTGGGGCCGGTCCAGTAGTTGACCTTACCTGATCTGAGGACCCCTTCCACTGCCTTGATGGCCTTTTCATCGAACTGCGGCCAGCCGGCGAGTTTATTTGTCACCGCCCTGGGACCTCCATCGATGGCCAAGACAAGCTTTCCTGCCATTTTAGTACCCTTTCAAATTAAGAAGGTGAAGATAATATACAGAGCTATCATGCTCAGAGCCAGGACTGCGCTTAAGAGCTTGTAGTTGCCAATGCCCGGCCAGCCTTTTTCTCGCAGCGGTTCCATGAATGATTTCCAGACAAGCTTATTCTTCTCCTCAGTAAGCGGCTCCGGGCACAGTAATGAGACGACCACCATAATCAGGCCGCAGGCAGCCGCAAGAAGAAAGCTTATCACCATGAAATTAAGGAAAGCAAAGGTCGGATGACCGGCCTTGAATTCTGCGAGCACTTTCGTGAAATCGAGAATGAACACAGACAGGCCAAGAATCGAACCGGTCACAAGTGTTATTATGGATGCCTTTGACGAGGCCCTTTTCCAGAACACCCCCGCGAGAAAAACGACGGTGATTGGTGGCGCAATGTAGCAAATCGCTGCGTTGATTCCCTGGAATACCGTCGGGAACCTTCCGCAGAAGGGCGACCAGACAACCGCCAGGATCATTCCCAGAAAGGTGGCTCCACGCCCGATCAGGACAAGTTTACTTTCGGATGTATTCGGCGACCAGCGTTTGTAGAGATCGTAGGTAAACAACGTGGCGACCGAGTTCAGCGCCCCGGATACCGTGCTCATCAGGGCCGCCATCAGGGCGGCGGCAACCAACCCGCGAAGGCCTATGGGCAGTAAGTGTGCGATCATATGAGAGTAGGTTTTTGCCGCATCCGCCTTGCCCTCGGCCGTAACCGGAAGCGCCGGGAGCAATCCTTTTTGGATCAGGGCCAGACAGATCAAGCCGGGCAGGACGAATATGAATACCGGCAGGATTTTAATGAACCCGGCGAAGAGCGGCCCCACCCTCGCGTGATTCTCATCTTTGGCGCCCAGGACGCGCTGCACAATAGTCTGGTCCGTACACCAGTACCATATCCCGATAATGGGATACCCAAGCAATACCGAATACCACGGCAAACCTGATTCGTCGCCGTGCGCCCGCAATACGGTCAGCTTGATGGGATCCACGCTTTCGGCTATCCCACTCCAGCCGCCTACTTTGGCATAGCTGATCGCTGTCAGAATAATCGCACCCAAAAGCAGAATAATCGTCTGGACGGATTCGGTCAGCACGACCGCCATCAGCCCGCCGACAATCGTGTAAAATCCCGTCAGGGTGGCTATCAGGATTATGCTCGTCATTTTGCCGATGCCGAACATGCCCTCCAATACTACGGCCCCTGCATACAGCGAAAAACCTATATGGATGAAAATAGCCGAGATTATCGAAAGCAGAGCGAGCCAGTCTCTGCTTGCACGGCTGTACCGTTTTTCCAGGAAGTCCGGCAAGGTCGTCACCCGGGACCGGATGTAGAATGGAGCAAAGAACAGGGCAAGGATGATCAGCGTAAAAGGCGCCATCCATTCGAAGTTTCCATAGGCCAGGCCGTTCGTGTAACCCTCTTCGGCAAGACTGACCAAATGGACGGTGGATATATTCGTGGCGAACAGTGCCAGCCCTATGACCGGCCAGCGGAGCGATTTGCCGGCGAGAAAATATTCGTCGGCCTTTTGGCTTTTCTTTTTCCGCAACCCGGCCCAGCAGCCCAGGCCTACGATGAAGATAAAATAGGCCACAATGATTATCAAATCAATTTCGCTGATTTGCATAGTCTCTCCATATCATCCGGCGTCAGCATTAATTCAATGATACTGCATTGCAGGACGAGGAATCTCTGGGAAATTCAGCGGTACTTCTTCTTGGTCAGTTCGATGACCTGTTCCACATTGGATATATCAATGATAGCGGCGCCGGCGTCGATATCCGCCGGCACGATTCCATAACGTACATACAGTGTAAGCTGGATCACGGGATAGAATCCCTGGATATACGGCTGCTGATCAACGGTACAGCGAATATGGCCCTGTTGAATCAGCCGTAACGTCTCTGGAGATAAATCAAAACCGGCCGACCAATAGCCTTTGTCTGGAAAGTGCTTTTCTATGGCTCTGCCTGCCGCTTCCGTATCCGATTGGCCGGTCCCCAATACTATTCGGATATCGGGATTTTCTTTTAACGCTCCGGCAATAATGTCTGCCCCTTTGACAGAATCGTTGCCGGTGACTATGACCGTCCATCGAGCATCTTTTTTCTTCAAGATGTTCTGCTGTCCGTGCAGCCGGTCTTGGAGTGCGGAAACACCTTCATCGTGCATCGTCATCAGGATGTGAGCGTTCTTCGGAATGCGGGGCAGAACATGCTCGGCAAGTGTTTTGCCGGCCTCGTACAGCCGCTGATTCACACTGCTCAAGCGGGCGTTGGCTGTCGCATGATCATCGACATTGAACCCGACGACCGGCACTCCTTTCTTGATTGCCTCCTGGATCACGTCATCAAAAGCTTCCGGATCGATGATGTTCAGTGCGATGCCGTCGTACCCGTCGGCGACGGCCTGCATGACCATTCTCGCCTGGGCCTTCACGTCCACGCCCTCAGTACCCAGGAAATCGCACTCCACCCCCATCATCTTAGCGGCATCGGCCATACCTTTTTTAACTGGCTCGAAGAACTTAGCGTCCACTGCACATGTAATGAACGCGAAGAGCAGAGGTTGTCCGGGTACGCTGGTCCTGACCGCGGCCTCAGGCGTCTCAGAGTGGGCTGCTTCATGCAGTTCGACCCTGAAGCCGGTCAGTTTGAGCGCGAAGGCATGCTCGCAGGGCCGCTCCTCGGGTTTCAGGTCCGGGGTCTCGATGACCAGTTGCTTTGCATCATTTACGCTGAATTTTATGCCGCCTTCGTAGCCCAGCAGTCGGACGCGCGCATTCGAGCCGCTGTCGGCAACATTGATCGATTCGATTGTCAACTGCCTCTCCGGCCAGTCCAGCACGATGACGTATAGCGTGCCGCTGTTCTTCGAACGGGTGAAACGGATGTCCCTGGATGTGTAAGGTTTGTCTTTGCGCTCGCTGAAACCGCCGCCGGCATTACTGGTCGGACCCTCGCCGAAGGTCTGCCACGGGCGCGTTTCGTAGATCGCCTCGCCGTTGACCTCGAGCCAGGCCCCGAGGCCGCGAAGCAGTCTCTGCGCCGGCGGAGTGATTGTGCCGTCGGCGGCGGGACCCACGTTCAGGAGCATACAGCCGTTCTTGCTGACAATGTCCACCAGCACATCGACGATATCGTTGACGGACTTGTAAGGCGTGGATTTCTGATGGAACCAGGGTCCGATGGAGGTGTCGGTCAGCCATGGATAGGGGGTGAGCCGATCCTCTCGTCCTCGTTCGAAATCGAGAATGCCGGTGTGCTTGTGAATATCGCTATGTTTATGGGCAACACCCACCTGGCGGTTGTTCCGAGCCGCCCAGTTGTAGTAGTCGGCAAACATCCGCCGACGGTATTCGGGCGTAATGCACTTGTGGCTCTCGCTGCCGAGACCGAAGTCGAACCAGATCAGGTCCGGCTCGTACCTGCCGACGACCTCGTTCACTTTGCCCAGCCACTGATCCATGAACTGGCTGGTAGGCGGCGCGCCGGGCTCATGGGCCTGGCAGTACAATCCGGCATACCTGGGGTCTGCTCCGTCGAATTTGTACGATGGCTCGAAATAACGCCATGAGAATGCGTGATGAAAAGTCGCTATGAATTTCATGCCGCGTTTACGAACCGCCTTTTCCAACTCACCGGTGAGGTCGCGTCTGGGACCTTTGTCCATGCTGTCCCATTCGGTGAGAGCCGAGTCCCACATGGCGAAGTTGTCATGGTGGATGGCGACAGGTCCGGCAAACCTTGCACCGGCGGCGGCAAACAGTTCCGCCCATTCCTCGGCATCGAACTTCTCGGCCTTGAACATGCCGACGATCTCTTTGTAGCCGACCTTGTTTTGATCGCCAAACTTTTTACGATGGTACTCGAAGTTCGGGCCATCTGGCATATACATGTTGCGCCCGTACCACTGCACGCCGTCCGGCCCGTCTTCGGCGCCTACCGTGACAGGGCCCCAGTGCGTATAGATGCCGAATTTGGCATCCCGGAACCATTCCGGTATCTGGTGCTTCTCGATGGATTCCCATGTGGGCTCATATAGGTCGTTTGCCTGTGCTAACCCACATGTCAGAAGCAGAAAGAAGAAACAAAGATCCCTTTTCAAACGCGATCTGAACATCATACGCTCCTAAAACCTCTCTCAAACGCTTTTGAAAACGCCTTCGCGGGCTGTAGAAATTCGAGCAGCACTGGAATACCGCTCTGCGCCGGCAGTGCGCGACAGTGAGAGCTTAGGTCGCCGCACGCTGCGATTATAGCAATCGACCGGGGAGTTGGCGAGACTCAAAACCGACAAGCCAGGTCAGTTTTCCACCTTCATCCGCAAGGGCCTTCGATAAACTCTTGTCTGCTGTGGGATGGCAAAGTCAATTCGTTGCGGCGTCGGAGAGTTGCCGGAAAAATAGTGTTGACTTACAGTATTTCGAGAACTAACATGTTCGGGGATGGCGTGCAGAGATCGGGGAAACTATTAGTGGCTTCTCTGGACAGATCGGAAGCCTGTCCTTTTTTCCGGTGCGAAGTGACGTCCCGGCTCGCCGGGATTCAACGCCGATGGCGCCGGGGTAAGATTTTGTGGTGAAAGCCAATGGGAAAAGCCAACGAGCGACGAGCGGAGCAGAGATTATGTTATCGCTGGCCCGTCCGGTTCACAAATAACTCCAGAAAAGCGCCTTTCTCGGGCGGGATAGTAGATGTTTCCAGCAACGGCCTGGCATTTCTTTGCCATGCGGGCAGGGGCTGTCCGAAGCCGGGCCAAATGATAACAGCCAACTTTGGTGTTCCGCACTTTGACTCCAATGATTCTTTCGACACGACGTTCTTCAAACGCACCGGACGTGTCTGTCGGGTCGATTGCCTCAGCGGTCGGGTGAATCGTGTTGCGATTCAGTTTTCGCAGCCGCTTTTCTTCGGACCGGGCGAACAGAACATAAGCGAATCCGATGCACGCAAGAGGCTTGAAGCCAAGGCTCAGTCTATGCTCGAAACCAGGGTAAAATCGGAGGCCTACGGCGAGGCATTGACCAGAGTGGAAGAAAAGGCCAGGGTCTGTAGCGAGGCTTTGGCCAGAGCCGAAGAACGAATGCGGTCTTATGAGGAGGCGAAAGCGGAAGCCGAGGAGAAGCTCAAAGCCGAAATCGAAGCGAGATACAGGATTGAAGCCGAATTGACGACGGAGGTGCAGGAAAAGATCAGGGCCTACGCTGAGGCAAGAGCCAGGGCCGAAGAAAGAGCGAATATCGAAGCCCATGCAAGGGCCGAAGCCGAAGCGAAAGCGAGAACCGAGGCCAAGGCAAGAGCGAAAGCGGAAAAGAAGGCCAGAGAAGAAGCGGGAAAATATGCCGGCTTAGTTGCCGAACAGATGGCTAAGGTCAGAACCGAAGCTGCCGAAGAAATAGCCAGGATCAGAGCTGAGGCTGCCGAAGAAATAGTCAGATTCAGGGCTGGATTTGAGGCCGGGGCCGGAGCGGGCAATGGGATTGAAGTCCGGGACAAAGAAAGGCAAAAGGCCAAAACCAAAGCAGGGCGCTCCGCCGACGATTTGCTGAAGAAAGTGGATGAATTCGTCACGGATAAGACCAGGTTCTTTTGAAGGGCCGTTGCTGCGGGATAGATATTGGTCCGGTTCGAAAAGTGCTTCGTTCGTATGTCAATCTGGGATGCTTGCGAAATGAAAGTAAACATTGATGGTCGCGTCCTGGAGCTTCTTGACGGCGATATCACCGAAATGGATACGGACGCCATCGTCAATGCCGCCAATGCTCAATTAGTTATGGGCGGCGGCGTTGCAGGAGCGATCAGGAGAAAGGGCGGCCCGCGAATCCAGGAAGAATGCAACAAAAAGGGTGGGACATTCGTGGGCGGCGCCGTCATGACAACCGGGGGCAATCTTAAAGCCAGACACGTAATTCACGCCGTCGGGCCTCGTATGGGCGAGGGAGACGAGGACCAAAAGCTCAGAAACGCAACGCTCAACTCTCTTAAATTAGCCGACGCCAACAATTTGAAAAGCATATCTTTCCCTGCGATCAGTTCGGGCATCTTCGGTTTTCCCATAGGGCGGTGTTCCGAGATCATGCTTCGGACAACCATCGAGTATCTTAAACGCCAAACCGGCCTGGAACGGGTGGTCTTTTGTCTATTCGGCCGGGAAAGTTACGAAGTTTTTGCCGATCGGCTTGAGCAGGAAATTTCAGGTTCGGGCTGATTGGCCGAGCGTACAAGAATCACCGAGCGAGGCAGAGCGGATAATATTCCAAAATCTGTTCTGAGGCGATTGAACGTGCCGTGTCAATATGGTATTCTAATCTCAAACAGGCTCAGATGCACGTTGTCCTGGCCCGCGATTTCGAGGGGGCCGGAAGAGAAAGAGCGTTAGGATTACTAACAGGCTTTTTTGGAAGACGGAGCAATGGAGACCAAGTTCAACGTTTTCGAGATTCTCGAAATAGCCGAAAAGATCGAGCGTAACGGCGCGAAGTTTTATCTCAAGACGGCCGAGCTCCTGGACGACCCCGAAGTTCGTGACACATGTTACAGGCTCGCTACGTGGAAAGCAAGGCACGAAAAGATTCTCGCGCAGAGGAGAAAACGCTTTTCAGAAAAGACCGGCGAGTTCGGAACCTTCGACCCCGATAATTATGTCCTGTCCAATCCCCATGTGATGGCGGGCCTTGCCGTATTCGCCACCAAGCCGGGTTCGCTCAGGGGGCCGCTCGGCCACGAAAACAGGCAAGAGATATTCAAGGACGCCATCCGAAGAGCAAGAGAAGCTATTGTCTTCTATCGCGGACTAAAAGATTTTGCCCGCGACCCGGCCAGCAAAGACACGATTGACAGGATCATCAAAGAAGAGAACCGCCACATTCGTCTGCTTACCGAACAGTTGGGGCAGGAGTGATCGCTTCTTTAATTGCGT
>JBDREF010000142.1:0-19841 GCA_043820045.1 Planctomycetota bacterium | reverse complement strand
GTAGTCGGCGTCCCTGAATAACGGCCGGCAGGACTTTTCATCTTGCCGGATGCTCTCAGATAGTCTCGGTCTTACCGCCGGCCCGGCTTATGTCAAACCACCTTACCAAACGGCGTCTCGCTTCATCCAGCTTAGCTTCTTTCTCGCGTCTGCTGAGACCAGAGTAGAAATCGGACGACTCAAGAACTCGCCGCCAGCCTGCTTGTTCAACCGCACCGAATTTGTCCCTTACAATCGACTGAGCAGTTTGTATTACATCCGAATCCTTGTGCTGCAACAGGAATTGCTGCCCTTGCAGATAATCGGCCCTGGTGGCCAAGATGGCTGTTACGTATATGTCCCATGCGTGCGCGCCGGCCCGCTCTGAATCTTGCCTTTGACCTTCGTCGCGGTCGTTGAAAGCAAAAAGCTTCAGGAGCAATATATTCGTCGGTGAAGGTACCTGGACTTCGAGGCTGCTCCTTTTGTCATCGTGCGGCAGGAACTCGTCTAAAGAAACTGTTCTCAGGCCCTCTTCTATGAAAAAAGCTTCGGGCGTAACGCGGCCATGCAGCTTTGACCTGACAAACTTGACCCTGACGCTGTCTGTGTCAAATCCTTCGATAGGCGGAGCTAAGATATCAAGATACTGGTCCTGCCCCTTCTTGAAATGAAGATGTTCACGACCTTCACGAGCAATGTATCTTAATTCACCGGTAATGATTTCAGCGATAGCCCGGCGTCGAGCTTGCTCAAAGACCTGTGTTTTTGTCAGCATCAGGTCTATATCGGTTGTTGCTCGAATCATTTGGCGAGCTTGTCCTTCCGCATTGTGAAAGCACAGGTAGATACCCAGTCCGCCGCAGATGACGGGTTTGAGCCCGATTCTGTTAAAAGACTCGGCCAGGTCAGCCAATTGTTCAATTATCCTTCTGTCCACTACTGTCAGCCTTTTGCAAAATACGTCGTTTCAGTTGTTCGGCGATCTTCGGACCTCTTGGTGTATCAAGCATCATCTCAAGATACAATTCTATGTCGTCGACAACCGAATCGATTGTTCGCCACTCGGGATTGAACCAGACGCCGGGGTCATCTGCCTCAGTGATGATTAGATTCCCAAATTCCGCATCCGCCGTAATTGAAACCAGCTTTTCCTCAGCCTTACTTATGAACTGTTCCAAATCTTTTACAAATATCGTTATCTTGTCCGTCACGGCTAAACCTTTGATCTGTGCCGCATAGAACCCACACGCCAAGTAGTCCCTGCAATCGCCACTGACTCCAGGAGACAGGCGTTGGATATCCCCAATGGCAAATCTGTATGTGTTTCGTCTATTTCGTTCCGTCGAAGTCTTGTAGCCTTCCGCAAGTTTCTCTAAGAGCTTCTCCGGATCAGCCACAGTGATGAGAGATTTGCTTCTATTTATCAAGAGTTCGTCTTCGAGCTTTTTCAGCACTTTCGAAACGGTTGACAATGTTATGTTCGCATTTCGCTGATTGATAAAGTCAACCATCTTTTCTAAAGATTCGAAACCTTCCGGCTTCAAGAGCAGTGCCCTGCCGACAAGCGAGGATGTCCCCTGGAAGATCTTCTTGATCGGTGCGGTGTCGGGGAAGCGGTTGGGCTTGCCGGTACGTTCGATATATACCCGATTCGAAACCCTGACGGACATGTTGCCGGACAGATCGATCCACGAAATACCTCTGTCCGCGAGAATCTCAGCCCGTTTGGCGCCTATATACGGAGCTATTACCAACGGCACCATACTCGGTTTCTTTACTTTGCCAAGGTAATCAGCAAGCTGTCGGGCCTTCTTGAGAATATTCTGCGGAGTAGCTACAGGCGCAATCTCCGCCAGGGCTTCAAAGGAAGGACCATTCTCAATAGAAAACTCTATGACTGCATCGACTTGATACCCTTGCAGAGAAACCTGCTCTTTGAGGCTTCTTATTGTCAGGGGGGCGTATTGATCGCCCGCGCTCTTGAGAAATCGTACGACTTGTTTTTCAGTGAGTCTCATTGCCATTTTCCTAATATTGACTTATTTCCTATATAGGATATATCGCATTTCCAGGAAATACACAATAGCAATTTTCCTGTTTTTTGGTATTTTCCTACATAGGAAATATGCTGTTTTCAAGAAAATGATATATTTTTGGCGTGAAATTGACCTGCCTGAGCGTTTCCGTTAGATTACAGCATATCCTAACCGGCCTGGTAAGTACCTATTCGGATGCAGCATCCCGAGAAATAATTTATGCGTGATATTGATGAAGTTTTTGCGGCGTTGGGGGGGTCGAAGTTTCGCAGGCGGTTTCGGCTCCGCGGCAAGGACGCGGCGTATCTGAAGGACAAGGGGCTGGAGACAATTCTTGAACACGCCCGCGATTTCGTTACGAGCCGGCTGGCGGATGCCCGCCCCGCCAATGACGGTCGGCAAACGCCGATGAGGAACCATCCCGTCTTCGTCGCTCAACATGCCACCGGCACCTGCTGCCGTAAGTGCTTAGCCAAATGGCACAGAGTCCCGACAGGTACGCCGCTCACGGAAGAACAGATCGACTATATCGTGGCAGTCCTGAGGCGATGGCTGGCTGGTCAGAACCCGGAACCGCCAGCCGCCCGCAGGGAGAGCCTGTGGTGAATATTGTTCAAAAAAAGTTTTGCATTCGGCGGCAAGACCAATATACTGGGCCATCGAATGAGGCTGCAAGAGGCAGAATCAACTGACATAGCCAAATACAGAGGCCAACTGACATTATGACGGGAAGGAGTCCCAAAGTAGTCGTAATTGGCGGCGCGTATGTTGACATGGCGATACGCTGCGGCCAAATCCCCGCAGCCGGACAGAGTGTAACCGGTTCGGTTCTCACCTATTCAGTGACCGGCCCCGGGCCGATTCAAGCTGCGGAAGCGGCCTTGTGCGGCTGCCAAGTGCACCTGATAAGCAAGGTCGGCGGCGACCCGTTCGCAAGAATGGTAAGGGACAGTATGGCCGAGTTCAACGTCAACACCGAATTCGTCTATACCGCCGAGGCCAAGAATACAGGTGTGCTCGTCACGTTCGTCAACGCCGAAGGTGAAAATGCCGACTGCTACTACCCCGGCGCCAACAGCGCTCTGCAACCTCTGGACATAACCTCCGCCGAGCTGATCATCGCCGAGGCCGACGTTTGCCTGATCCACGGCCAATTGCCGCACGAGACCATCGTCAGCGCCCTGCACTGCACGGAACTCTACGGCATAAAAGTTATCCTCAACCCGGCAAGACCGATGGAGCATCTCGGCCGGGAACAGAACGACCTGCCTATCGAATATTTTACTGCCAATATTCTGATTCCAAACCTTGATGAGGCTGCCGACATAACCGACCAGTCCGCAGCGAGCATGCGGACCGCCAAGCTGATGGGCTCGGACCTGGTGGCCCGCGGCGCAGGCTATGCGGTAATAACGATGGGTAAACGCGGCTGTATGGTCGTGGACAGGACCAGCGCCGATCAGATACCGGCCTTCGAGATAGAGTCCGTTGACCACACGGGCAGGGGCGACGCGTTCGCAGGAGCGCTGGCGGCCTATTGTGCCGTCGAAAATGACGTCAGGGCCGCGGTAAAATTCGCCTCGGCAGCCGGGGCGCTGGCCTGCACAAAGTTCGGCTCACTCGAAGCACTCCCCACGAAAGCCGAGATCATCCAGCTTTTGCAGAGAGACGATAATCCGTAGTGGTCCAGGGAGGGTTATATGGGACTTGACTGGTTCAAAAAGGGTGAGGGCAAACTGATAACAAGAAACTCCACAGAAGCACAGTACACTCAACTGGTTGCCCGCTACAAAGAGTTTCGGAAAATCACACGGCATCTGCAAAACGGTGCCTTGCTGGAATACATATCAAAGAGGATTTTCGATGTGTGCGGTAAGAACCTCGGCGTCCTGACGGGTAACACACTTGTCTTGGACGACATGGACCATATCGGTGTAGTCATGGATTATTGCATCTATGATCACAGAGAGGGTGGGCTCAACATCGTCGAGCGGTACATCACTGATTCCCGGCTGGACCCCGATTCGGACGAATCTATCGTGGTCAAAGCCATGTCGGAATCGTTCTACACGCTCGTTCAGGTCGCGGCGGTTGTGCCGGGCGTCGGCGTCCGAGCCAGGGATTTGATGAACAACAGAGAGTACCTTCTGATTGATATGGGATTTGGAAAAACGGCAACGGAGGGCCTTGTGATTGCCACAAGGCTGCTGCCCTTTGAAGATTTTGTCATGACCTCAGGAGCGCCACTTCCTGTGGATGCAGAATCGCTTTTGGAAGTCTTAGATTTCGCGCTTGAGCACTATGGCACTGAGGATGGCAAACACATAGAACTCGACATCACTCAAAGGACCGATTTGGCCGCCGCCATCATTCGTACATGCTTGCATCAGGAATCGTCTTACGAGCTTGAGTACCAGGATGTAGAAGCTGAACCGACTACTTCGTCTCTGCACAGAGAAACCCGTGTCGGCAGAAATGACTCATGTCCCTGCGGCAGCGGAAAAAAGTACAAGCGATGCTGTGGACAATCCGCATAGAACATTTAGCGTAGCTGCTATCTCCTATTTTCCTGGCTTTATGAACACATACTGCGGGCTTTGCTCTGCACGCAGTTTCAGATTAGCCGTCTTCCAGTTCATTACGACCTTGCCGCCAAGCATACCGACGAGCGTGACCTCTGTCGGCTCTATGGGTAGCTCTACGTTGTGCTCCTTGTCCACGGTCCAGAATGCTATCGCCTCTGCCTGGCCGTTGCTCAGCTTGAAGGCGTAGTCATTTTCATTGCCGAGGTCAAGCCGGCCGTTAATGGAATATCCGGCGAGAGTCGAAGAGAGGACTTTTGCGGCCAGATACGCCGCCTTGGGATTCAGGTCATTGCTTACCGTACCGAACTGATGCTCTCGCTCGTTGGGGTCGGTGCCGTCGTTCTTCCAGTCATACCAGATGCTGACGCGGATATTCTGATGACAATTGAGCAGAAACATTCGCGACAGGTACTGAGCCTGCTGCTGCTCGGAAATAGGGGTTTTGTCCCAATTGATGTTCGAGTATCCCCATTCGCCGGATATGATTGGAACCTCTTTGCCCGGCGGGGCGTAACGTTCGATAAGGCCGCGGAGTTTGGCGTAATCCGCGACGACCGTTTCCGGCGGCTGTGACCGGTACGGATGCACACTCAGGACATCGATCCATTGCAGCAGCCCGCCCTTGAAACATTCTTCGAGCCATTCGAAGGGTATCTGCGAAGTGGCGCCGGCCACTACCACGGCGGCCGGATCGGCCTTCCTGATGCGCGGAGCGGCCTGCTCGACAAGCTTGCAGTAATCGGCCGCGTTAGGCTCGGGCCTCCAGAAATGCTTTATATTCGGCTCGTTCCATATTTCCCACATGATCCCTTTGCCTGCATATCTTTTCGCAGCAGCCGCGGCGAAGTCTGCGAAGGCTCTGCGGCCGACCTCGGTGCGAACCGACATATCCGATTCGTACAGCGTGTTGCTGTAATCGAGAATGTACAGAATGCGTATGCCCCGCTTTACACATCCGCTCGTCAGAGAATCGTAGCCGGACTTGGCGAAATCATAAATGCCCTCGGCTGTCTCGACGCCCGACCACGAGAGGTCCATTCTGATGAATTTGAATCCCGCCTCGGCGATCATATCCAAATCCCGCGGCTGGCCCCTGAAGTGGATGTTGACGCCGAAGCCGTTCGGTATTGTGGGCACAGGCAGAAGCTCGGAGCCGGATGCCGAAGACGAGGCATCTGCTGCTAAGGTGAAAGTTGCAACTGCTATCAAGACGAGGAACGATACTATAATCTTCTTCATTTTCTACCTTTCTGTTCTGGTTCAACCCTCTCGATGCCTCCGAGATGAGCAGCAAGAGTATGCAGTATGTTCTGCGTGAGCAGATTCATGGACCAACACAAATATACCTCGCTCTCGCCGATGTGTCAAATACGCAATCCGGAGCGTTTGGAGGGCGTTGCCGGCCTGACAAATGAAGAAGGGCTGTGAGCGCTACGCTCACAGCCCTCAAGTCGCAATCACAGATTCGCAGACTCTTTGCCCGTGTCCACGTTTCAGACTACAGAATTATGGTGACTGCCAAGATTCGACGCTTGTCTCGATGCGCAATACAGTCTGGTCGGAGGATTCCGGAGAACCAGACGGCTGAGATTGCATCAGCGCTGCTGCGACCGGGAACTCGATATCGTCGATCCAGGCGGAGTCGGACAGCTCGGATACGGAGCTGTCTTTCGAATATACCCACTTGAAGGTTCTTTGGCCGGCAGCCACAGGGAAGGACACTTCGGTCCAATCTTGTGCACCAGACCACTGACCTTTTTCTGATCCGTCGATATAAAACCTCAAGCCGTCATAATACGATTCGCAGGAAGCTTTTGCGTAGAAGGTTATGTCGCCTGATACGCAATCAAGCGTTACCTGCAATACACTACTCTCAGAATCGCCTATCGAACCAGCTTTGGCACTGTAGCTTCCTGCATGCTTCTGCTGTGATGTGACAGTCCAATCTTTGCCTCCGGGATGTTCCCAGGGGAACTTGCTGAAATCGCCGCTCTCAAAATCCTCCCCGGACGGAACGGACGGAAAAGGCCCTGCCAGACTTGCATCCAGTACTTGCAACACCACATTGTCCGAATCTGCCAATACCACGCCTGCGAGCGGGACGCCAACCATATAGTAGTCACGCAATTGAGCGTAAGGTATTGTGCCAGCGGTATTGCGCGTGGCCCAATCCGTAAAAGTGACCGTCGATACACCGACGTCCACTTTCAAGATGCGCAGTGTGCTGCTATTGGAGCTTGAGGCGATGAGAATCCACGCATCGTTTGTCGGGCCGATGAACGACTCCGGCTGCATACGTCCGTAGTCCAGAGCAAGGATTTTTCCAAGTTGGTCTTGTACGGCCAAATCGCTCTTGAAGGTGGGACCTTCCACAAGGCGAACGGTACCGCCATTTTTACTCGATGCAATGATAAGCTCAGCTTCGCCGTCCAGATCCACATCTGCCGAAGACAAACCGTAAATGGTTCCGAGGTTCTGGCGCGGTGGAAGCACATCAGCGAGTGTATCCTTATCCACGAAGTACACGGACCCGCCCGACTTGTCGCTGCCTACCCCAAGAAGGTCACTCGATGCGCCGTGGATTTGAGCGATTTGCGTAATCTGACCCATTGCCGAGCGGACCGCCTCGTCAGCCAGCGTCAGGCTGTTCAACTTATTCAGGGTGCCCCCGGCTTTCGCAGTACCGATGTAGATTGCGTCCGAGTCCTCATGACAAACAGCAATCGCCTTAATAATCCCAATGCTCGGCCGGGAAGCGATGTCTGTGCTGATGTCGCCCGGGCTAATTACCCTCAGTGCCCCGCTCGAATCCTCGGATGCCACAAAAACCCTCGCTGCCGGTGGACTGCCCAGAATACCGGCCTCAAGTGCCGTGACAGCTCCCAATACATCTCGCGTAGCGAGAATATCCCCCTGCCAATTGCGGAACTCAAGGTTTCCATCATCGTAGCCGGCCACAACGATGGACTGCCCTGTGGCAGGGACCGTGACAACCGTGGCCGCTGTGATAGTTCCTGCCGCCGGTGGCGGTGGCGGAGGCGGAGGAGGAGGGGGCAAAGCTCCACCAACCTGTATCGGGTTAGGCCCCATGGTTATATTATTGGCAAGGTTAGTGTCGGACGGAGCACCGGCCCCGGGGCTGATTTCAAGAAACACATAGTATGTCCCGCTGGCGGGCAGAGACAATCCGGGACCCTGAGGATTCGGCGTAACCGTTACCTGGAAAGTTCTCGTGTCCGCCCCGGCCGGGACATTAACGATATAGGTAGCCAATAAATGGTCTGAGTTGCTCAATGTTGTGTCCATTGAAAGATAGAGACGCCAATTGTATTGAGACGCCGAAGGATAACCGTTCGGACTCAGATGAAAAGTCCATAGAAATCTGAACTCGGTGTCTTCTTCGAGTGTCTGCGGATAGACCCATTCCAAATCGGTTGGTCGTGCATCGTATGCATCTACCGCCGTGCAAATTGTGAGGCTAAGAACAAATACAAGCGTGGCAACTAACTTCTTGTGTGTTGAGAGCATAATAAGACCTCCGTACTTTAATCACCCCATTCTTCCTTCGATTCAACGAATGCCGCAGCATTCAACGCCGTCAGAGCCGAGCGGCCCACTACCACACATCCCTGAATTACCTAACTTTATAGAACAGTCTGTGACGATGTCAAGAAAAATTCGGATATCTTACAGGTATGTATTGCACGTGACATGACCTAATTCATCAAGCCAAGAACGATTTAACTCCACAGAACACAACAACTTACGGCATTTTCCTGACACTGATTGCTTTAGGCACGCGTTAGAATATCAGAAATCAAGTCTTTTGTTGACGCATAGGTGCCTCGGCGATCATATCCAAATCCCGCGGTCGGCCTCTGAAGTGCAAGCGATCCGGGCCCTTTCACCGGACCAGAATAACGCTGGAAAGAGCCGGATTTTCGAATCAAATGCGGGGGTACCCCCGAACAAAAATGGAAAAAATGGAAAAAATTTTTGTTACTTGCCTCATAAAGATTTAGCTCAGCGGCCATTTCCGGAAACAGCATTTTTTTCGCATCAAACGTGAATGTAGCTCCATTTGTAGAAGGCCGTATTCGGCGGCGGGCCGGCGGCAGTTGAAAAACTTAGAAACGGAGCGGCAAGTATGGGATTCGAACTTGATATCTTTCAGGATGCGGCGCTCGAAGCCGACTACATCGAGTGGCTCGTTGACACACAGTCGGTTGATATCCAGACGCACTTTGGTCGACTCTGGGATTACTATGCCAACCCGAGGATGGAGACAGCCGGCCACGGCGCTTCAGAAAGGAAGGTGAACGAATCGGGCCGGTGCTATGTACAGGCGCAGGAATACGGCCTGCCGGCAAGAATAACAGGACTGGCGCACTCGGGCAATGCGGATGTCTTCGGCGCCAGAGCCGTCGGCCAGGTGCAGCGAAAGGAAGTCGTCATCGAAAATGATATTGCCTGGCGAGTCAACGCGACAGTCGATTTTCTGTTCGGCAAGCCAGTTAGTTTTGTTTCCAAATCGCCGGATGAGCCAAAGCGCGCAGAAATTGAGAGTATATTAAAGGCTGTGTTTGCGGCCAACGGCGACATCGGATTTCTCCAGGATATGGCAGTGCTCGGAAGCGTCTATGGGTTCGTCGATTGTTTCGTCAGGCCTGGCGATGAAATCATCGAACACGTCACTTCCCCTTCCTCACAAACCCTCTATGTGGATTCCCGCAAAGCGGGGTCCCTCGATGATGTGCTGAAATTAGCGCAGACAATCGACCTCGAACTGATTGAGGCGCCAAGAGCACTGCCGGTTCTGGATGAAAACGACTACAAGACAATCAAATGCTACGTACAGCACTTTCATCAGAGGAAAAACTCCCTGAGCAGAAAGAACTCATTTCTTGCCCGGCTGCTGTCGGCAGGCAGACGCAGCGCCGAGGCCGTTCGTACGGTTGCAGTCACCGAGATCACCTCGGCCGGCGCATGGCAGCGTTACGAGGACAAACAGCTCGTGGCCGAGGGCGAGCTGCCGTGGGGCTTTCTGCCGGTCGTGCATATCCAGAACATTGCGCAGCCGTATTATTACGAAGGCCTAAGCGACGTCGAGCCGCTGATGGCGTTGCAGGACGAACTCAACACGCGATTGAGCGACAGGGCAAACAGAATCACGTTCCAGTCGTTCAAGATGTATCTTGGAAAAGGCATAGACGGCTTCGAGGATAAACCCATCTCGCCGGGCAGGATGTGGTACACCGAGAACCCGGAGGCGTCCATCGAGGAGTTCGGCGGCGACTCGGAGACGCCGAGCGAGGCCCTTCACATCGCAGAAATCAGAGAGGCTATGGACAAGGTCAGCGCAGTTACGCCGCTTGCCGCCGGCGTCCTGAAGAACAAGCTCGGCAACCTCACAAGCGCAGTGGCGCTGCGATTGACGCTCATGGGAACGCTCTCGAAGAACGACCGCAAGAGATTCACTTACAGCGAAGGGCTAAAGAGAATCTGCGGGATGATCCTGGGGATTCTCGACGTCGCCGGCATCTACGGGACGCGCGAGCAGGATAGAGACATTGACGTCATTTTCCCCAGCCCGCTGCCGGAAAATACGATGGAGAAATTGAAAGAGGCCCAGATCAAGAAAGAGCTGGGCGTTTCGACCGAGCAGGTGCTCAGAGAGTTGGGATACCAGAATTCGTAACAGAGAAAGGAAAAGTTTATGAGTCCGATTGAGACACAGGATATTTTGTCAGAAGACATAACGGGAGCAGGTGACAATGACAGTGTGAGGCTTGTCCCGGTGGCCGAATCAATCCGCTATCGCAAGAGGGCACAGAGTGCCGAGAAGAAACTGGAATACCTGACCGAGCAGTTGGCAGAGGCAAAAACGCAGACTGCGCAAATCTCCGAGCAGTTGAGCACTCTTCAGACCGAGCAGAAGCTGATACATAAGCTGGCTGCTTCGGGAGCCGTTGATTTGGAGACAACTGTGCTGATTGCCAAAGTTAGGATGCAGGACCAGGACGAAGCGGATATAGACGGTGTAATCGAGCAGTTGAAGATAGAAAAGCAATACCTGTTCGGCGGACCCGGAGGGGCCGTGACACCTGCAAAAACCGCCGGAGCCAGGGAGCGAGTGACAAACAATCAGACCATCCTGGAAAGAGCCGCAAAGAAAGCCGCAACAACAGGCAACCGGACAGACCTGCACGAGTATCTCAGACTGCGAAGAAACTTTTTATAGCACACAACGAAGACCACAAGAATGACAAATACAAATATGGGAGAGTAAAGAATGGCATTTACAGGAAAAGCAACTTATTCAGCGGGTACGACTCTGCCGGAGCTGGCCGAGGACGTATCGGATGTTGTCGGCATAATCTCGCCGTACGAAACGCCTCTGCTGGATGCTCTTGGCGACTCGCTGAGAGAAGCCACCAGCACGCATCACGAATGGCTCGAAGATGAGCTTCTGCCCAACAAGGACGCAATCAACGACAGCACTTTCAGCGACCCGGCGGCCGACACCGATTTCGTGGTCGATAACGGCGGCAGGTTCCGCGTGGGCGATCAGATTCAGGTCGAGGGCAGCGGGGAGCTGATGCTCGTTACCGGCATCTCCACCAGCACGCTGACTGTCGTTCGCGGCTACGCCGGCACTACGGCCGAGAACCTCGCCGACAACCAGGCGATCAACATTCTCGGAAACGCCGCTCTTGAAGGCGCCGACAAGCCCGGAGCGAGATTCACCAATCGCAGCCGGTGCGGCAACTATACGCAGATATTCACCGCCGCAGTGGAAGTCAGCGGAACCGATATGGCTGCGAGTCAATTGGGTCTGGCCGACGAGATGGACCACCAAAAGCAGCAGCGCCTGCGGGAACTGATTCGCGATCTGGAAAACACGGTAATCAACGGCGGGCAGCCGGCAAGCAATCCCGAAGGAAGCGGCTCGGTCAGAAGGTCTATGAGGGGCGTGATTCAGCACCTGGCGACAAACGTCTTCAACACCGGCGACGCAGGCTTTCCGACGGGCACCGACCTTGACGAAGCCAAGATCAATTACGTGCTAAGGCGGATCTGGGACAGCAGCAGCGGCAACGTTGACCTGATTGTCGTAGGAGGTTTCCAGAAGAGGAAGGTAAACGCTTTCTCTTCGGGCAGCCGGTCTTACGGAGCCAACGACACGACCTTCACCGACATGATCAGCGTTTACGAAAGCGACTTCGGCATCTGCCAGATTGTCACCACGCGATGGATGCCGCAGGATGCAGCGCTTCTGCTGGATTCATCCCGCATCAACGTTCTGCCGTTGGCCGGGCGAAGCTTCCACTTCAAGCCTTTGGCAAGCGGCGGCGATTACGAGTGCGGCGAGCTGATCGGCGAATATACCATGGAGCTGAAGAACGAGGCGGCCCACGGTATAATCCGCGATCTAAGCACCAGCTAAGCCGGAGGCTCCGGCGGAGCGAAGGTAAATGATTCTTTCGCTCCGCCGGGACAGCCCCCGCGAAAGAAGAAGGGAGCCAAACCAAATGACCATTTTCTCAAACGATGCCGATATTCTTAAATACGAGCCGGTCCTGTTCGGAGAGCTGCATCTGCCCTGGCAGGTATTAGCGGCAGGAACGGGAGCAACGCTCAGCGGCACAACCTTGACAGCGAGCGCAGCGGACTTCGTTTCGGCACAGGTAGCAACGGGCGGAGTCGTATATCTGCAATCGGCGGACGGGACATTGGACGGCCCGTTCGAGATAGTCTCAGTCGATTCGGCGACGCAGCTTGGCATCTCGGTCATCAGGTCGGATCCGAATGACGCTGCAATAGCCCCACCGGCTGCTACCGATATATCCTACCGAATCAGCACGTTCGGGCCGCAGGCAAACGAGGTCGCCCTTCAACTTACCGAATACTTCGGCATCAGACCGGGTAATCCTGCAAGCCCGATAGATATTGCGGATGTTCTGGATGCGAGCGTGCTGAGACTCGCATCTGTTTTCGCCGTGATCTCGGTTGTGTATGCGATGTTGGCCGGAAGAGCCAATGACGAGAATTTCTGGAGTAAGAGCCTGTACTATCAGAGACTATTTGCAAAGGCCAGGGGGCGGTGCCGCCTGAGCATCGACGTCGGCGACGACGGAGTGGCGGATGTCACCAAAATCGGAGCGGCGGGAAGATTAGTACGGGATTAGTTCGCGGAGACAAGACTGATGATCATCTCTTTAGACGGGCAAATACTGTTCGACGAGCAGGGCTTAGAGATTCAGGCCGGTAGTTTCAGCAGGGATTCGGTGGAACGGGCCGTACCGGGACTGGACGGTGTGCTAAGCGTCGATATGGGCCTACGCGGCAGGAAGATAAAACAGACGGGCACGCTGCGGGCAAAAAGCCGTTCAAAAATGAACGATAGAATCGCCTGGATATCGGCCTGCATGGACGGCGACACGCACACGCTCGCGGCCGGCGACGGTCGGAAATACGACAACCTTAGGATGGATTCTTTCAAAGTAAACGGCGAACGCATCGACGGCACAGGCATCGTCGTCGATTACGAAATCATCTACACCCAATTGGTCTGAAAGTCACTGGCGGGATAGTGCAAATGTCACTTACAAGCAACGGCATAGATTCGGTCAGAGCCTTCGAGCTGCCCGCAGGGATAAGCTCGGACGGCAAATGCTTTAATGAAACCCGGACAGCCCTGGTCAAGTGGCGGTCGAGCTTGCAGGATGCGCTCTATCAGGTTTACGTCAATGCTCGATATGCAGGAGTCACCATCGACAGCGAGCAGAGACAATTAGTCGTCCCGATACCAACCTCTCTGCAATCGCCCGTCTGGATCGAGGTCTTTGCAGTCGAGGCCGACCATGCACACATAGATTTCGCAAGCGAGCTTGTCAGGCCGCCAACCGACAGCGGACGTGTCCTGATTCGCCTGCTGCGAAGCCAGGACCTGCCGATCGATGCAGCCGTACAAATGTACTTCGACAACGGCACGGGGACAATCGACTACGATAACCCACTCAATACTTCGCCGATACGAATCTGGCCGTCCCGCCAAGACAAAGCTGGCTTTACCATGGCGGCATTCGGATTAGCCGACTTCGGCTGCGACGCAGCAGCGGCGATCGGATTCGGCAGAGGCTGTTTCGGATGCGGCCAATTCGGCCTCGACGCCGATACTATCGAGTGGACAAGTCCGGAGCTGCCGAGCGGGACATACAAATTCGGCGTCAAGATTACGGACAAATCCGGCAACCAGGGCAGCACCTTCGAAACAGGGCCAATCACAGTGACACCGGCGGCGAGACCCGCCGAGAAGCTGAGCGTTTCTTCATTCGACAAACAGATGAATCAACTGCTGCTTGCAATCGCCGACACCGAGTGACATCAGACACAAACACCAACAACCACGGGAGAACATTATGGCTGAAGCATATCCATCCGACAACGAGCTGCTGAACATTCAATCCGACGGCGAGACGGGCGTCGAGTATATCCCGACCGGCACGGCCCCTTATTATCTGCACTTTCGCAAGCTGCTGTACCGGCTGCTGTTAGCCGCACGGCGGGCCAACGACCTGAGAGTTTACGATGAAGGCGGCCTGGACGTCGGCGTAAAGGGCGGCAAGTTCTGGCTGGCAACGCAGTTGATAAGCTGCCAGGCCTCCTCCGGAAATACCTTAGCCGATGACAAGCAAGATATCTACATCTATCTGGACTCTGCCGGAACGCTGGTGACAGACGAATACACCGGCTTCCCCGATATGGCAACCACGCCTCACATTCGCTTGGCCCAGGTCTGCACCGCGGCGGGAGATATCGTCTCGATAGCCGATTGCCGGGCCGGGCATAATATCATGGTCCCGTACGCATCCGGAGGCTTGAAGAAAACTATCGAGGCCCATACCGCCGACGATACACTTACCGAGAGCGAATCCGGCAGCGTCCACACCAACCTCGGAGCCTCAGCTACAGTGACACTGACTCTGCCCGCCTCGGCCGTCGCAGGTACTGTGTTCAGCTTCTCGGTCCAGGCGGCGCAGGAATTGCGCATCGACCCCGGCACGGCAACAATCCGGGACGACAGCGGCCAGGCGGCAAACAAGTACAAATCAGCCAGCGCAATAGGAGCGGTTCTTACCCTTGTCGCCGATTCGAACGGCGACTGGGCCACCATCGCAAAGAACGGGACATGGACTGAGGAAGCGTAGGGGCATCTACGACGGCATTGTTTAACACAGGAGTCTGACATGGCAAACGAAATACATGTGAATTACGCATCTGGCAACACGCTCTATGCAGTCGTTCGCAACGCCGCCGGAGAGGTCTGGTACGTCGCGGGAGAAGTCTTCGAAGTCTGGGGCACAGGCGGTCGAACCGCGGATGATTACGACATCAGCCTGGCGGACAAGAACGGCAGCCGGTACGTCGGCAGTTTCGATTCCAATATTCCGCCGGGAAGATACTCGGTGCAGGCGTTTGCCCAGGCGGGAGCGAATCCAGCCGACGGTGACAGCCTTATCGCAGGCGATGAATTCATCTGGTCGGGCACAGGCAGAGTAACCGCCGACAAAATGCTTGCCAATAAGGCCGTACAGAACAAATCGACCGGTCAAATCAAATACTACGATGACGATGGGCAGACGGTCCTGCTGACCCATACACCGGCGGACGCCGCCTCGACGATCACACGAACACCGAGCTAACGCAGAACAATTCAGGAGACATAAAATGGGCGGCTTCACAGATTATTGGGAAGACAAGATTTTAGATCATATTTTCGGCAAGGCTGTTTACGCCCCGCCGACGATTTACGTCGGTCTATCGACATCAAATCCGCAGGATGACGGCTCCGGACTGGCCGAGCCTGACGGCAACGCCTACGCACGAGTGCAGACAAGCCCCGGCGACTGGAGCGCGGCATCCGGCGGCGTTGTGCAAAACGCCGGTGACGTTACCTTCGCCAAAGCAACCGGCAACTGGGGCACGATCACTCACTTCGCCCTGTTCGACGCGGCAACGGGCGGCAACATGTTGGCCCACGGCGCATTGAGCCAGGCGATGGCTGTCGGCAGTTCGGAAACGGCCAGGTTCGCAGCGGGCGACCTGGACATAGGTCTGGATTAATCAAAAGATAATTGCAGGAGTTCACGATGGCAACGATAAACAAAAACTGGGCCTCGGCCGGCCAGATCATCGGCACCGGCGACGGCTACGTCACACTTTCAGGGACCACGGAATCATATTCATCCGACGTCGATATGGAGACCAACGGCTACGAAGGCGCCCATGTCACCGTCGAGATAAACTACGACGTCACACCCACCGATGAAGTCAAGATTAAGCTCTACGGCTCGCTCGATGGCGTCAACTACGACGATACGCCTATCTGGGAAATGCAGGGCGACAACAGCGTTGACCCGCAGCAGTTAAGTTTCATCGTCAGGGACCTGGCGCATTTCAGGATCGCAATTCAGCAAACCGGCTCCACGGACAACCACGACGTCCGAGCGTACGTGCAGTGCTGGAACTATCAGTCAGCATAAGGAGGCAAAAAATGGCCGACATTCACATTGGCAAAATCAAGCAGACCGAACCCGGCAAGGGCAAGGCTCAGTTGTATTATCACATCCCAATAGATGCGCCGGTCGCCGGGATCGCACCGACGCCGGAAAGTGCCGTCACAGCCCAGCTTCAACAGTCCGAAATCGACGCCCTGGCCGCCGGCTCATTGATCGAAGTGTCGCGAACCATCGTCGTGCTCGCAAGTCAGACACAGGCGGAAATAGCCATCGCAGTCAAAGCGGACTGGCAGAACGCAAAGGCCCACTACAACGACAAGTACAACTTTGTCCACAAGTTCTACGGAGTGACATTGAATGCCACTGCTTAAACCCATAAGGGCGTTGCAGGTCAACTGGAGCCATCCGCTCGCGAGAGGACTGGCGGGATGCTGGCTGATGAACGAAGGGACCGGCGAGAAGGTGGCGGACTACGGACTCCGCCGGCAGGTCGGGAGTTTCTATTACAGCACAGCCGCACCTGCCTGGAAACCCGGCAAAAACGGACCCTGCATTGAATTCGGCGCCGACAGATGTATAGACTGCGGAACCGGCAGGTTCGGCTGGGACATCACCAATGAGGTCAGCGTCGTGGCTTTAGTCAACCAGAGCGCGAATCAGACCAATACCATCTTCGGCCGTTCCGCCTACTGTCGGCCCGCACGCCTGCACGCCCAATCGAACGGCAGAATCTCCTGGCGAGTGTTCACGGACACCGCAAACGATTGCATCATATCTTCAACGTCGCTTCACGCAACAGACGGCAGCGAATGGGTGCACGCCGCCGGAACGTGGAGGCAGCACGACGCTCGCTTATATGTCAACGCGGTCCAGGAAGCTTCCAACACCGCAACTGACGGCAACCTGACTGTAACCGACGGCCAGTTCGTAGGCATCGGCGGTAACTATGAAGGAGGTTACCTCTACTGCTTCAACGGCAGGATAGAGTACGTATTCATCTACAATCGTGCCCTGAGCCCCGAGGAAATCCGATGGCTCTATCGAGAGCCGTTTGCAATGTTCGAGAGCCGAATCAGCTCCGCTTCGCTCAACGTCGGCGAGGCGATAGTCTTTCTTGCCGGATCGGCGAGTGCAGCATCGACAGCGTCGGCAAAACTCGAATCGATTGCCGGCTCGCCGATTATCGAACTGAATTGGCTCGCGGATGCTCTCTTTAACGGAATGACCGCCAACGCATTCAAGCTGGGGACGACCCTGAGCCTGGGGTGGTTCTGGGTACGGCTGAACGGCTGCTCGGCGCTCTACCGCGGCGCGAGCATGGAACGAATAGACTTTGCGAACATATTAGCCGTAGCTGAGCAGGAGGCCGCAGCTATCTCGCCGCCGAGCTATGTGGAACATGAGCCAGACTCGACATACTTCTACGCCGTTCGCCGATTCAACAACTGCGGCTACCAGGAGTTGACGTTAGCCGCCGCGGCGAAAGTGTCACTCGATGCAAACGGCTGGCTCATCGGCTCACAGCCGAACAATATCTTCAGCTCGATAGCCGAGCAGGTAGCCGCAGCCAAGGTAAGGCTCACATGGTACTACTGCCCGCTGGAGCAGCGGTCGCAGCCCGTACGCTTCAACATCTATCACGACAACCGCACCGGACAGATCGACTATGACAACCCGATGGCCACGATAACCTATCGAGGACAGAAGTTTTACACCTACCAGAGTGACACACTCGAAGCAGGCAGGTACTTGCTCGTCATACGCGCAGAAGACGCCGACGGCATAGAAAACAGCCCTTCGGCACAATTGAGCATCCAGCTCAAGACCGAAAATCCTGACCCAATCGAAATCATCAGCGCCGAAAGCGTTTGACACGAAAACCCTGAAAAGCAGGGACTATATCTGAGATGCAGCTTATGTCCAACAGAACCGACTTTTTCCAATCGCAGCGACAACGCCTTGCAATACCGGCGGCTTCCGTCTCAGTCTTTGTCGACGGCATGCCTTGCCCCGATCTGGAGCCGATAGAGATTGTACGCGATGGCTGGCCCGAGTTTGGCCGGGCGAGATTCAGATACAACCCCGCCGCCTCGACTGACCCGGTTGTCATGGCCGTCGAGGATATCGAGAGCAGATTCGCCACAGGCGGCAATGTCTGCATCAGGCAATACTACAATGGCGTCCCGCCAGGCGCAGCCGCATTCAGCCTTCCGATCTTCAGCGGTCAGATAGAGAGCATTGAGACCCGACTGGCCGCCGATGCACAGGCCGTGGAAATCACAGCGACGGACTTCAGCGCGAACCTGAAATGCATCTCGGTCTTCGGACAGAGGCTCGCAACCGTTACCGGCTCGAACGTGTTCCTCACCGGCCTCGATACGATATTCAATCCCAACGGCAAACCCAATGCGGCTGCGACCCCGACTGAGGTCAACGGCAAGAGCTACACAGCCTTCTATCCGGAGACCTCGCAAGCAAAACTCTGGACTTACACCGAAGCTATTGACTACCTGCTATGCGAGTGCGTCCCAAGCGGCAGCCTGCATACGCCCGGCCTGTCTCAACTGACCGCTTTGACCGAGGGCCAGACCGCCCGCGACCTCGATGTCACCGGCTTGAATCTCCTCGAAGCTCTGCATCGCTGCTGTGAAGGAATCGGCCTGAAGTTCAAGTTCGTGCCCCGGCAGGCATCGACTGGGCCCGACCAGGCTATAGTGTTCTACAAGGCCGGCACCGGCAGAACCATCGAGCTGAACTGCCAGCACGCCGGGCAGCAATTGAGCATCTCAAAAACGAACATCGCAGCACTGCACAGCACCAGGAACCGCTGGCCGGTCACGCACAGGTACATCGGCCAGGGCGATTTCAAAGTCTATGAAGCGACCTTCCGACTCGTCAAAGCCTGGGACGGCGGCCTTGAGGACACCGACTACGACAAATTCTCTGCATCGGCCAATCCCGACTTCTATCAGGTCAAAGATGTCTATCGCAAGTGGTGCCTGAACGAAGACGGCCGGTACAGCGATGCCCCATACAACCAGGGCAGCGCATTCGACTTTGCCAAAGTCTTCCAGAGCGGCAACTTCGTCCAGCGCCGAAGACGATTTCACCCCGCCCTGACCACCGACAAGCTCGGAAGGTCCTTGGGCTACTTCCTGCAGGTCTCTTTCGACGACAACGGCCATAGCTGGTGGCAGTATCTCTACGCTTTCAACATCCTGCTCGACGAGTGCGGGATATGGCTCAGCAGCGACCAACTTGACACAGCGATCTGGTTTGCGGCCCTGCGAGGCAACCTGAGATTCCGAATCACCGCCTCGGTCATCAGCGATGAACGTCTGGCCGCAGTGGTTGCCGATGGTCCCGTCAACTCGACCGCTCCGGTCGTCGATCACGTTATCACTCTGCCGCGGCGGTTCAAGTTTCGCAAAGTCTCGGACCAGAGCATCTTCGCCGCAGCAACCGATGAAACTCTCGGCATTGCAGACCAGGTCGATGACTCCGGGGCGATGCACGAATTCCTCCGCCTCACAGCGGCGACATCGCCGGAACCAATCGAGACGTTCGACGTCCAAACACCGAGCCTGATGTTCGATTGCCAGGTCGGTGACATCGTGAGCACAAGCCCGGAGAGCCGGGACTTGTTAGCCTCTCGCAGCGACAACCGCAGTCGAAGCCGCATCACGCGGGTGCAGATGGACTTTGAAAAACAGTGC